>JAZSPI010000090.1:0-26611 GCA_045537395.1 Acutalibacteraceae bacterium | reverse complement strand
GCAAAATAAAAAGCCGCTCATGAGCGGCAGCCAAGTAATAGTAATGCGACGTCAAACCTTCTGTGCCCCTTTTAGGGGTTAAGCCAGTTATAACCCCTTATAGGGGTGAGCAAACCACCGGTTAAACCGGTGGTTATGATTCTATAAGAGATGTATTATTAGCATTTAATATCTGCATTTTTGTGGCCGTATTTTTTGGTCAAAAGAACAGGTATAATACTGAAAGTTGAAATAATAGCACCAACTAAGAAAAGCTTTCCGTTAGGGATATATTCATAACGGCCGGTAATCTCATTAAGTATAGTTTCACCTACATTTTTGACTATTATCTCGCCTATATTAGAACCAAACAACATAGGGATAAGAGCAAATGAAATTGCATAGAATCCTTCGAACTGCCCTTTACTGTCTTTCGGACAAAGATTTTTTGTCCAAACCTTTGTAGACTGGAGCATAATAATATAACTTACACCTACTAAAAAAATGCTCGTAAACAATCTCAGGTGGAAGTTTTTAGTTGTGTCAATATCTTCGGGAAGAATAGAGAAAATAGAAAGTATTCCCAATAATCCGGAAGTTATTGAAACAATTGAAACCTCTATATATCTACCTTTATTGATGTGTTTTGAAACCGGCAAAGTGACAATCATTGAAAAGAGCAAAGGTATAGCCCTAATTATACCCGCTTGGTCAGCTGAAAAACCAATGTAATCGATAAGATAGTTTCCAAGATGAGGCATATAGGTGTTAAAGCCTATAAAGAATACAGCAACGGAAACATAAACCAATAAAAGTTCCTTATGCTCAGATAAACTCTTAAAGTCGAAAACACTTAAAAACTGTTTTCTAAAACTTCCTCTGACAGATGGAGTGACGTCATTTTTCTTTGAGAAAAGGAAAATAGATACTATTCCGAAGACAGACATAAAAGTTCCCAATACAACAAATAAACGGATATAATTGTTTTCTTTGCCAACCAAAAATCCACCTATAATGCTACCTAAAAGAGAACCCAGAACACTTTGAACGGCAATGGCACCGCCTATCTGTCCGCGGTTTTTATCGTTCATAATATCCGTTAGCCATGTGCTGTAACCGACATCCATACTCATTGAACCGAAAAAGCTCAACAACATATCGATTAAAACAATACAGGTAACAGCAAATATTAAGGAACTTTCTGCAATAAACTGTGTAAGAGCGAAGCAGGCAGTAAGTATACCCCACACAGTAAACCCTGTACTTATTAATGTCCGCCTGTTTCCGGTTCTGTCAGTTAAAGTACCAAACAAGAATATTGACACAGTCGTAGCCAAGGCGCCCATAATTAGCATAGGGGTGATTATAGAAGGATTCTTGTCTATTTTTTCATAAACAAAAGTATTAAACCAGGCTCCTTCAACACTCCAACTGATTTGTCCTATAAGGCCCAGAGTCCATATGATAGTCCACATTTTTAATTTGGAATAGTCTTTCGCTACAGTTTTCGGAACAATGGAAGAGGCTCTTTTTTTCTTTTTATTTTTGTGATGAACTATATTTTTTTCCTTAATCCAAGGGAAAGGATTTCTGTCGTAAACGGTTTTAATTTTTTCTGAATATCTGAGAATAATAAATAATTCAGCCACACCGATGATTACACCGGCAAGGCAGAGAAAATGATATGTTTTAAACGGACCGAGAATGTTTTTCTCTATTCGCGTAAATTCACTGAAAAAACGGGTTGCACTGTAAAGTATCAGATAAATCGGAAACAAAGTTCCTTCCTTAGCCTTTTTTCTGTACCATAGGAGAAATATAAATAACAAAAGAGCCAATCCGGCCTCAACAAGCTGTGAAGGGAATAGATTTTTACATTCTGATTGGTCATAATATCCCCATGAGCATTCAAAACCCGAACAACAGCCATGAAAAAAGCAAGCTAATTTTACCGGAACGAGAGCTAACGGAAAAGCAGGAGTTATAAGATCCATCTGTTTTAAGGGATTTATAGCTATAAGGTAAAAGAGCAGATATAATATAATCGGCTTAAAAAACAGAGTTCCGAAATAGTTTGAGCCTGTATTAAAAGTGTTTGCCACCAAAGAATGCAGCACACCGAGAAGAAATTCAAATTGAACAAATGAAATTACAGCAATTTCTATACAAGTCCATAAATTTGCGTTTGAAAGAAAAACATATTTGTTCCTCTTTGAAATGCGTTCTGTAATAGTTAAAGAAAAATTGCTGAGAAATGATTTTTTATTTTTAAAGTTAGAAAAATTATAAATATAGAAAAAACATATGGCTATAGTATTAAACAGGTCATACATCCCTATGCCTGTATTGCCTAAGGTGGGATACATATTATCAACCTTCTTTCACTTGAGAATGATATCATATTTGATGATCATTTTCAAGTTCTAATTATATATTTTTAATCGTATTGGATTTTTGGCTGTGTTTATGCATGTACCGGGAGAGCGCTTGAATGGCATTCAAGAGGTCAGCGGTTCGATCCCGCTTATCTACACCAAGAAAAATCCGAGGTTTTATGACCTCGGATTTTTTATGCTATGGTTCTAATATAAAGAGTTCTTCAACTGTTGTATTTAAATATCGTGCGAGTTTCATTGCCAATTCAAGTGTGGGGTTATACTTATCATTCTCAATGGCAATTATGGTTTGTCGGGATACATTTAAAGCTTCAGCCAAATCTTCTTGTCTGTAGCCGTGCTTTTTGCGTAATTCTTTTATTCTGTTTGTCATTATTTCATCACCAAAAATACAACTATTATATTTGAAATTATGAGGGTAATTGTCGCAACAATAATGCACAGCAAAATTGTTTTGAATAATGGCGAAACTTTTGGTGAATCTTCGTCGCCTTTTACTGCATTATGTGTCATAATTAATTGTGACACATTCTGAATAACTATTCCACCCATAGCAAGCATTGACGGTAAGATGTTAAGTTGTGTGTGGTATGCCAAAACCTTATAACTTTCATATAAAGCCCATATTATCAATGCAAACTCAAGGAAAAGGAAAGCGTTTCTCTGAGCCTTGAACATAATGCTCTGTTCCATTTCATCCATTTTATGAAAGCCTAATTTCTTGAAAAGTTCTTTCATATTAACACCTCCAAAAAGTAAAGAACTCTTTACTTTTATATTATATGAATTTACACGGAAAATGTCAAGATGTTTTTACATTTTTGATTTTATTTTTTTCAGCAAGATAAGTTAAGTTCATTTATTCAAACCTCTCCGTAGTTACAAACTAAGGGGGTTACACTACGCCACCTTATCCAATCCCACCATAAACTGCTCAAAGTCAATATTAAACTCAACTTTCAGTTTATATCCTATGAGAATAAAAACCGAATAAAGAACAGAATACATAAAAACCGCAGCACCGTTAAGTACTGCGGTTTACTGTTAAAGAAAATCTTAATATCCGAAATAAGTTTTTGCATAGTTTGCAATTGCACCTACATATGCATCGCTTACACTCGGATCGTTCATAAGGTCATGGCCTGAGTTCGGAAAATCGTAAAAGTCACAGGGAACTCCGGCAGCCTTCAAAGCGTTATAAAGTTCTGTTCCGTTTGAGAAGGGTACAAGAGTGTCCTTCTGACCGTATGCCATAAGAGTGGGTGGAACATCAGATGTGACATAAGAAATGGGAGATGCGGCGATGAGTGAGGAAGACGTTGAAGTGAAATTATCTACAGTTACGGTTTCACCGATAAGAGAAGAGATAAGAGCGTATCTGTCAAAGGAATGATCCATATTTTCAGCAAAGAAAGCAGTATCTGTAAAGTCGGTCGGACCAACTTTGCTTACGCAGAACTTAATAGGAAGTCTTGACTGATTATAATGAGTATAAGTATAAAGCAAAGCGAGATGTCCGCCGGCAGAAGCACCTGCAATACCGATTTGAGTTATCTCCGTACCTTTTTCAGCGGCAGTATTAACTATGTAGTTGATAGCAGAATCAATGTCATCGAGCATATCCTTGTAGTTTACGTCACCCTTTGATGTAAGAAGACGGTAATTCATTGTTGCCGATGCATACCCGTAGTTACCGGTTGTGGTCTTACAGAAATCGTTATAGGCTGATTTATCGCCGCCTGTCCAACTGCCACCGTGAATGTAGAGCATCAACGCGACATCGTCTTTGTCTTTTTTCGGAAGGTACAGGTCAAGCACATGATTTTTATCACTGCCGTAAGAAAGATTGGTATACTTGTTATACTTTACTGGAGTAATTCCGAAAATGCTCATAAAAAAGGTAATAATCGCCATAAAAAACGCAACAATCTTATCCATAATAATCCTCCTGAAACTTAAAATATAAAAGTTTTCATTATGATTATTATATAGCGTGCATTGGGAAAAATCAAGTATTTAAAAAGACAATTCAACTGCAACCGCTAAGTTAAAAAGTGGTTGCAGTTTTATATATAACGCTATCTTGTTAGATCCAACCGTAAACTGCACAAAGTAAAAAATTAAACTTAATTTTTACTTTGTGTCTCCTGAAACTTCAATCCGCTTAATTTAACAGTTCACAATAATTTTTTCTTTTCAAAACTTGCCTTATCATAAAGTTCTGCACAAAAAATTATTATGGCAAGGGGGTTGTGATAAAGTATTCACATAATCCTGTCTGGTTATTTATTGCATATTTATCAATATTTCATTAACATATCTGTACATTTCACTTCTTGATCTGACAGAGTGTGAACCTTCTACGACGGTCTGCTTTTTCTCCTCGCTGAGCATTGAAAATTTTTTCATTGCTTCAGGGTTTTCCATAAGTGCCATGCTGAAGCCAATGGGCATTTCACTTCTTTTCATAATTCAACCTCCAAAGATATTTTATGTTTATTGCAGTTAAAAATGCATATCGGTTTTTGAACAAAAAATTCCAAAAAAATGCAGAAAAAAGGAGCATAACTATTCTTGAAGATGTATTTTTGCAAAAATAATGCTCACTTTATAGGTTAGATATTGATTCTTAATTACGCCACACAATTTCACCGTTTATAACAGTAGCCTTAACACAAGAGTTTATTTCTAGCGGATTGCCCTCAAAAATAACAATATCTGCATCCTTGCCTTCTTTAAGACTGCCTAATCTGTGATCGACTCTGCATATTTGTGCCGCATCAACGGTGATTGCGCGAAGTGCCGCTGTTTCGCCTAAACCTTCCTTTGCAGCAATACCTGCACATAAAGGCAAATACTGTATTCTTGAAACAGGATGATCGGTAGTTATTGCAACCTTAACCCCTGCATTGTGAAGAATACCTGCAGTTTTAAAATCCGATTGGCTTACTTCGTCTTTGCTTCGTGAAGCAAGAGAAGGCCCCACTATGGCAGGAAAACCGCTTTTGGCGATTTCCCCGGCAATCAGATGTCCCTCGGTGCAGTGGTCAAGTGTCAGGTCAAGGTCAAATTCTTTTGCTATTCTTATTGCGGAGAAAATATCATCTGTGCGGTGGGTATGGGCTTTAAGCGGGATTTTCTTTTCGAAGAGTTCTTTGTAACATTCCAGCGTGAAATCCTCGTTGCCTTCTTGGTTTTGTGAAAAATATTGTCTTGCGCGGAAAAGTTCTTCTCTTATAAGGGAAGCAATTCCCATACGGCTTGACGGCATATTTCCGTTAAGGCCGTAACAGTTCATCGGATTTTCACCGAAAGCAATTTTAATAGCGGCGGGAGCAAGAACAACCATATCGTCAATACATCTGCCGTAGGTTTTTATAAAGGCAAATTGTCCGCCGACAGCATTAGCACTTCCCGGCCCTGCCATAACACCGGTGATTCCGGCGGCAATAGCATTATGAAAAGCACTATCCATTGGATTTATACTGTCTATTCCTCGTATGAAAGGTGTTATCGGATTTGTGTTTTCGTTGCTCGTATCATTTTGTGATGAAATTTTATCTTCAGCAATTCCGATATGACTGTGTGCATCGATAAATCCGGGATAGACATTAAGGTTTTGGGCATCATAAATTTCTGCTCCCTCCGGTGGAACAATTTTTTCTTTGATTTTTACAATTTTTCCTTTTTTTACCAGGATATCAGCGCGTAACGGTGTATCGCTTTCCATTGTGTGCAAAAGACCGTTTGTAATCAAAAGCATATTTTTTCTCCCTTCAGTCTTTTTCTTATATGAATAGTTTGCCGCAAAGTAGGTAAACTATCCTTGTAAACTGTTTAGGAGGTGAGAATATGAACAACTATAGCAATAATCAGAACAACAGAAACAACCAGAATAACAAAAACAACCAGAACAACCAGAACAACCAGAATAACCAGAATAATCAGAATAACCAAAACAACAGAAACAATCAGAACAACAAAAACAATCAGAAAAGCCAGAACAACCAGAACAAATAACAAAACTGACTCCGTTTGAAAAACAGAATCAGTTTGTTGCTTAAAATTAAATACTGTCTGTCACAGGGGTGTTTTTGTGCTGTCCGTACATTGGAGCAGTTTACAATCCCTGTGATTTTTGCTGTATAAAAATTATACCGTGGTTACAATGTTGGAAACGTTACTTACGGTTTGCACCATAAGTAAATTTTTCTTTGCGTAGTGCTTGCAGGAAATCCTGTACTGATAGTTCGCGGGAACTACGAGTTTTGTGTCAAGATTTGCAGCGAAAGCATCGATATAAAGATTTCCGTATTCATAGTAATCTTCCCAGGCATAGTCGCTGGTTTTTCTTCTTTGAATTGTAAGATTTTTGAATCCGCTTCTTACCACTTCCACTGAGCCGTAGGTCTGACCGGTTATGTTAAGGGTGGAGCCTGTTTTTGTAAGATATAAACTGTAGGAACGAATAAGACCTGTTGCACGGGTGCTGTTGTCACCGGTTTCAGCCTCTTCAAAATCTGAGGTTAAATTAAAATCAACAACATACGGAATGAAAACTTCCTCGCTTGAAGCACTTACTTCAAAAATAAAAAATGAAAACATTAAAGACAAACAAAGTAAAAGTGTTATCAATTTTTTCATTTTGTAAATCTCCCTATTTGATAGTTTGAACTACACTTACCATTTCGTTATAAGGAATATTTGCGTGTACGGAATAACGGTAACTGCCGTGTACAAATTCCATAGCTGACCCACCGTCATCAAACTCAAAAACATTTATGTTAATATCATCAACTGTTACAGTTTTTGCATCGTCCATATCGAAATAATCAAAGGCTTGCTGTGACTGATTGTAACTGTGTATAACGAATTTATAAATTTTTTCTCCGTTATAAATATCAACGGTTACTTGTTTAAACTCATCATCAGCATACACCGGCACACTGACCTTATAATTATCAGATTCGTTTATAAATATTTCCGGAAAAAGAATATCTTTGTATCCGTGTTCTTTCAAATCCGCTAATAACAAATCAACTGAAATATATTCCTTTTCTTCCTTGCCGAAAAATACAATCTGAACTGTTTCTTTGGCAAAAGCCATGAATCCGTTTTCTATGCTTACATTACGGCTGTTGCCGACAGCCAAAAGGCAGGAAAAGGAAATGAGGGAAATAACCGCCGCTATGAAGAGCACCTTAAGGGTTACTTTCTTCTTTTTATCAGTTTTTACCGGCTCGGGTTTCTCCTGTTCAGGATGTGTCCTTTCAAGTATCTTTTCTATACCTGCATTGATTTCTTCTTCTGAGGGGTCAGATACATCCTGTATAAGAGAATCGATAAAATCCGTTAAATCCTTCACTGAATTATCGATATTGTTATTTGATTCCTTATTCTGATGGTAAAAAATAAAATCTTCTGACTCAAGATTATTATTGCTTTCAAAGGTTCCGGCACCTTTGCCGAAAACCTGATTTTCATCTTCCAAAATAAACCACCCTTCCTTTTGGTAGGTTTCGCTCTTCGTATGTATATTCCCGAAAAACGAAAACGTAACAAAAAAAGTTTAATAAAATAAAATTTCCATCATTATATCTCTGCATTTTTCTTTCAGGCGTGTTTTTCTCATAGAACAGGTATGGGAATCCAAACCCATTATCTGTGCTATCTGAGCGGTCTTTAGTGTGCCGTCACTGTATAAATCGAAAAGTTCTTTTTCTCTGTCAGACAAGCGAGCGTATACATCTTCTATATATTTTACAACATAATAATCAATTATATCTTCTTCAAATGTTCTGACTTTTCTGGAAAGTTCAGTCATTTCTTCATCAAAAACTATCAGTTTGTTCTTGGCAACAGTGCGCTTTCTGTATTCTTTCAGAACCATGTTATGGGCTGTGGATAACAGCCAGGGTTTTATATGTCTTTCTTCAAGCATATGACCTTTCTTGCTGAAGACAACAAAGGTCTCTTGTGTCGCATCCTCAGCATCTTCCTTGTTAGAGAGTGCGTACAAACAATATTTATAAACCAGAAGATAATATTTTTTACAGTATGCTTCCTGTTCTTCTTTGCTCAGCAAAACTTTTCACTCTCCTTTAATAAACTATAGAAATAATCAACAAACAGTTTATAACATAAAACACAAGAAATGTCAATAAAAGCAGATATATGTTGATGGCAGGAAAGTAATTTTATCTTTTTACCAAACCTTACAAAATTTTAAGATTCCTTGTTTCAAGGGATGAAAAACAAAACTGACTCCGCTAAAAACGGAATCAGTTTTATTGTTTAATTTATGTTGCAGGTGTTCTTATGTTTCACGAAAATAATGAAGGTCAGTTTTATGCATTGTGAGACCTTAATCATTCGGTCAGTATTTTAATCTACCTCGTAAATATAAACATCGTCATAATTCATATCTGCACAAAGATTAAGAGACGGATTTGTCAGGTCATAAATCGAGGACCACTGGGTTGAGTATACTCTGCCTTTTTCATCCGGATCTGTACCGGTGATTCTTACTGCTTTGAGGAGATTCATACCGTCTTCTGCAGAAAGAACGGACTTGCTTTGTTTAAGTTCTTTTTCGAGTATTTCGTAGCGGTCAAGTCCCTGCTTTTCATATTTGAAAGGCACATCGTGCAAATAGAAATTGGTTGCTGCGATGAATCCGTTTTTCTCTTCGGTTATAACCATTTCGTTGTTTACATAAGAAACCACAACGCTCTTTCCTGCGGCATCGGCTATCTGGAAATGATAACAGCCCTTTGCGGCGGCAAACATATCGAAGCCTTTAAGAAGTTCCACCGCTTCATCGACAGTCGCGCATTTGTCAAGCATTGCTCTGATGGCGAGAGTTGTACCTACATCGGTTTTGCCGTTGTCCTGCGCCGTGGCGGGAGCCTGAAGTTGAAGAACACCGACAGCAAGCCCTTTTTCGTTAACTCCGTCAAGAGGGAAATAGGCTGTGGCGAGAGTGTTGATTCTGTCCGTCAGTTTGTCGGGTGTGTAGGTTTCGTTGTAGCCGAGGAAACTCAGGTTAACAACAGAAACTGAACTGTAGCCTTCTTTCGGTGAGGTCTTGATTACCGCAAGATCGGTAGTCTGATTGTCAAGATTCCTTCCGAAAATATATCCTTCTTCGGGTGTTTTTGCATAAAAGGTTGAACAGGCAAGATTAGGGATTTCATAAGGTACTTCGATGGGAAGTCCCTTAAGCATTGTCTTGATTATGTACTGCACCAACTGTTCTTCTGTTGCAGCACCGCCGGCTTCAAGAAGTTCATCAAGTTTGTAATCGGCGGTATAGTTGATTTCATAAATGCCCGTATCGCCGTTTTCTTTTACCGAAAGAAGAGTTCCGGCTTCTCCGCGGAAAACAAAGGCGACAGAGAGAATTGCAATCAGAATGATTGCGGTAATTACAAGTGCGAGTTTTTTACTTTTCTTCATAACAAACAACTCCTTTCTGTTTGTATAAAAATTATATTATATGAAAATGACTGCCGTCAACAAAATCGACATTTTTTAAATGTTTGTTTATAAACTTCTAATAATCATCGGTTTTGTTTTCAATTTGTACATTTTGTTGATGTGACACGTGCTTTGTATAATTATCTAAGGAAACTCTTTTTTGTCATATTAGACATATATTTCGTTTCAAAATTGTAAGTTTTCACAAAGTATAAATAAGTAGTTTTCTTTGTTTGCTTTTATGTGAATGAAGTTGTATAATAGGGAACAGATTGGAGGAAAGATGATGAATGTTTCAGAAGTTATGACAAAAGTAAAAAGTGTTCCCGGTTATGTTAAAACCCATTGGAACACTCCTGCAGAAGGCGAATACCTTTCCCTTAAGGAAATGACAGCCTATACCGTTTCGCAGGCAGGTACATATGTTTATATGACGGCATCTGCGATTATGACTTTTTCAGCGTCGTTTTTCTGTGGGGCAATAATGGAAATTCCTGCTATGGATTTCTATTTTATAAATCTTATTTCAACAATAATCGGTTATATCCTGATGTTTACAAATCCTGTGGGTATGCTCATTTTTGAGAATCACGGAAGACTTTCGTCCGGAATGAAAAAATTTGCTCACGCAACCTATATGGGACAGATTATCATAGGTATTGGTTGTTATTTTATTCCTGCAAATATCTTTGAAGGTTTTATGATGGGCCTGCCTCAGATTGTAGGTAACATTCTTGTTACGGGCGGTATAACAGGGTATCTTACATGGATTATAAGATTTTTATTCTGTGCTAAACACGGCAGAGTTAAACCCTTTGTTTTGTTCTCTTCCATACCTTCAGCCGTTATTATTTCCGTAATTCCGTTCCTGCCGGTTCAGAATGTTCCTTATGTAACCAAACTTACGGTTTTGCACTTTGCGTTTACTTTGATGAACTATTTTTACAACAGTTTCATCGGAGTAAACGGTCTTGTAGCATTTATGACACCGAACTCACAGGAAAGGCAGAAACTTTATTCTATCGTTCCTATCATTACAGGTTTTATGCCCTCTGTAATTAATATTTTCTTCCCGATGCTCATTGCTTTAACAGGCGGTTATACAAATATCAAAACTTATAAGATCTTTGTTCCAATTTTTGCATTTGTAGGTGCATTTTTTGGCCTTGCAGCAATTTTCTGTAAAGAACGTACAATTGAAGAGAGTATTGAAGTGCGTAAGAAAGTTTCGTTTTTCAAAGGTGCAAAAAATGCTCTCAGGAACAAATATCTCTGGATTATCAATATAGCAAACGTAGTAGGGCAGTGGCAATGGCTTGTTAACAGCGTTCTGCAGTGGTGGTTCGTATATTCTCTAAGAGAGCAGTGGATTTACGGTGTTGCGGCAAGTCTGGTAGTTATCGGTATGACACCGGGTAATCTTCTCTGCGTTGCTCTGACCAAGAGGTTCCAGAAAAAGAATATTCTTCTCATTTCAAGAGCAGCCTCAATTGTTGCAATTTTCGGTATGCTTCTTGCAATAAAAACGGAAAGCATCGTAATTTTCCTCGTTTCTCTTTTTATAAGAAACTTCATTCAGCCCATTGACTCAGGCGTTGTTACAGGTCTTGGCGCTGACGTTCAGATATACCACCAGTGGAAGTACGGCGAAAGATGTGACTCGGTTTCAGGCGTTTTCAGTTGGTTTACCAATCCTCTTAATCTTGCTTTGGGCTATATAACACCGTGGCTTCTTGAAGTAATCGGTTTTACTTCTGACTGGGACGTACTTTACGATACTGAAATATGCAGCAATGTTTTCGGTATACATGTGTGGTTTACCATTATAAGTCTTTTCCTTACAATGATTCCCTTTGTATTTTACAATCTTACAAAAGAAAAGCATGATTTGTGTGTCAAGGAATTAAAGGAACGTCTTGAAGAAACAACTCAGGCAACAGCCGATGAACAGGAGGTGTCATAATGAAAAGAATACTTACTGTTTTAGTTCTCGTTACGGCACTTTGCTTCTGTCTTGTTTCCTGCGGTGATCTGGAAATAGACGGTCTTACGGGAAACACGGATATTACCTGTAAGGTTGAAGACGGTGAAGCAACGGTTACAAAGGTGCCCAACAAATCTATAGTTACGCATATTGTTATTCCTGATGAATATGAGGGCACACCTGTAACAGAAATCGGCGAATTTGCGGCGACGAATCTCGAATATGTTACTAAAATAACAATAGGCAAGAATGTTGAAGAAATTTCACCTTGGGCATTTGGCAACAGCAGAAAAATCACTGAGTTTGAAGTTGATGAAAACAATCCTTATATATGTGATGTTGACGGTGTAATTTACAGCAAGGATATGAAAACAATTCTGTTCTATCCTCCTGCAAGAGATACCGTTACGGAAAAGGACAAAGACGGCAACGAAGTTTTATCCATTTCTTATACTGTGCCTGAGGGCGTAGAAACCGTCAGATCAAAGGCTTTTTATAAGTGCTACGAACTGAGAGAAATAACTTTGCCGTCCACTCTTGTTTCCATTGAAGAGAAAGCATTTTTCCGATGCTCCTTAAAGGAAATTAATTTGCCGGAAAAACTTCAGACAATAGGCAAAGATGCGTTTTCCTTCTGCTCAGAGGTAGAGGAGATAACCATTCCGGCAAGCGTTGTCAGAATAGATGAGTATGCATTTTTCAACTGTACGGCACTGACGAAAATAAATATGAAGTGCAAGGAGAGCGAAGTTGCTCTTGCTGAAAAGTGGTGCCATCTGGATAATGGCGTAAAGATTGAGGATAAGATTAATATCAGTTGGGTAGGTTAATGCCTGCTGATGAAAACATATAAGAACGGAGAATAAAAAATGGCTTATTTCTACAAAAAAGACGGGGAAATCTTCATCCCCGAAAAAATCAATCCTGACCTTGTTAAACTTTGCTTTGGCATTGTTAAGGCATGCAAACTTTCTTTCAAGTATCAGATGAAGTCAACCTCTCTTCAGAACGCTCTTAAGGCAGGTAAGGACGAGCAGATGCTTTCTCTTATTCAGAAGTGTCTTGAAAAAAACAAGAAACTTTATGACCAGGATATGTCTCTTGCAGGAGTTACCGTTGAAGAAGTTGATGATTCATTTTTTGAAGACAAGGATACTGATTTCCTTAAAAACCAGATGCAGGTGCTTATCGATTTTGCTATGATTAACACAGTAGTAGAGTCAAAGATGATGAATATTCTCGGCGCAAGTTGTGAAAAAATTCTCGGCACACCTCTGAACAAAATCAAATTCTTCACAAATCAGGAAGTTATTCTTGAAATTAAAGGAGAGGAAGAAACAGAAGAATAAAAAAATGAGGCTGCTAAAAACAGCCTCTTATTTTTATTCTTAATCAGCAATATATACTTTTGAAATCATACATATCCCTTGTGTTATTTTCGTTTGTGTGAATTGTAATAAGTGTACTTGCCACAGAGGTCTTTGGTGTAACGTGGTAATATGTGTCCTCATAAAAACTGCACTGTACGGTGGCGGGATGATTGTGTCCCATGGAAAGAAGACCTACACAGCCGCTTTCGTTAAAAACATCGTCAAGGGGTTGATTTTTGGGAATGTTATATTTTTCTGCCCTTATACCCAGCGTAGGATAGCCGAATTTATACATCTTACCTTTTCTTGCAGCGCGGAAAAAGTCCGGTGTGTTTTCGTGAAGAAAAACACTTATATAAACCTTATCGTTAATGCCCTTCTTTTCTGCAATTTCTTCTTTGCACCAATTGACCTGATCCTCATGAACATAGCCGTAGATATGGTCGGGATCTTCATTGTCGTAGTCCATTGTGTCAAGGAATAAAAGAGAGTGAGTGACAACCCCGTTATCAGTAATGTCAATGCTGTACTGGCAGCCGCCTGATATGTCGGGTTCGTCGGCAACAAGACAATGCTCATACTGTGAAAGATAAGCAACCACATCTTCCGATGTTCCGTAGTTCACACCGTCATTATTTCCGGGAACATAAGACCAGTACTGGTCTGCTTCTTCAAAAATCTCTGCTACGGTGCGAAGGACATAGGCTTTGTTGAAATCTCCGTCATTACCGTCATCTATCATATCTCCTGAAATTACCACTAGATCGGGATCATACTTTTTCGTGAGTTTTTCCATTTTGTTTAAAAGAAGCATATCGGAAAATGTAATGCCTGTGGTGAAATGAGTGTCGGTAAACTGAAGAACGGTAAAATCACCGTTTTCATCTGCGGGAAGGTCGGGCAAATCCTTCTGTGCGTTTACAGTCTGAGCAAAGCCGAAAATATCGCCTTTGTTTTTCATTTCTTCAGCAAGGGCACCGCCTGACTGAAGGGAGACTATCATCGTAATAAAGGCTATGAGTGTTGCTAAAAAGTTTGTCATTTTCTTTCATCCTTTCTGTGATAAACTGTTCGTGTTATTTCGTAATTTATAACCTCCTAATAAAAAGTGTGTGCAAACCGAAATCCGCACACACGAAAAATGCAGTTCCGATTAAGTTACCACACAAAATCTGATTATACCCTCGCACAAGAAATGCGAAAATAGAAGTCTGCATTTTTACCGGAAATAAAAAAGCACACCTCTTGTACAGGGGAATAAAAATATTCAGATTTCGTGTGGTGGCTTTATTATATCAAACATATTATTTGCTTTCAAGTAAATTTTTGCCTTTTTTCTTCGTCAATATACCCAAAAACCTTCCATTTTTTTCTATACTCTTAAAAGCCGAAACTGTGTTATAATCAAAAAGTAAGAAAAAACAGGAGGAAAGAAAAATGAATACTTACACAAAAAAAGAAAGGAATATGTACCTTATTGGTCTGGCGGGACAGAATATTATTTATAATATCATAGCCACAGGTATGACTTTCTATTTCCAAAGCGTTATCTTTATCCCTGCTATGGCTATCAGCGTAATTACAGGTATAGCCAGAGTATGGGACGCAATCAATGACCCGATGATGGGTACCATAGTTGACAGAACAAGAAGTAAATACGGTAAATGCCGTCCCTATCTTTTCTTTGTTCCGGGCATAGTCTGTATCACAACCATTCTCACTTTCATAAACGGACAGTATTCTTCTGCGAATCCCGGTTCCACCAATGCTTTGATAATCGGTTGGGCGGCTGTTTCCTATATCCTTTGGGGTATGACTTATACGGCAGGTGACATTCCCATCTGGGGTATCACTGCTCTTATGACCGAAAACGATAAAGACAGAGCGAAACTTCTCGGTCTGGCAAGACTTGTCGCAGGTATCGGCGGCGGTGTTGTACTTCTTGCTCTTATCCCCGTTTCTCAGGGCGTTGGTGCTTCCTTTGCCGAGAGTATGGGACAGAGCAAAGGACTTCAGATGGGCTTCATAGTAGTCTGCGGCGCTCTTACTGTTATAGGCTCACTTCTTTTCCAGTGTGCTGCTTTCGCCAAGGAAAGAGTTACACAGCCCTCCGATGACCACAAGGGATTTATAGACAATGTTAAGATTATGTGGAACTGTAAGCCTTTCCGTCGTATTCTCCTTTCGGGTGTTATAAAGGCTCCCACACAGATTCTTTCTCTTGTTGCCATGACACTTCTCTCATATTACTTCGGTGATAACGGCGGTGGCGGTCAGAGTTATATGCTTTATATGGCAGTTCTCGGCGGACCTATGTTTATCGGTATGTTCGGTGCCATGGCTCTCGTTCCTAAACTTTGCGAAAAGTTCGAAAAGAAGACAGTTTATAACGGTACAAGTATTATCGGTGCTATTCCCTTCGGTCTTATATTTGTGACATATCTCATCGACGGAACAGGTCTTTATAAAACGGCATGGCTTCCCGTTATGGCTGTTCTCTTCTTAATTGCCGGTGCAGGCACGGGTGCTTCCGGTGTTATTCAGTCCATTATGATAGCCGACTGCGTAGACTATGACGAATACCGTACAGGTTACCGTCCCGACGGAGTATTTTTCTCCGGTCAGTCCTTTATCACAAAACTCGGTGCCGGTTTATCCTCTTTCATTCAGGGTATAGTTTTCGCCGCCGTTGGCTTCAGCGGTGATGCTGTCAAGGCTTGTAACGAGGCTTTAGCCGCTTCTTCGGCTACTGACTTTATGTTTGCAACTGCTCCCGAATTTGAAAAATACCGCTTCGGTATGTTCTTCCTCGTTACCATTCCTGCTTTCGTCAGCAGTCTTCTTTCCGTTATTCCCATGAGCAAATATGAAATTGATAATAAGGAATATGCGAGAATACTTTCAGAACTTAATGCAAAGAGAAATGCCGAATAAAAGATAAAAAAACAAATGCTCTTACGGATAAAAACGTAAGGGCATTTATTGAACTGTAAAATAATATTTTTGAACAAGAATAGGCTTTTTTCCTTGATTCTCATATATTGGGCGTGTTTCCCGGTATTCGGGCAGAAAAGTAATATAAAAATGATAGACAAATCTTGAATTTATATTAAAATTCAGGAGGAAAGGAGGAAAAATGTTGTTTAAGGAGAAGTTAAGATATTTACGAAAAATCAATAATATGTCACAGGAAGAACTTGCCGGAAGATTGACGGTTTCCCGTCAAGCCGTATCTCGTTGGGAGACTGGTGATACAATACCTGATGCCGAGATATTATTACAACTTAGTGAAGTTTTTGAGGTGTCAATTGATAATCTTCTTAAAGATAATCTGGAGATAGATGATAAATGGAATTCATCTGTACCTGAACAAAAAAACAGTGCTTTACATAAAATTGTAGGAATATGTGTGGTTTCATTTTCTATGGTTGTATTGATATGCTTAGGTGTGCTTTCATCTGTTTTTCCTGTTTACAGTTCAAAATCTATAAATGGCGGAACAGATGTGCTCTATAAGGCTAATATTTTTACTTTTTTGAGTAAGCATAACCTGACATGGCTGTTCATTGTGCTTATTGTTGTTTTATTGCTGGGTATTGTTTTAATCTTTCTTAACAAAAGCAAAAAAGTTAAAATTTTTAAGCACATACAGAAAAAATAAACAAATGAAAGGAATTGATATCAGTGAAAAAATATTCTTAATAGTTTTGGTTATGATTATGATAATATGTTCTTTAAATGTTGATGCGAAGCAAAACAATATTTCAATAGAGGATGATTTTAATTTTTTTGAATATGGAACAAAAAAGGAAATTACAGAACCTGAAATGATTATGGAAATTGCAGAAGAGGAGAATTTTGAAAATCCAGAGGATATAGTCAGGATAGTGTATTGTTATTTTGATGAAGAGGAAGTTCGTTTAAGTTCAGCAAACACACGGATTGATTCTCGTTATTTTGGGAACGATTATTATTTAAAAAATTTAGAAGATGATGAAGAGAGAGGAAAACTTTTGCGGTCTTCTAAATTTGTTGCACCGGGAGGAAGTATGACAGTTACTGAAAGCATTGCGGTAACTGTTTCGGCTACAACTGAACTTGATTATGATTTCTTATCTGCAGCTTTGGGCTTTGATGTCGAAGCAAGATATTCTGTTTCAGAAACACAAAGAGTAAGCGTTCCTTCAGGAAAAACATATACAGTTAAGGCTTATGTTAACAATATGGTGTACTCATTTGATGTTTGGGAAAATGATGTGTTTAAGGACGATTTAGTTTGTGAGGATGTAATTGTCAAAAAACCTATAGGTGTTGTTTTCACGGTAACTAAAAATTGATATATGATAAAAAGACAAATATAGATGTTTTCTGATTGTTTTATTATTAAACTAAATTGATAAATGCTCTTACGCATAAAAACGTAAGGGCATTTATTGCGTGTTCAGTAAAAACTGCCAAATAATCGCTCTTATTGACAGCACAGTCTCATAATGATATAATTAAAAAAGATACTGTCGAGAAAGGGGACGAATATAAAAAATGGAAAAATTCCGTTGGATGAAAACCGATACCGCTTCAATTATGTTTTCAAGTCTCAGTAACAGAAAATGGGGCAGAACCTTTCGTGTGGCGGCTGTTCTTAAGGATGAAGAGGTCAACCATGAAATGCTTGAAAAAGCAGTTAAGGATTTAACTGTGTCATTTCCCAATATGTACAGCTTTATAAGAAAAGGTTTTTTCTGGAATTATCAGCAGTTGGCTCTGCTTCCTCCAGAAATACGTCAGGAGCATTCAAGGCAGATTTTGCCGATAGCATACCGTAATGACGGCAGACCTGATTTCAGAATCGTATATCATAAACGGCGTATTGCCATAGAGTCAGCCCATTATCTCTGTGACGGAAAGGGTATGGATGAGTACTTTAAGGCACTGATTAACAGATATTTTGAACTTTGCGACAATCCGGAAAGTGAATATACGCCTATTCCCGTAACTGCAGAGAGAATGGCAAATTCTTATGCCGATTATTTTCAGAAGGGCGGAGTAAAGGCTGAGAACGAAAACCTCGATGCTTTTCATCTTGACGGAGAGATGCGCGAGAACGGTATTCAACTTGTTTTTGCCATGGTGCCCGTCGAGCAGTTGAAAGCAAAGGCAAAGGAGTATAAGTTCACAATTACCGAATATATTGCCGCAACACTTATTTTAGGAACAATACTCAATGAAAGTAAGCCTATAGAAAAGCCTGTGGTTATTGCTGTTCCCGTAAACCTCAGAAGGTTTTTCCCGTCTGCTACGGTACGCAACTTCACTGTGCAGAGTAAACTTGTTTTTTATCCTCAAGGCAGAAGAAACTGGACATTTGAAGAGATATGTGATGCTTTGCGGGGACAACTTAAAAAGAACACCGAAAAGGAACAGTTGCAGAAGACTCTCAACCGTTTTGGCGCTCTTGCCGGTAATCCCGTAATAAAGTTTGTTCCTAATTTCATAAAACAGCCTGTTGTAAAAAAATCACAGAAGGATACCCACGCAGGCTTTACAACTATTTTTACCAATACGGGAATATCAGATTTTGGTGAGAAGGTAAACGAGAGAATAGAACGCTTTGACGGTATAAACGGTGATACAAGCGGATATGGTCTTATCTGTACCTGTTCTGCCGTGAGTAATAAGGATATTTTCAATATGTGTTTTTCCAACTGCGGAAAAAATACTTCGTGGATAAGGGACTGCGTGAGAGTTCTTTCTTCTCACGGTCTTGATATACGAATTGAGAGCAATTGTGAAAAGGGAGAAGACGAAAAATGAGATGCAGAGAATGTAATGTTGATTTAAGTGAAAATTATAAAAAATGTCCTCTTTGCGGCGGGAAAGCCTGTGAGGATGAAGCAAAAATCAAAAATATAAAAGATGCCCCTTACCCGAAAAATGTGGCTGTACAGCCACAGGAAAAGGTTAAAAAGCCGAAAACTTCTTTCACTTTTGAGAAGATAAAGGCTCACTTCAATTTATAATTGATCGGAAAATATTTTTTATTTCTTTTGTTTGTAACCCCTTGTATTTAAATCCTCTTTCAGTTATAATCGAAGACAATAAACATTCAGGAGAAACACTATGCCTATTAAAATAGATGACCGACTTCCCGCAAAGGAAAGTCTTGAACAGGAAAATATATTTGTAATGACCGAGTCCAGAGCGAAAAGTCAGGACATCCGTGCGCTTAAAATCATCATCCTTAACCTTATGCCCACCAAAATCACAACGGAAACCCAACTTCTCCGTCTTTTAAGTAACTCTCCCTTACAGGTGGATGTTGAGTTTCTGCAGACGGCAACCCATAAGGCAAAGAACACCTCGCAGAGTCATCTGAGTAAGTTTTATTATACCTTTGACGAAATCAAGGATAAAAAATATGACGGTATGATTATCACAGGTGCCCCCGTAGAACTTATGGAGTTTGAAGAGGTTGACTACTGGGATGAACTGTGTCAGATTTTCGAATGGACGAAGACCAATGTTTACTCCACTTTCCATATCTGTTGGGGCGCACAGGCAGGTCTTTATTATCATCACGGCATACCCAAGTATACTCTTCCCGAAAAGATGTTCGGCGTATTTCCGCATAAGCCCCTTGATCTTTATCATCCGCTTATGAGAGGCTTTGACGATGTATATAACGTTCCTCAGTCAAGACACACTGAAATTCGTTTCTCGGATATTGCTCTTTGTAAAGATTTGCAGATTATCTCCTATTCCGAGCAGTCGGGTATCCACCTCGTCTCCGACCTTGAGTGCAGAAACTTTTATGCCACAGGTCATTCGGAGTATGATGCGGACACCCTTGCCAAAGAGTATTTCCGTGACAAGGAAAAAGGTCTTGACATAAAAATTCCTTATAACTATTTTCCCGATGATGACCCCACAAAAACACCTGTCATCACCTGGAGAAACGTAGGAACGCTGATGTTCACCAACTGGCTTAACTACTTCGTTTACCAGAGAACACCTTATGATATAAATGATATTTAACTCTTGACTTATTAGTAAAGTTAGGTTATAATCATTCCGATATGTTTAAAAACTATGACTGAGAATCAGTAGATTACGGATAAGGCTTTCCAGAGAGGGATTGATTGCTGAAAAAATCCTATTGCCCCCGTTTATCGAATTTCGCCTCACGAGTTGTCTGTGAAAAGCAGAATGTAGTCGCTGCATTAAAGCGAACCAAAGTGGCTGGGGAAACCCTGCAATTTGAGTGGTACCGCGGATTTTATTCGTCTCATTTTATAATGGGACGATTTTTCTTTTTCAGTTGGAAGAGAAAATGAATGCAAAATGCAAAGTGATGGGTCCCGTCGGTCCGATTGTATCCGTGGAAGGTGTTTCTATGAATTTGCTTTTACACCGCCCGATTAATAAGATGAAAAAATATAATTTACTTTTTACCTTTTATCGTGCTTTTTCTTTTGAGGAAAAGAAGTTGAAAGATATATAACAGTAAACCCGCGACCATTATTTTGCGTTTTGCATTTTGCATTCTGCATTCAAAAGTCGCTTAACTGATAAATAAAGACATAAAATATTTTGGAGGTTTAATATGGAAAGTAAAATTGCTCTTGTCAGAGACGAGTTTGCAGCCGAACTTGCAAAGGCAGAAAACTCTGCCGACCTTGAAGCCATAAGAGTAAAATATCTTGGTAAAAAAGGTCCCGTAACTGAACTTATGAAGGGTATGAAAGACCTTTCAAACGAAGAAAAGAAAACTTTCGGTCAGAAAGTAAATGAACTCAAAGCTGAACTTACGGAAAAACTCAGCGAAAAGACAGCCTTTTTAAAGGAACAGGAAATCCTTAAGGAAATCGAAGGTATGGCAGAGTTTGATATTTCTATGCCTGCCACTCTCGGTGAAGGCTCTTATCATCCTATTACTCTCGTTCAGCGTCAGTGTGAAAGAATTTTCAAGTCAATGGGCTTTACAGTTGAAGACTACGCAGAAGTGGTTTCCGACTACGAATGTTTTGAGTCCCTCAACATTCCCAAGCATCACCCTGCAAGAGATATGCAGGATACCTACTATCTTGAAAACGGTCAGCTTTTAAAGAGCCAGACCTCTGCGGCGCAGAATGCTATTTATAAAAAGTATAAGGATGCACTTATCAATGACGGTGTACCCATCAAAACTATCTTCCCCGGCAGATGCTTCAGAAACGAAGCCACCGATGCCTGCCATGAAAACACCTTTTTCCAGATGGAAGGCGTTATGGTTGACAAGGATATCTCTATCTCAAATCTTATTTATTTTATGAAGACTATGCTTTCAGAAGTATTTCAGAAAGATATCAAGGTAAGACTCCGCCCCGGTTTCTTCCCCTTCGTTGAGCCCGGCTTTGAACTTGACATAAGTTGCCTTATCTGTGGCGGTGACGGTTGTCCTTCATGTAAGCACAGCGGTTGGCTTGAACTTTGCCCCTGTGGTATGATTCATCCCGAAGTTCTTAAAGCAGGTGAAATCGATCCCGAAGAATATACAGGCTTTGCTTTCGGTTTAGGTCTTACACGTCTTGTTATGATGAAATACGGTATCAAGGATATCCGTGACCTTAACAGCGGCAATCTTAAAACACTTACGCAGTTTACTGACGACGAATAAGAGGGGAGGAAGAATAATATGTTTTTATCAATGAATTGGATTTCAGACTTTGTTGATTTTGAAGGTCTTGACAAACTCGAACTTATCCGCAGATTTTCTCTTTCGACGGCTGAAGTTGAAAACGAGATTTTCTTTAAAGGCTCCGACATCAGCGGTATCGTTGTAGCCGAAATCAAAAGTGTGGAAGATCATCCCGAATCAAAGAAACTTCACCTTCTTAAGGTTGATGCAGGTGACGGACAACTTACTGATGTTGTCTGCGGCGCTCCCAATGTAAGAGTGGGTATGAAAACTGCTTTTGCAAAGATTGGTGCAAAGATAGGTGAAATTGATATCACTCCCCGTGCTCTTGCAGGTTATACCTCTTACGGTATGTGCTGCAGTGAAAAGGAAGTAGGTATCAGCGACGATAATTCCGGTATTATGGATATCAAAGAGGATGTTGCAAACGGTACCGATATTAAGGATCTTTATGAGGTTGAGGATATCGTGTTTGAGGTTGATAACAAATCTCTTACCAATCGTCCTGACCTTTGGGGACACTACGGCATCGCAAGAGAATTTGCCGCCCTTGCAGGCAGACCTCTCAAACCCCTTGATACAGTAGACCTTTCAAAATATGACAGTCTTAAAAAGATTGATATGAAAATAGAAGACGAACTCTGTCAGAGATATTCCTGCTTACAGGTTGAAAACATCACCGAAAATGTAAGCCCCGTGAACATGAGAATCCGTCTCTTCTACTGCGGTATGAGAAGCATCAACCTTCTTGCCGACCTTACCAACTACCTTATGCTTGAAATGGGTCAGCCCATGCATGCCTTCGACTCAAGAAAGGTAGAAAAACTCCGTATCAAGCGTTTTAACGAACCTTTCACTTTCACAACTCTTGACGGCGTGGAAAGAAACATCGATGAAAACACTCTTATGATCTGTAACGGAGATATTCCCGTCGCTATTGCAGGTATTATGGGCGGTCTTGATTCTGAAATTGTTGACGATACCACTACTCTTACCCTCGAATCAGCAACCTTCAACGCTGTTTCAATCCGTAAGTCAACAGTTCGCCTCTCTCACAGAACAGATGCTTCAATGCGCTATGAAAAGTGCCTTGACCCTGAAATGACAGTTCCCGCAATTGCCCGTTTCGTAAAACTTTTACAGGACATCGACTCAGGTGTTCAGGTCGTATCTTCTCTTACTGATGAAAAGGCATTCGAATATGACAAGATTAATCTTGCTTTTAACAAAAACTTCGTTGACCGTTACACAGGTATTGAAATTGATAACGAAACAATCGTAAAAACTCTTTCCTCTCTCGGCTTTGGTGTGGAACTCAGCGGTGATGATTTCTCTGTTTCCGTTCCCTCCTGGAGAGCAACCAAGGACGTTACAATGAAGGCGGATATTATCGAAGAAATTACCCGTATTTACGGCTATGACAACTTCGATATTCATACCACTGCAACTCCTCTTTATCCTGTTCGTCCCGATACAGAAAAGACCGTTGAGGATAAAATCAAGGATATTCTTGTTAAGAGATTTTCACTTCATGAAGCACACTCTTATGTGTGGGCTTACTATGATGAACTCAAGGCTCTCGGTATTGAGATTGAAGATAATGTAAAACTTATCAATGCAACCAACCCCAACATTGAAGTTATCCGTAAATCAATCATTCCCACACAACTTTGCCAGGTTAAGATTAACAACACCTACGCCCCCGATTTCGGTATTTTTGAAGTGGGCAGAGTGGTTGAAGGCTACAGAGAAGACGGCCTTTGCAATGAAAGAAAGAAACTTGCCGTCTCTCTTTTCAGCAAGACAAAGCCTGTACAGGAACTTTATTTCGAACTTCGTGATATGCTTCTCACTCTTGCTTCTGACATTAAACACCTTCCCCTTACCTTTAAAACTGCCGAAGCATCTCACGGTTATGAGCATCCGAAAAATCTCAATACCATTATCTGCGACGGTAAGGAACTGGGTAAAATCGGTCTTGTTTATCCCACAGTTCTTAAAAAGATTGACAAAAAAGCAAACATTGTCTGGGCAGAAATTGATGTTACCGATTTTTCCCTTATTGAAGCAGACAGCATAAAGTACGAAGAGCCTTCAAAATTCCCCGGTATTGAAATTGACCTTTCCTTCGTAAGTGATAAGTTTGCACCTATCGGTGAAGCAGTTAAAAATGCAAACTGTTCTCTTATCAAGGGTATTGACGTTGTTGACACCTACGAAGATGAAAACGGTAAATCAATCACTTCAAGAATTTACTTTGCGCATCCGGAAAAGACTCTTACCAAGGAAGAGGTAATGGATGTTGTAAACGGTATTATTGCTGAACTTGAAAAGCAGGGTATTGCACTTAAGAAATAATCAAATGTGACTTTTAATTGAAACAGTACTTGTTTTACGGCAGGTACTGTTTTTCTTATTGAAAATTCTTATGAAACTCTATTTACTTTTTCGTTTTAATGTGTTAAAATAACAGAACGAGAAAATATGTGCTGTATTGAAAGGATATTTTAACATGGCAGAAAGAATCAATGAAAAGACATTAAAAAACATTCAGTACCTTTATGAAACAATTTTAAAAATTGAAACAATGGAAGAGTGCGAGGCTCTTTTTGACGACCTTTGCACCAAGACAGAACTTGCTTCAATTTCACAAAGACTTGTTGTTGCAAAAATGCTCAGTGATAAAAAGGTCTACAGTGAAATCGTTTCAGAAACAGGCGCTTCAACGGCTACCATAAGCCGTGTTAACCGTTCTCTTGCTTTTGGTGCAGGCGGCTACGACAAAATCTTTAATAAAGAGGCATAAACAAAATGGCTGGTTACGGTGATTTCGCATATTATTATGACCTGCTTACAGGAAATGTTGACTACGAAAGTCGCTCGGACTATATCAGTTCTCTCCTTGCTGAAAACGGTGTCGGCAAGGGGATTTTGCTTGATTTAGCCTGCGGTACGGGTACAATGTCTCTCCTTTTAAGCAAAAAGGGTTATGACGTTATCGGTGTTGACGCATCCGAAGAAATGCTTTCTCAGGCACAGGAAAAGAAAATGCAGGAGAATGCGGATATAATTTTCCTTTGCCAGAGAATGGAAGAACTGGATTTGTTCGGAACAATAAACGCGGCTGTTTCTACTCTTGACAGCCTTAATCACGTTACCGATGAGATAACACTTAAGGAAATTTTCCGCAGGGTTTCTCTTTTTATGGAGGACGGGGGCATCTTCCTTTTTGATGTCAACACTCCCCATAAACACAAAAACATACTCGGTGACAATACCTTTGTTTATGATATGGAGAATGTTTACTGTGTGTGGCAGAACAGCACCGACGAAAATCTTCTCACACAGGTAAGTCTTGATATTTTTGAACAGGATACGGAATGTGGCGAAGAGGATGTCTACTACCGTTACAGTGAGGAGTTCTGCGAAAAGGGTTACGAACTTGACAGGATAAAGGAATATCTGGAAGAGAATAAATTTGAAGTTATTGCCGTGTATGAAGAAATGACAAAAGAACCTGTCAGAAATGAAACACAAAGGGCAGTCTTTGTGGCAAAGAAACACGGAACACAGTAAAGATAATAACTTTAAGAAAGGATTTTGATTTATGGGTAAATCTGTAAGATGTATATCAAAGGACGGCACAATTGTTGCTGTGGCTGTTGATTCTACCGATATGGTAAACCGTGCTCAGGAAATACACGAAACTTCTGCCGTGTGTTCGGCAGCGCTGGGCAGACTTATGACAGCCGCATCACTTATGGGGTGTGCGCTTAAAGGCAAGGATGACTCAGTAACTCTCCGTCTTAACGGTGGCGGTCCCATTGGCAGTGTAATTGCCGTTTCCGACAGTGAGGGTAATGTGAGAGGTTATGTTACACAGAATGTGGTCGAAATACCTCTTAATAAAAAAGGTAAGTTAGATGTTGCAGGTGCAGTAGGTACCGACGGTTTTCTTACGGTTATAAAGGACCTTGGTTTGAAGGAGCCTTATATCGGTCAGACACCTATTATAACGGGTGAGATTGCCGAGGACATCACAGCCTATTATTCCACCAGCGAGCAGACACCTACAGTCTGTGCTTTAGGTGTTCTTGTCAATCCCGACCTTACAGTAAGAGCGTCGGGAGGTCTTATCATTCAACTTCTGCCTACGGCTATGGATGATACTATAGACCTTGTTGAAAAGTGCATCGAAACCCTTGAGCCTATCTCAACACTTATTGACAGGGGAATGACACCGGAAGAAATCTGCAGACACGCTCTTCATCTCTTTGATCTGGACATTCTTGATGATGCGGAGCCTGTCTATAAGTGCTACTGTTCAAGACAAAGGGTTGAGGGTGCTCTTATCAGTACAGGCATTGAAGAACTTGAGGATATGGCAAAGGATGAAAAAACAGAGGTTTCTTGTCAGTTCTGCGACAAGAAATATGTCTTCACTCCTGAGGATTTAAGAATGCTTATAAGGAAGGCAAAAAAATAAGAAAAAAATTCAAAAAACTTTCCAAAAAGTGTTGACAAAAAATCTTTTTTGATGTATAGTATACAAGTCGCTGTGAGAAATGGTGCACAGTGACTTGGTAAAATGGGAGCATAGCTCAGCTGGGAGAGCATCTGCCTTACAAGCAGAGGGTCACAGGTTCGAGCCCTGTTGTTCCCACCAATGGCCCGGTAGTTCAGTTGGTTAGAACGCTAGCCTGTCACGCTAGAGGTCGACGGTTCGAGC
>JAZSPI010000054.1:0-18699 GCA_045537395.1 Acutalibacteraceae bacterium | reverse complement strand
CAACCTGCAATACCGTTTGAACCGAAAATAACCGCCGGTCTTTTTCTGACTCGGTCGGCACCTTCCAGCATTAAAATATCGTCATTTGAATATTCGGATTTTTTAGCCATTATTTATCTTAATCCTTTCATCTGAATGTCGGAATTATACACCAAATATTGTATAACTTTATATAATTTAACACAACAGTTATAATTTACACTATTTTTCAAAAAAAATCAAGTCTTATTCTTTTTTACAGTTTACATATTCACCTTTAGCCTCAACAAACCATTTGCCTTCATCCTCAAAAAGGTAAGTTCTTTTTCCCGAAACGGAAATTTCATATCTCATACCTGTTCCGCCGACCTTTGTAGCATAGGCTCTTTGTACACCGAAAACCTTATCAATTTCATATCTTTTCCCGTTTTCCCATATAACAGTCAGAGGTGTAACCGCACCGTCGCTGTCTATCCGTGCTACCACATCAACATAAACTTTTTTACTGCACATATTTTCCCCTTCTTATCTGTACATCTTTTTGGGCAAAGGTATTTTATCCTTATTATGACCCGGAATTTTGTTTTCAGTTAAAAGACAGCAGTTGAAGATGGATTTTTCACCGAATCTCCGCCTCAAATCCATAACTGTATCATCAATTTTCTGCTGTTTTTCATGTTTTTTATAATCGGTATAAAAATTCAACTGTTCAGGCTCATTTTCATCTTTCAGGTTAATGGCTCTCACGCTCACTGCTCTCACGTCATAATTCCATGAATAATTCTTCGAAAAAAGATTTACGGCTGTTTCGGCTATCTCTTTAGCAGATTGAGTAAGAAAAGGCAAATCGCACTGAAATTGCCTTGTAACAAGTTTGTTGTCCTTAACAGAGATTTGTATCCCCGAGGCAGACAAAGAGGCATTACGGAGTCTTTTTGAAACATCCTGACTAAGAGAAAGAAAAACCTTCCACACTTCTTCGGTAGTGACAAGATCTGCCGTACAGGTTATGCCGTGGCCTATGCTTTTTACGGGCGGACAATAACCGTCCGTCATAACTCTTGATGCATCCATACCGTTGGCAAAAATCCACATCTCTTTACCTGCCACACCGAAAACTTTAGTAAGCCATTCAGAAGAAGTTGAGGCTATGTCCCCTATGGTTTTTATTCCGTACGAAGCAAGTTTAGATGCTGTTCTTCTGCCTACTCCCATCATAGCACCTGCAGGTAATGTCCACACCTTTTCTTTGAAATTATCCTTTGTAATTTTATAAATGCTGTCATTGGCAGCAAGGTCGCTTCCGAGTTTTGCAAAAATTTTATTATAAGAAATCCCCACCGAAACCGTTAGCCCCAATTCTTTTTTAAAACTTTCCCGTATTTCATCGACTATTTTTTCTGCAGAGCCGAAAAGCATTATACTGCCCGTAAGGTCGCACCATGCCTCATCAAGTCCCATAGGCTCTATTTTATCCGTATAACGGGCATAAATATCGTGAGCCAAAGAAAAATATTTAAGATAACTTTCAAAATGAGGCTTGACAACGATAAGGTCAGGGCATTTGTTTTTTGCCTGCCAGATAGGCTCACCTGTTTTTACTCCGTATACTTTTGCCTGTTCGGTTTTAGCGAGAATTATCCCGTGTCTGTCTTCCACACTTCCGCCAACGGCAACAGGCTTCCCTTTGAGTTCAGGGTTAAGACTGCACTCTATAGATGCATAGCAGGAATTCATATCCGAATGTATTATCACTCTTTCCATTTTCAACGCCTCTCAAAAAAGAACATTTGTTCGATATAAATTATATAATATTACAAAGCGTTTGTCAATAGAAAAACCCGTCAAAAACTGACGGGTAAATTAATATTAAAGTATTATACAGATAAGTCCGCTGCAGCCTTCATTTATCACTCTTTCCAATGTTTCCTGTAATTTCATCCGTGCATCGGCAGGCATTCTGTAAAGTTTATTATGCAAGCCCTCATTGACAAGACTGTCGAGAGTTTTGCCGAAAATATTTGACTGCCAGATTTTTGACGGGTCTTCCTCAAATTCTTTAAGAAGATACATAATAAGTTCCTCCGACTGACTTTCTGTTCCTACAATCGGTGCAACCTCTGTATTTATATTTGCTTTGAGCATATGAATTGACGGCGCAGATGCTTTAAGTCTCACTCCGTACCTTCCGCCCTGTTTCATTATCTCGGGATCCTCAAGCGTCAGTTCGTTCATAGTCGGCATAACTATTCCGTAACCTGTGGCCTCTACTTCGTCAAGAGCCGTGCGGAATCTCTCCCACTCTTTCTTTACACCTGAAAGTTCAAGAAGAATATTCATAAGTTGCTGTTCATTTTTAATTTCAAGAGACGTTTTTTCGCTTATAACCTTATAAAACAAATCGGGTGAAATTTCAATTTTTACTCTTACCGAACCTGTGGAAAGTTCAATCTTATTTACATTGCACCCTATAATTCCGTCTGCCTTTGCGACTTTCTCTTCAAAGAGAGCAGAATCTCTTACTTTTTTCAAAGAATAAGCAACGGAAGAAATTGCAGAATAAATGTTTTTTCTTATTTCGTGTTCTCTCTCCAATCCCGTAATCCACCGCGGAAAATCAATAAGCATCTCTTTTATCGGAAACTCATAAAGCAGTTCGGTAAATATTTTATTTATCTTTTCATCGCTCATTTCAAGACAGTTTACGGGAATAACACTCGCAGAATATTTTTCTCTGAGAGATTCAGCGAGTTTTCTGCATTCTTCGCTGTCCGGATTACGGCTGTTGAGAACAACGGCAAAGGGCTTTTTTATCTTTTTCAGTTCATCAATAACACGTTCTTCTGCCTGCGCATATTCGTCTCTCGGTATATCGCTTATTGTGCCGTCGGTTGTAACAACAATACCTACAGTCGAATGTTCCCTTATCACCTTATCCGTGCCGACTTCTGCCGCCATATTGAAAGGAACAGCCTCTTCAAACCAAGGAGTTTTTACCATTCTCGGCATTTCATTTTCAATATAGCCGAGAGAAGACGGAACAACATAACCTACACAGTCAATCATTCTGACTTTAAGTTCCATAGAATCATCAACTTTTATTTCCGCAGCCTCTTCGGGAATAAATTTAGGCTCTGTTGTCATTATTGTTCTGCCCGACGAAGACTGAGGCAGTTCATCCATAGCGCGCTCTTTTTTTGATGAATCTTCAATATTAGGCAAAACAAATTTATCCATAAATCCCTTTATGAAAGTTGATTTACCTGTACGCACAGGACCTACCACACCTATGTAAATATCTCCGCCTGTTCTTTTGGCTATAGACTCATATATGTTTGTGTTAGTCATCTGCAAATCCTCTTTTCAATAATTCTTCATTGAAATTCTATGCAGCAATAACCTGCCGTATGCCAAAAAGAATCGCAGTAACACCTGAGAGCAAATAAAAAAATCCCTCCTGCTGCGAGGAGGGAAAAATTCAAATCAAAGCATAAATGATTTAATGAAGACAGCTCCGACAACCGCCATAAATATGCAAAGACCAATCATAATGCAATTGAGAAGGTCAATGGACTTCTGCTCGTATCCTGCCTTTTTAGCCTTGTCATACCAGATCCAGGGAATGAACTGTAAAACAAATAAAGCAGAAAGAATAACTGCAAAAATCTTCATACCCTTTGTTGCGATGGTAGCATCTGCAGTTTTAGTTTTTACTATCTGTGCAGGAGCAACCTGCTGAATAATAGCCTGCTGAGCATAAATAGGTGCAGTCTGGGCATAAATAGGTGCAGTATGTACATAAGCAGGTGCAGGTGCGTTATCATCAAGCACTGCAGCTTCGGGTGCTACGGGAGCTGTCTGCTCTACTACAAAAGTAGCAGTTGAACCGGGGGTCGGAACTTCAGCATCTGCGGTAGTCTGTGAGAAAATGTCGTTGGTTTCTTCTGCAGGAGTGGGTGCAGGAGTTTCTTCTGCAGGATTTTTCTGTCCGCAGATAAAGCAAAAATCTGAATTGTCGTCAATTACATTGCCACAAAATTTACAAATCATATCTAGTCCTCCTAAGATTTATAAAATGATTATATCACAAAAAAAAATATTTACAAGAGTTTAATGCAACAAATTCACTTATTTTTCAGTTGTTTATACATATTTTTTTGATTTTTTAAAAAAATACTACAAAAAAACTTTTAGAAGAGTGATATTTTTGAAGCCAATACTGTATTTTTATGCTTTACTTACAGGAACTATTAACGCTGCTATCGGTTCGGGAGGCGGTATGATTTGTGTACCGGCTTTAAAAAAACACGGTCTCAATCAGAAACAGGCGCAAGCAACTACCCTGGCGATAATACTGCCGCTTACAATAATCAGTGCAGTAATTTATGCCGTAAATCGGGATTACTCACCTGCAGAAGCCCTGAAGTACATTCCTTTCGGGGTTCTCGGCTCCGTAGCGGGAGTTATAGTTACAAAGAAAATTAAAAATAATTTTCTTAAGAAAATCTTTGCTCTGTTTATGATATGGGCAGGTATCAGATTCTTTTTCGGGTGAGCATATGAATATTTTAACTGTTGTGGCTTCTTTTATTTCCGGATTGCTTTGTTCAATGGGATTCGGCGGCGGTTCCGTCCTGATTATTTTTCTTACCTCTTTTTTGAACATCGGGCAAAAACAGGCACAAGGTATCAATCTGTTTTTCTTTATCCCCTGCGCAATTTATTCTGTTTACAAATACAATAAAGAAAATCTTATTAAAAAAGAAATATTGACACCCTTTATTTTATGCGGATTAGTCGGTGTGGTAACCGGATATGCTTTTATAAATTTTATCTCAACGGATTTATTGAAAAAATTTTTCGGAGTTTTTCTTGTTTTTATCGGCATCAGAGATTTGTTTTCAAAAGAGAAATAAGGAACACCCGAAGATGTTCCCTAAAATTCATTTTGATGCAAGATAACTTTCGAGAATCATAACTGCCGAGACAGCATCAACAATCTCTTTGCGCTTATTGCCTCTGACATTTGTTACATTAAGCGCTCTGTGTGCCGAGACAGTAGTAAGTCTTTCGTCCCACATAAGAGTTCTTATTCCGGTTTTATCCGTAAGAGAAGCGGCAAAATTTTTGCATTTTTCTGCTCTTTCTCCGCTGGAACCGTCCATGTTTTTCGGGAGGCCCACAACAATGAGTTCCGGTTTATACTGCTGAATTATCTTTTCAATTTCAGCAATAAGTTTAGGCTCATAAGACTGAGTTATCACCGTAACGGGAGAAGCGAGAATTTCCATTTTATCGCATACGGCAATACCTGTTCTTACATCGCCGTAATCTACTGAAAGAATAACCATATTTCCACCTTAAAGTTCTACATCCGCGAATTTGTTATCAATATCTGTTCTGACCTGGTCAAAAGTTTTTGCCTCAAGTCCTGTGTGAACTTTACCGAAAATATGTCGGAAAATATTCTTTGAAGGGTTAGACGAGCCTGTTCTCAGGTCTGAGCGGTAGTCAAAGCCGTACCAGACAGAAGCAACATAGTGAGGTGTACCGCCACAGTACCATTTGTCACAGTTATCCGATGTTGTACCTGTCTTAGCGAAGGTCTGGAACCCGCTGATTTTTGAGCCGTAACCTGTACCGTAACTCTCTGTAACCGCTTTGGTGAGCATAGAAAGAAGTTCTGTTGCTGTGTTTCTGCTTATTGCCTGTTCAGGTTTATTCTGAGTGTTATCGAGAATTACATTACCGTTTCTGTCAGTTACCTTATAATAACTGTAAGGTTTGTAATATCTGCCGCCGTTACCGAAGGTAGCAAATGCAGCCGCCATTTCCAGTGTGGTAACGCCGGTCTGTGTACCGCCAACGCCAAGGGGGCTTAAATCTTTATCGCCTTCGCTGAGGTTAAGATGGAAAGATTCATTACAGTATCTTAAACTATCCTCAACACCTATCATTTCGCTGAGCATTCGTACAGGGACTGTATTGAGTGAACGGACAAGAGCATTTTCAACAGTTACATATTCCCCTGAGCCATAGTCACCGTTAAAGTTACGGGGCCACTTTTCGCCTTTGAGTGTAATGGCTTCTTCGAGGATAACAGATCTTGAAGTTACAGCACCCTTATCAACTGCAGGAGCATATACGGAAAGAGGCTTTATGGATGAGCCCGGCTGTCTCTTGGCGCGGCTGTCGGTTGCTCTGTTATATGCACGGTTGGCAGTTTTCTTGCCTGTTCCGCCAACAAGAGCAACTATTCTGCCCTCATAATCCATAATGGTCATAGCGGATTCGGGGAGTTCACCGTAAGAATCGTAATGTGACCAAGGGAATCCGGAACGGTTAAGATAAGCATCCTCAAGAATATCCTGTATTCTCATATCAACGGCAGAATAAATCTTAAGTCCGCCGTAGTACACCATTCTCCAGGCTTCGTTATAATCATATTCGTACTGCTCGCAAAGATCTGCTATTACCTGCTCAACGGTGTATTCCTCATACCAGGACATAATCTCTGATCTGTCAACATTCTCTTCACTCGTTGAGTTGTTTTTTGCTTTGATTCTGACCTTTCTGTCATATGCCTTATCGGCCTGTTCCTGAGTGATTTTTTCATTTTCAACCATCGCCTCAAGACAACGTTTCTGTCTTGCTTTGCATTTTTCCATATTGACATACGGATTTGTGGTATAAGGCGCTTTGGTAATACCCGCAAGCATAGCACATTCGGAAAGATTCAGATCTTCTACTTCTTTGCCGAAATAGGTTTCAGCGGCAGTTTTAACACCGTAGCAACCTGCACCGAGAGCAACAGTATTAAGATATGCTTCGATAATATCTTTCTTTGAATAGTTTCTTTCAAGATTGAGCGCCTTGGTGATTTCGTGGAACTTTCTGAAATATGTTGCAGAGTTTTCATCGGTAAGGTTTTTGATAAGCTGCTGAGTAATTGTTGACGCACCCTGTCCTTCATATGCAGGATTTATAATAACCGCGATTGTTCTTATCCAGTCAACACCGCTGTGATTATAAAAACGGAAGTCTTCAAGGCAGATAAAAGCCCAGAGAAGATCGTCGGGCATATCTTCATAGTCAACCCAGATACGGTTTTCCTCGCCGTGAAGTCGGGTAAGTTCAACTAACTCTTCTTCCTCATCATATGCATACATTATTGAAGTCTGATTCTGAGAAGCTTTATGATTTTCAAGATTAACGGCAATATCACCGGTAACAAAATTATTCATATACGAAGTTACAGAACCGCCCACAATTATAAATGTAAGCATACCTGCAACAAAAATACAGAAGAAGAATAAAAACATCGTATATAGAACCGGATGCTTCTTATTTCTTTTTTTCACTTTTTTATTTTTTTGCGGCGAAGATTTAACAGCGCTCTGATTATTCTGTGCGCTTCTTCTTTTCTTGCTGTTTTCCATAAAGCAAAAGTCCTCCAATCATCGGATTTTATCTTAAAAGGTATAATTATCCATACATAGATAACATTATAATAAATTTAAACCATTAAATCAACATTAATATAAAGATTTTTTATAAATTTAACTTTTTCTTTCTTTTTATTATTGTTTTGTTATTAAAAACATAAACAAAAAAGCAGGTTTTACCCTGCCTTTATGTTTTAAATGTTTTAACGTCGCTGTAATTTCCGTAGTACTTCTCGCCGCCTGAAACTACATAGGCCCTTACTTTTACAAAATATCTCTTGTTACTTTTAAGTTTATCAAAAGTGTACTCTGTTTTATTTTTGCTTTTCAGAACAACTTTTTCGGGGTTGGAAAAACTTTTATTCGTGCTTATCAGAAGTTCATAACCGTGACAATTCTGCTTTGTTATTTTAACTTTTGCTTTCTTTTTGGAATATGTAACTTTATTTATTTTGCCTTTTTCAGGTTTTGTGGTAAAAGTAACTTTCTTTTCCGATGAATATATCTTTTTGTTTTCAATATCCTTATAGGCTTTTATTACAAAAGTATACTCCGTTCCGCTTTTAAGCGCTTTGCCGTTTATCTTTTTTACGGTGTCGGATGTCTTTTCAGTGTCGTAAATTAATTTAAGTTTGTCGCTTTTAAGATAAATCTCATATCCGTCTGCGCCACCCTTGGGTTCGTCCCAATATAAATCAACAGCAGTAACCGACGGAAGAGACGTAATATTTCTGACAGCGGCAGGTTTTACGGTGAATTTCAGAGTTTTATTTCCTGTGTAATTCCCTTTAAAAGTAACCTTTACAGTATATATTCCCGGCTTCTTTCTTCCCGACTGATATTTAAGCGTATAGTCTTTGTTTAAAGCCAGCGCCTTGCCTTTTGCATCGGTAATTTTAACTGACGGTGATTTAGCCTTACCGTCATAAGTATAAGTCTTCCGTTCAATCTTTATTGAAGAGATTTTGCTGATTTCAGTTACTTTAGTTACCTTTTTACAGGAAGTACATTCTTTTCTGGTTTGACCGTTTTTCTTTGTTGTTGCCTTTAAGGTTACATTCTTATATGAATGTGATATTTTATCAAGATACACTGTGTCGGTTTTTGCGTTACAACGAGTGCAGAACCTGCCTGCCTTACCTTTTTCTGTACAGGTAGACTTTTTGAAACATACAACATCTTTACTGAAACTGTGACCGTATGCTTTCTTTTCACTGCCGTTATATGCTTTACCGCATTTACAGGAATAAACCGTGTATCCCTTTTGAGTGCAGGTAGGTTTTACCGTGTAAAGTTTTGCATAACTGTGTTTATGCCCTGCGGAAACATTAACAGTTGCCATAAAAAGAACAACTGTTAACATCATAAAAGAAAGCATTATTTTTCTTACCGATTTCATTTTCTCACCCATAACAAGTATATTGTTTTAATTTACCACTCACGGATAATTTCAGGATTTTCAAAAACTTCTTCTATCTTTCTTACAAGCGGCATAACATCATCGAGAGCGCCTATTCTGTGGTCGAAAGTAAAATGAACGGGCATAATCTTTTTTATGCCGATATCGACTTCACCTTTTTCGTTTCTGAAGGCATATTCCCTGTCGCTGATTGTACCGATTCCGAAAAGAAAAACCTGAGGATAAAGCAGCGGAGTATATCCGACATTTGCAGGGGTAAATTTACTGTTGAGCATCCCCCAGTTGGTAAAACACACTGTTCCTTCGTTAACATCCTGCGGAACAAGAGTTGCCTTTTTGGGAAGTTTTCTTTTTTTGAACAAATCGGAAACTCGCATAACTTTGTTTTTTCCGAAAAAGCCTGTAAAAGTCTGCATAAAACTCGTGAGGAACTTACCTTTCAGCATAAAGCCGGCCATTCTGTAAGTCAGATTATCAAGAAGCAAACGGTCAATATCAGAATTTTTCGTTGCTTTAAGAAGAAAATCCACCTGTGCCTGTAAGTCTTTAAGTTTTTTTCCTTCTGTCTCCCTTACTTTTACGGTAAAGGTTTCACCGTTTTCAAGTTTTACAGGCATAGAAATATCAATATGCTTTTTTATTATGAGTTTACCGGCAGTTGCACGCTTATTAAAATCAATGTGAGCATTCAGTCTCGGTGCTGTTTTCAAGCCTTCAATAAGAGCCTTCATCATTATAACATTGAAGGTAAGATGGAAATCTGCCTCACTCTTATAAGCCTGATATTCATTCCAGAGTTTCGTAACGTCCACCTCATAAAAACAAGAAGCACCTACAAGGTCATTCTGTGTCTTTGTGAAAATATAACCTGCACATCTTTTTTTCAGGTTAAAATATTCTATTTCATCACCTTCAACAGGTGAATTGAGAGCTAATTGCAGATACTGTTTTAACTTCATTGTTTTACTTCCTCTCAATCGTGTTTTTCTTTACTTTTCAATTATATATTTAAAATGCATCAAAAGTCAACTCAATTGATATTTGTTAATCAATTTTAAAAAAAGAAACAAGCCTGCACTTAAAATGTACAGACTTGTCAGAATTATTTTTCAATAAGGGTTTGCGCTCTCTTATCAGCAAGTTCAACTATCATTCTCTGCTGAAGTTCGCCGTGAATGGGATAAAGGAAGAATGAAATACCGTAAAGTCCTCTGGCAAGAGCAGGAAGTATACAGAACACAATCCAGATGCCGCGCAGGATGCCGGGATCCTTGTTCGGAATAGCATTTCCTGCTTCGTCAACAAGTGGTTCGTAATTAATCCATTCAAAGACAAGACCTGAGAGAGCACCGGTAACTGTTCCTGCAAGTTTTGTGAAATAACCCTGAACAGTAGTTACAAGCGCCTCATTACGAAGACCGTGCTTCCATTCCATATAGTCAAGTGCATCAGCAGTGAGAATAGGATTGCAAACCTGGATGATCTTATTCGGAAGACCGGCAATAGTAAGAAGTATCGTAATGCAGACAAGATTAAGTATGTGATGGCTTTCAAAACTGTCACCGACAACATTACCGAAGGGGAAACCAAGTGCAAACATAAGCATATATGCGGCAAATCCGAACACACCGGCTATAATGGCTGATGTACGGGCACCGAACTTTTTGATAAGTTTTGCACCGATGGGTATCATAAAGAAATTGGGTATACCCGTAAAAATACCTGCTGCGCCGCCGTTAGCGTATGAGCCGGTGTTATTAAGCCAGAAAAATTTCTCTGTTGCACCGCCGACTGCCTTAAAGTTACTGAAAAAGTCAGCAAGGATAATCGCAAGAAGCGGTCTGTTTGTAATAATATTTTTAAGAGAGCCCCATACTGAGGTCTTGTTCATTTCTTCGCGGCTCTGAAGAGGTATTCTTTCCCTCATGGTAAAGAAGCCGTATACAGCAAAGAAAGCCGAAAATACGAGCATAAATCCTGCAAAGCCTTTGAAAATACCTGTCTGAGAAACGGAAGGCACAAGTTTAGGAACAAAGGTAAGAATAAACGGTAAAAAACTCGGGAGCCAAACACCGAAGTTTTCAAAGAATTTATTGGTAAATATAAGATTATTTCGTTCGTTAATATTCGGTGTAAGGTTATAAATCATAAGATTCCATGCACCGAAATAACTCATACCGAGACCGTAAACAATAGTGGCGGCACAGAAAAATAAACTGAGGCCTTTATCACTGAGATTAGGAGTAGCAAAGAGCATAAATCCACCGATAAGCCATAAAGGAAGCGGTAAAAGGAAGAAAGGACGGATTCTGCCCCAACGGGTACGTGTACGGTCAATTACCAGACCGGAAATTGTGTCATCAAGAGCATCGTATATAGTAGCAAAAGAGGTAATTGCGGCATAAGCCTTACCGCTGAGCCCCGCATACTGCATCATAAATACCTGACGGTTAGCACTTATAAACTCTGAAAGGTTTTTCTGTCCGAAGTTTACAAGAATATATGATGCAAATTCTTTAGGTCTCAGATATCTTTTTTTCGTATAAGCAAGTTTATCGAGTACATCCTTAGAATCGTCCTGCTCCGCGACAGCGTTCTCATTTAAGAGGTTTTCTGACATTTTATCACTCATTTCACTTTATATTTTCAAATTATTATTTCTTGTTCTCTTTTTCAGCAAGAGCCTCTCTGGCCTTACGGACTTTTTCAGCCTGTTCTTCTTCAGACTTCTTTTTAGCCTCTTGTCTTGCCTGTTCTTTTCTGATTCTTTCCTGCTCTTCTTTTTCTTCCTTGATGCGAACCCTTTCTAATCTGGCTGCTTCAAGAACTTCATCACTCTCAACAGGAGATTTTGAAACGAGAATATTGCCTGTCATAGCAACAGCGAGTAAAAGAATGTAAACGAATACACCCCAGAGCACCTTTGAAGATGCACCGGCAAATTCAAGTGTACCGATGGTAAAATCGGCACCGCTTACTTTTGAAGCCGAAATGAAAAACATTGCTGCCCCTGCTCCTGCAAAGAGTATGCTGATAATATCAGCAATCCACCCTGCATTTGTATCGGATTTTTTAAAGCGCACAAACGGAAGGAAAAATGCAACAACAATTGCAACTATACTAAGAAGTATAAGAATGAAACCGAGCATTATAAAACTTACGGGACCTGAAAAACCTTCAGCACTCATAGAAGATATTACTGAACCGATATTTTTGATAAGCACAAGGAAAAAATTGATTGTAGATTCACCTTCGGTAAAAATGCCGAGCAAGTCAAAACTCAAGGTTGCCTTTTCACTTGCAACAGTTGCCCACGGAAGAATAAAACCGATAGCGGGAACAAGTGACATGATAATTCTTGCCACACGGAGTCTGCTTCCTATAACGGAGAATTTAAATCTGTTTAAAGTTTTGTACAATGCGGCAAACTTTTCCTCAGCAATTCTGCTGTCCTCTTCAAGACGCGCTTCCCAATTGTAATTAGGAATACTGACGCCACATCCGGGACACTCAGCTTTAACGTTATATATTCTGAGAACTCTGCCACAGTTAGGACATTTGGCTGCCATCTGAACACCCTTTCTTTTATATCGTATTATTCTGAAAATTTAACCAAATAACATTTTATATATTAGTCTCTTAAAAGTCAAGGCATATACTTAAATTTGAATTAAAACTTTTTTATACTTCATCATAAGCCAGCGCCTTGTTTAAGAGCCTTACGTTTACTCCGTCGGCGATTTCTTTTTCTGCTGATGTGAGAGTAAATTCTGATGAAGGCATACCTGAATCAAGATTTTTGTTCAGATAAAGTTTCATAACATTGTTTCTTTCTCTCACTGCCGTAATCTGTACAATATCCGTTACAGGTAGGTTGGATTTCAGCACACAAGAACCGACTTTAAAGCGTGCGAACTTGTCTTTATCAATATAAATTTCAAGTTCATCTCCCTGTTTGTAAAGAGTACCCTCTGTTTTTTCGGTAAGGTTGATTTCGATTGTAAAATCACTGAAACCGCTGATTGCTCCGTCTGTGATAATATTGTTTTGATAATAACTGAACTCTGCTGTAATATCGCACTCATTGCACATCATATCTTTCAATGTTGAAAATACATAAGAATTGTCCTTATTGAAGGGAGTTTCAAAGGTAAATACGACACTCATATAATCTTCAAGTAATTCTTTTTTAACTATCGTATTTTCATTGCAAACTGCATCAGCGATATTGATATTCTGATTAAAGGTAACAAGCAGTTCTTTTTCAGATAAAGGCTTTATATAGTTAATCTTAAGTTCTTTCTTTTTCTTGCCGAAATGCACAATTTTTGTCTGATAAGGAGCAAGAGAAAATTTAACTGTATCGCCGTAAGAATATGTACCCTGCATACCCTTTGTATTATACGGAAGAATCTGATACATTTCTCCGGATGAAAACCCCTTCTTCACACCTATAAGATCATCAAGCCTCAAGGTATAATCCATATTCTTATTTGAACTGTTACGCAGTGACACTATGCCCTCATGGTCACCGAAACAACTGAAGCCGTATACCTGTGATTGCGATGCCCTTCCGCCGAAAACCACGGAATTGGCAAGAATGTCAATATTCTCTTCAATGAATCGCATACAGGAATAGTTGATTCTCCATTTGGCTTCGTTCATCATCGAGTGGCTGTAATAAAGTTCCCAGAACTGAGTACCTCTTGTCGCCATAGTGAAAAGATAATCTCTGAACTCTTCATCGGTCATGGAAACTTTAGCCTCTTTGCCGTAAACGGGGTCATGGTTATATAATGCTCTCTGCGGGAACTGGAACTGACGGACACGGTAAAAGTCATAATAAACCTCATCACGGTAACTGAGCATTCTGTCCTTATCGGAAACTTCGCCTTTTTTACCCGTAAATCCGTGGTCAAGACTTATCTGAATCCAGAGACTGTTAACCCACTGTAAAAACCAAGGTGACGGCCATGCATAACAGGTAAGATTAATCCAGAAATCGCTGCCTCCTGCCAAGGCAAATTTTTCAAAAGATTTTATCCACCGTTCCCAGGTATCAGTATAAAAATACACACAATCGGGACCGCCGGTAAGATGATCATGCTTTTTGGATTTGCAGGGTTTCTGTGCAAATCCGTCAAGTTTGAAATAATTTATGCCAAAGCGATTTTCAAAGTCAAGGAGAAGTTCTGTAGTTTTTTCAGTATATTTTTCACTTCCGACACAGATGTCCTTTGCCTGTTTGTTTACATAGCCGTTACCCGCCTTCTGTATTTTACGGGCAAATTTAATTGTATCGTTAGTATAACCGCCGCGAGGACCGAGCCAAAGGCCGAATTTTGAACCAAGACTTTCGGCAAGGTTACGGAAAGGATAAAGTTCATCAGGAAATTTACTGTTAAATGACCAGAAGCCTGAACTGTAATCATTCCATCCGTCATCGGCAACATAGGAATCAAGAGGAGGCTCACCTGTTCTTGTCATCTGCTTTTCAATTTCAAGAAAAGAGGATGTAATGTTTTCACGGGTGATATTAAGCATATTGTCATACCATGAATTATACTGTCTGCGAAGATAAACAGGTTTGGAAATATCCTTTATATATTCATAGAAAGCCTTCTGCACATTTTCAAAAATATCACTCTCGGCACCGCCGACAACGCTTTTATGAGAAACATAGCAATCTGCGTCAATAAGTTCACTGAGTTTTTTTCCGCTGTAATAAGTGCTTTTCGCTTTAAAATTTTCAATTTTATTTATTGCAGTCGGAAATTCACAGCCGAAGAAAAGGCTGTCCACGTAAACAGGCTGTCCCATTGAAAGAGCAAAGCCCGATATTACGGAATCCTTTTGTTTCGGTAAAGTCCAATTGTTATACTTACTGTCAAAAGTGAAGTTTTCAAAGGAGATGCTGTCAAGAATTGCATCCTTAGCACCTTTTTTCTCATATCGAAGTTCAATATATTTTCTGATATAGCATTGGAAATCGTTTACAAGATAAATAAGGTTGACTTTTACTTTACTGTCTCTGAGATCGAAACTTTTAAATGTAATAGTGTGCTTGTTGATTTCTCCCACACGGGCTGATACAACGTCAGAAATTTTCAAAACAGATGCCTTTATTTGAATTTTTCTGAAACCATACTTGAAAGAAAGGATAAATTCTTCACTTGAATCAAGACTGCTGACTTTCTTACCGTTTGCAATATTAGTTACTGTCCATCCGGTTATCCTGTCTGATTTTAAATGAAGTTCTTTTCTTATGAGTGAATTTTCTATAACTATGTTATTCATTGTCTTTCTTTCCTTTATCATAATATTTCATTTATCCAACCGATTACATCAGCGCACACTTCATCAAAACATACTTTTTCATTTAGAATTTCGTGTCTTGCGTCAGGATAAAGAATTTTCTTAACGCCGGTCTTGCCTGCACTGCAAAGAGAATCATATACTTTTTCAACGCCCTTAGAATAATCACCTACAGGGTCCATTGCTCCGGAGATAATGAGAACGGGCAGTTCTTTTGAGAGTCCGTCGAACCATTCCGCTGACGAAACATAACCGAGAAGTGCAAACAAATCTCCGTAGCCTCTCGCTGTAAAGAGATAACCGCATAAATCGTCGTCTATGTACTTGTCAACTTCTTCATTATCTCTTGAAAGCCAATCGAAGGCTGTCCTGCCCTCAAATTTGCTGTTATATGTACCGAAGCCAATCTTATCAATGAGTTTGCTTCTGTAGTGACTACCCTTGACCTTTGCTATTACTTTTGTAAGGAGAATACCTGCTCCCGCTGCAGGATTGGGACCTGATGTACCGCAATAAATTGCGCCTGCTATATCTGCAGCATATTTAAAACTGTATGCTCTTGCAACAAAGGAGCCCATTGAATGACCGAAAAAGACAACGGGCTTTCCGGGATTTTCGTTTTTTATAAATTCAGTAAGTTTATGACAGTCTTCAACAAAATACTTCCAGCCGTCTTTTTCACCGAAATATCCGAGTTCATTTTTGTTCTTTACACTCTGACCGTGACCGAGATGATCATTGATATAAAGTGCAAAACCTTTTTCACACAATGCAGCAGCAAATTTTTCGTATCTTTCAAGATGTTCAGCCATACCGTGTGCTACTTGAATTACTGCTCTGATTTCTTCGCTTTCAGGAAGATAAGATGCTGCGTGAATATCAGCAAGACCTGATGTTGACGGAAAAGTAAACTCTTTTTTTATCATAATGAAGCCTCCAAAACTATATTATTATATTGAGTATATCACAAGATTGAAACTTTTTCATTTCTTTTCAAAAATATTCAAGTGACAAAATCACCAAAAAACTAATCTTTTTTTTGACAAATTGAAAAATATTAGATTAATTTTAATCAAAGTCCGTTTATATGTACTCAAAAAATAAATTTATCGAACATTTGTCTTGACATTTCGACAAAATCTGCTATAATTGAATTGTAATCAAAGAACGAATGTTCGTTTAAGGAGGATATTAATTATGTTCAATACATTAGGTAGTTTTTCAATTGTTTATTTTGCACTCGCTGCTGTGCTTTTTGTTCTTATTCTTTTCGAAAAGCAATTCATTCATCTTGAAGAAAAATATAACGCTAAAAAAACAAAGGCCAGAAAAACAGCGAAACATATGACTGCAAAGAAAGTTCCGCAGGGAAACAGACATAACACAGTTAACGTCAAGCAAAACAAAAGTACCGGCTATCGCAGAACATCCGGCACAGCCGCTTAAAACCGCTTTTTTTCCTTTCTCACTCCTCATATAACACAAAAAGAAAAATTCCGCACAGTTGGTACGTTCCAAAAAGAGAATGTCGCCAAGGCGGAATTTTTCTTTTTTTATAGTCAGTTAATATTATCATTGAAAGCAATCATATCAAAAGCCACAACTGTATAATATGTCATATCATCAATTACGGACAGACAACTGTCGAGTTTTTCTTTTACTTCTTTTTGCTTCGGCATCAGTTCCGATGGAAGAGCGATATCAAAAATAAGGTTCGTTTGTTTTTCACCTTTTACCATTCTGAAATCATGGATGGAAATTCTGCTGTCCTGTGCTTTAAGAAGTTCCGTAACGATATGTCGAAGTCTGTCAAGTTCTTCATCGCCCGTAACAACCGGATCATAATGTATAACAAGGTTAATGTTATGCTCAAGAAGACAGTTTCTTTCCAGAGAGTCAATCAATTCATGGCAATAGAGCGGATCTGCCTTATGATCCATCTCAACATGGATACTTGCAAAACGCTGTCCCGGTCCGTAATCGTGAACCATAAGGTCATGATATCCCAGAACCTCGGGGCAGGAGCGCATAACGCCGATGATAAGTTCCTTGAGTTCGGGACTTGCGTTTTCACCGAGAAGCGGACTGATTGTCTCTTTAGCAAGATTTATGCCGCTGTAAAGAATAAACAGAGCAACAAGAAGTCCCATTATTCCGTCTATCTGTATGTGGAATATAAGTTCAATTATACCCGCTGCAAGAACTGCCGTTGTAGCCACTGCGTCGTTACGGCTGTCGGCAGAAGTTGCAAGTAAGGCTGAAGAGTTAATGCTTTTACCGAGTTTTCTGTTAAAAAGGCAAAGCCAGAGTTTAACGGCAACTGAACCTATAAGCGCCACACAGGCATAAACAGAAAGTTCAACCGGTGTTGGTTCTATTATTTTTCCGACGGAAGTTTTCGCAAGTTCAAAGCCGATAACAACAATCATAGCCGCAACGGCAAGACCAGAAAGATATTCGTATCTGGCGTGACCGTAGGGGTGATCTTCATCAGCAGGCATTTTTGCAAGACGGAAGCCGATAAGCGTAACAATTGAACTTGTGGCATCGGAAAGGTTGTTCATAGCGTCAGCCGTAATGGAAACTGAGCCTGCAACCGTACCGATAATAAGTTTGAGAGCAAAAAGCAAAAGATTGCATACTATACCCACAGCACCGGAAAGCATACCCACGGAGGCTCTTGCCGATGAAGATTTAAGGTCAGTATCATTCTTGATAAAAAATTTTAAAAGTAATTTCGTCATATATCTCACCGGAATTATAAATTGATTTTTCGGTCTTTGAAATAATATTCTCTGTCTCTTTCACCGATAGGTCTGAGAACCCTGCAGGGGTTTCCCACGGCAACTACATCTGAAGGTATGTCCTTTGTAACCACACTGCCGGCGCCTATTACCGTATTGTCTCCGATTGTAACACCGGGCATAACGATTACTCCCGCACCGAGCCAGCAATTTCTGCCGATATGAATTGGCATATTGAACTGATAGGCTTTTTCACGAAGTTCGGGCAGAATGGGATGTCCTGCCGTGGCAAGAACAACATTGGGAGCAAACATCGTGCAGTCACCGACATAAATATGTGTGTCATCCACGCAGGTAAGATTGAAATTAGCGTATACATTATTACCGAAATGAATATGTTTGCCTGCCCAGTTCGCACGGAAAGGAGGCTCAATATAGCAGTCCTCCCCTATTTCAGCAAACATTTCCTTCAGAAGTTTTTCTCTTTTTTCAATTTCACTCGGACGTGTTGCGTTGAAATCGTAAAGTTTTTCAAGGCAAAGTGCCTGTTCAGACATAATTTCACTGTCATTAGGGTCATAGATTTCCCCTGTATGCATTTTATCTTTGAATGTCATAATCTCACCTTGTATCCTTTTCGTAAAAATAAATTAATTCTGCTATAAGAAAATCCCTCGAACTGAATGTCCAAGGGATTTTTGGTTGCGGAGACAGGATTTGAACCTGCAACCTCCGGGTTATGAGCCCGACGAGCTACCGGGTTGCTCCACTCCGCGATATATCACTCTCTCAAGTG
>JAZSPI010000042.1:0-14626 GCA_045537395.1 Acutalibacteraceae bacterium | reverse complement strand
TTCATTCATTTATGTACGATAATGAAGTTCAGACTAAAAACTGAAATGAAGTCAGCGTCACAAATGCCGCTGAATGAAGTTATGTCCTGCGGACATAAATGAAAAATCCAAGTCTCACGACTTGGATTTTTGGTGCCGGTGGCGGGGGTCGAACCCGCACGGTATCGCTACCAACGGATTTTGAGTCCGCCTCGTCTGCCAATTCCAACACACCGGCTTATTGCGTGTAAAATACAATGGTTATTATATATCAGCCTTTAACCGTTGTCAAGATGTAAGGCAGATTTTTTCTTATCTTGCATAAAGCATGCCGACTATGTAATTTCTCACCGAGGAAGGGAAAACCTTGCAGAGTACGGCAAGAAACTTATATGTAAAACCGATGGCATAAGCAGGCTTTACTTTCTTTTTAAGAGCAATTTTTGCTATGTAGTCCCCTGCCTTTTCGGGGCTCATACCCTTTTCCTCGTCTCTTTCCATCCCTGCCACGCTCTTTCCGATACGTCCGCAGTATACATCATCACCCTCAAAGGATTTTTCTCTGGCGGCGGTGAAGGCCGTGGCAATATCACCCGGCTGAACAGCAGTGACAGAGATACCGAAAGGTCTTACCTCATTGGCAAGAGCGCAGGTGTAGGATTCGATTGCCGCTTTTGATGCTGAGTAATAGGTCTGGAAGGGTATGTGAGCCACGGCGGCTACAGAACTTACATTGACGATTCTGCCGCCTTTGTTCTCTCTCATAAAGGGAAGAACGGCTTTTGTCACATTTACCGTACCGAAAAAGTTCACATCGAACTGCTTTCTTGCCTCGGCTTCGGCTGTAAATTCAACAGCACCCGAAATGCCGAAACCTGCACAGTTAATGAGAATATCGATTTTTCCCTCAGAGGAGACTATCTTTTCCACCGCATTTTTTACGGCAGTTTCATCAGTGACATCGGCTGTGACGTGAATTATGCCCTCGCAGGGAATGTCGCGTCGGCTGATTTCATAGACCTTACAGCCCATTTTTTTAAGAGAAATAGCAGTACATCTGCCGATACCTGAACTTCCACCCGTAACAAGGGCAATTTTTTGATTAGTGTTCATGTTTTCACCTGTTTGATTTATTTTGCGGACACGTCACGCCGTGTCCCTGCGGTTTGCTTGTGATATGCGGGAGGCAACCTCTCCGTCGGCTGTGCCGACACCTCTCCTTTCAGGCGAGGCCTGTGTGCTGTCGGAGATGGATTTCGGACACAGCACGCTGTGTCCCTACGGTATGCCGTAAGTATGCAGTAAATTCATCGGGCGGATGATATCCGCCCCTACGGTATATTACTGTTAAGTTGGCGGAATACCGTTTCCGTTTACCCGAAGTATTTCCCGCGATTCCTAATTTCTAATTCCGAATTCCTAATTCCGAATTAATCTCCGTACGGACAAACCTTCATACATATTCCGCAAACAGCACCTCTGCCGATATGTTTAAAGTGATTCTTCATATAATTACTGCATTTTTCGGGGTTAAACATCTCTTCACGGATGGTGTTTTCATCCCAAAGTTTACCGAGAATCGCACCCGAGGGGCAGGCTTTCACACACTTGTCACAGTCAAAACAGGGAGAGATATAATCTACCTCTTCCGTTTCAAAGGGGCAATCGGTAACTACGGTGCCGAGCCTTACTCTCGCACCGAACTTTCTGTGAAGAAACATAGAACTTTTACCCACGGAGCCGAGACCTGACAGAGTGGCGGCTTTTTTATGGGAATATCTGCCTTTATAATTCCAGCCGTCCTTATTTATGCTCTGTGAAGCGGCAACAGTGATGTATCTGTAACCTTTGCTCTGCAAAAACAAACCTGCTTTAAGCAGCAGAGAATCAATTAACGTATTGACGCTTCTGTAGTGGTTAAAGTATGTATGGGTAGGTTCTGTACCGATCTCGTCAACTATAGCATTGGAAAGACGCACAACAACGCTCACAGCGTACTTGCATTCACCAAAATCACCGTCAGGCAACAGACAGAACCCAACATCGGAAGCGCCCTGTGAGAGGAGATATTCTTTTAATTCGTCCTGTATTTTCATTTCAATCTGCCTTTATAGTAAAACATTCTTTTGCTTGTTTCTATCTTTTTTTCGTCGCTGTTTTCAAAGGAGATAGTCCCCTGTCTGTCTTCGCTGTTGAGAAGCCCTTTTTCTTCAAGACAAAGTTTACAATGTTTGGCAGCACCCGTACTACCCTCGAAAACAAGAACATTTTCACCTAAAATTTTCTGTATGCACTTACGTGCAAAAGGGAAATGGGTACAGCCTAAGACCACAGCATCCACCCTGTTATCAGCATAAGGGGCAAGAATTTCTTCAAGATAGGCTATTTCTTCCTCCGAGTCAAGATTACCGCTTTCGATGTACTTCACAAGTTCGGGAGCCGGTAATTTTATAAACTCTGCCCTGTCAGAAAATCTCGCCATAAGGTTATCAAATTTTTCTTCCTTAAGGGTAAGAGGCGTAGCAAGAACAAGCACCCTCGGATTTTCTCCCGAAAGAGCCGCAGGCTTTAAAGCAGGCTCAAGACCGATGAAAATGAAGTCAGGATACTTCTCTCTAAGATATTCGGCAGCGGCACTTGTGGCAGTGTTACAGGCAATAACAACTGCCTTAGCGCCTCTTTCCATAAGAGCCTCACAGGCTTTGACCGTTAGGTTTTTTATTGCCTCTTTTGTTTTAACACCGTAGGGTGCGTTTGCCGAATCGCCGAAATAGATATAATCTTCATTTGGCATAAGTTTATAAAGTTTTCGTAAAACGGTTATGCCGCCTACACCCGAATCAACTACGGCTATGGGGCTTTGTGAATTGTATTGCATATATTGACACCTTCTACGTTAATGCTGTCGCGGATGGATTTGCGGACACGGCACGCCGTGTCCCTACGTTATGACTGCGGATGCGATGATGTAACCTCTCCGTCGGTTGTGCCGACACCTCTCCTTTCAGGCGAGACTTATGGATGATTTGCGGACACGGCACGCCGTGTCCCTACGGAAACAACACTGACGAAATTTTCAAGTAGGATATTTTCCGCAGACAACCGATGCTTGCTCCGACGATTATTATTTATTATTCATCATTCATTATTCAATATTCATTAAGGGGCTGTATGCACAGCCCCCTATTTTATGCTCTGTGCCACTTAACTCCCTGAGGTGTATCTTCAAGAACAATGCCCTGCGCTTTGAGTTCGTCTCTGATACGGTCAGCTTCTGCCCAGTTTTTGTTCTTTCTTGCATCGTTTCTGGCAGCAATTAGTGCTTCGATTTCGTCGTCGAGGCTCTTATCTTCCTTGTTACGGTTGTAGAGTAAGCCGAGTACATCCATAAGTTCGTCGAAAATCTTGGTTGCATATTCAACGAGAGCCTTTGACTGTACACCTTCATTTACGTGAGTATTGATGTCGCGGACAAGTTCAAACACTGCACCGAGAGCCTCACCCGTGTTAAGGTCATCCTCCATAGCCTCGATGAACTTATCTTTTTTGCCGTCAATAAGATCAATGATTTCGGCATCCTTTTCTCCTGCTTCTTCTACTGCATTTTTAAGTGCAAAGTCAAGATTGTTACGGCAGGTGTATAGTCTTTCAAGAGAAGCCTTACACTGAGCGATAGCGTCAAAACTGTAATTGATAGGGCTTCTGTACTGACAGGAAATCATAAGGTAACGGATAGGCTCATAGCCATACTGCTCGGCTACATCACGGACAGTGAAGAAGTTACCGAGAGACTTTGACATTTTAACCTTGTCAACAGTAATAAAGCCGTTGTGCATCCAATATCTTGCGAAAGGCTTACCGTTACAGCATTCGCTCTGTGCCACTTCGTTTTCGTGGTGAGGGAATACAAGATCCTGACCGCCGCAGTGAATATCGATGGTTTCACCAAGGTAGCGTCTTACCATAGCGGAACATTCAATATGCCAGCCCGGTCTGCCGTGTCCCCAAGGTGATTCCCAATAGGGTTCGCCCGGCTTTGCACTCTTCCAGAGAGCGAAGTCCATTGGTTCTCTCTTAACCTCACCCACATTTATACGTGCACCTGCTTCAAGATCTTCAAGAGGCTGATGGGAAAGTTTGCCGTATTCTGCGAATTTTTTGGTGCTGAAATATACGTCACCGTTCACCTCGTAGGCATAGCCTTTTTCGATAAGAGTTGAAACGATGTCAATAATCTCGCCGATATTTTCCGTTGCTTTGGGGTGAGTTGTTGCCTCACGGACATTCATACCTTTGGCGTCTGTCCAGAATTCCTCAATGTATTTTTCGGAAATATCCTTGAAGGTCACACCCTCTTCATTTGCACGGCGGATAATCTTATCGTCAATATCAGTGAAGTTCTGTACAAAATTAACCTTATTGCCTCTGTATTCAAGATAACGGCGCATAACGTCAAAGACACAAAGAGGTCTTGCGTTACCGATATGGATGAAGTTATAAACGGTGGGACCGCAGGCGTAGATTTTGTATTCACCTTCGGTAATAGGAATTAATTCTCCTTTTTCTCTTGTAAGAGTGTTAAAAATTTTCATTGTTATTCCTCCATTTGCTTTATTTGCTTTTCTAATTTTTCTATCTTCATTTTTAATGTACACAGTTCCTGTGAAAGCGGGTCGGGTGTATGGATGTGGTCAAGCCTGTCAACCCTTTTGCCGTTTCTCCTTACCACTCTTGCCGGAGTGCCGACAGCAGTACAGTTGTCGGGTATTTCCGAAAGAACTACGGAACCTGCGGCTACATTTGAATTGTCACCTATTTTAAAAGGCCCCAGCACCTTTGCTCCTGCACCTACAAGAACATTATTACCCAAAGTGGGATGTCTTTTGCCGTGGTCCTTACCCGTACCGCCCAAAGTAACACCCTGATAAATGGTACAGTCATCGCCGATAATGGCAGTCTCGCCTATTACTACTCCCGTTCCGTGGTCGATAAAAAAGCGTTTGCCTATCTGTGCACCGGGATGAATTTCTATATTAGTCTGCTTTGCACAGTGCTGTGAAATTGCACGGGCAAGAAAGAACATCTTATGCTTATAACACCAATGAGCTCTTCTGTAGGCTCTGACAGCCTTATAGCCCGGGTAAAGAAGCATTATTTCAATATTGCTTCTCGCCGCAGGGTCTCTGTCCTTGATACATTGTAAATCTTCTCTGAGTCGATCAAACATAAAATCACCTACCAAAAATAATAGCCTCCGTGCCTTAAAAGACACAGAGGCGCAAAAACGCGGTTCCACTCTGATTTTTAACTCTTGACCGTTAACGCCGGTTTACGCCCGCAGATACTCAGAAACCTTTCCCTTTGGGTGCTGACGGGTGCATTTCACAGCGGATTCAACGGAACACTTTCACCTTACTGTCCCTCTCTGGGAAGAAGAGCCGATGTTACTTATCCCTTTTAGCGCATTTTTATTACTCATATTATTATACACAGGAGTAATAGTTTTGTCAACTGATTTTTAAAGATATTATATGTGTGAAAAAGTATGTTGAAAAGTCGGTTTTTTCACAGGTTTTCCGCAGGGTTTTCCACATTTACGGCGCTATGTAAGATGTGGAAAAGTCCCCTTATTTTCCTTTTCATTATGAATTTAATTTTGACTTTTATTATTCTTTTTATTAGTTACAAAATTATGCAAAAAATACACTTGCATCAGTTTGCATAAGAAGATTTTGATTCCTTTGTGTCTTCCCATCTTTTCTTTGCCGCTTCAACTCTTTTACGGCAGGTTTCCTCGTATTTTTTATGGTTTTTGTCAAGACAGTCCACAATGCGGTCATAACAGAGCATAAGAGCGCGGTCTTCAAAATAAGTTTCGTCGCCGTCTATATCGTATCTTAAAACTGCCTTTATAAGTTTGCCGCATTCTTCATCGGTAAGTCTTTCAAACATACGCTCAAAATCGTGATGAATGAGCATAGCGTGTTTCATATTTTTCGTCCTTTCCTGATTAATATATACTGTATAAAAACAGAAAACAGACAGTACGGACTGCGCTTTTATCGCAGAAAAAAATACTGTCTGTATATAATTTTAGACGGAAAAATTTCACTTGTCAACAATTTGAAAAATATAATTTTAATTTTGCAGAATTAATGATTTTTTTGCGTAAAGTGCGCAAAAATCGGGAGTTTACGGCGTATATGGGGACTCTCCGTTTTTTGCGGTGCAAAGACACTTCCACTTTCAGGCGAGGCTTGTGTGCTATTGCGGATGGATTTGCGGACACGGCACGCCGTGTCCCTACGATATTAATCAATCTTTTCTCCCACAAGGTCGCAGTCATCAACTGCAATTATTTTAACATTCACGAACTGTCCCTGATAAAGTTCCTCTTCGGTAGAGATGATAACATTTGTGTCAATTTCGGGAGAATCCATATAAGTTCTGCCCATATAAAGTAGGTTATCTTCATCAAAGCCGTCAACTATTACGGTCATTTCTGTACCTACACGGCTTTCCTGCTTGCGTGAGAAAATCTCATATTGCTGCTGCATAATAATTTCAGCGCGGTGAATTTTGATTTCGTCTTCAATCTGATTTTCCATCTTTGCCGCAACCGTCCCCTCTTCGGGAGAATAGGCAAAACAACCGAGACGGTCAAATTCAATTTCCTTTATAAATTCGGCAAGAGTTTCGAACTGCTTTTCACTTTCCCCGGGAAATCCTGTGATAAAAGTGGTGCGAAGAACAACATCGGGAATCTTTGCTCTTATCTTTTTAATAAGGGCAGTAAGTTCTTCGACAGAGCCACGGCGATTCATTTTCTTTAATATTTCACCGTCGACGTGCTGTAAAGGAAGGTCGATATAGTTACAGATTTTATCTTCCGCAGCTATGGTATCTATAAGTTCATCGGTCATACATTCCGGGTAGCAGTAGAGTATTCTTATCCACTCAATACCGTCGATTTTGCAAAGATCCCTTAAAAGAGCAGGGAGTCTGTATTCCCCGTAAATGTCGATACCGTAACGGGTTGTGTCCTGTGCAACAACGATAAGTTCCTTTATACCGCCTTTGGCAAGGTCATTCGCTTCGGCAATAATGCTTTCCATAGTGCGGCTGCGAAATTTACCTCTGATTGAAGGAATGGCACAGTAGGTACAGCAGTTGGAGCAACCCTCTGCGATTTTAATATATGCCCAATGAGGCGGTGTGGTAAGCATTCTTCCTCCGTCAAGGGAAAGGTCATACTTTGAAGGGAAAAGAGCGCATCTGTCCCCTTTAAGAACATCTCTGCAAATCTCCGCAATTTTACCGTTGGCACCGATACCGATACAGGCATCAACTTCGGGAATTTCATTCATTACCTCTTCTTTATACCTTTCGGCAAGACAGCCCGTAACGATTATACCTTTTATGATACCGTCATTTTTAAGTTCGGCGGCATAGAGAATATTATCAATTGCTTCTTTCTTTGCATCGTCAATAAAGCCGCAGGTATTGATAATCACCGCATCGGCTTCTTCGGCTTCGGGTACAATCTGAAAACCTTCATCACAGAGAGTGGAAAGAAGCATTTCAGCATCAACCTGATTTTTGGGACAACCTAAAGAAATCATTCCTATTTTATTCATCGGACACCTCAAAATTATATACATCCCCGTCGGCAATCTTACTGAGTGCAGATTTAATTTCGCTGAAAGAATAACCCATCCTCATAAGACCTGCCACGGTTTTCTTTATTCCTTTTTCGTCGGAGAGATAACGGAGATACTTTCTCCTTATAAGTGTACAGAGTTCATCGCCGTCAAATTCCGTTTCTTCGAGAACAAGACTTATTATTTCTCTGTCAACACCCTTACGGTAAAGTTCCTGTTCAACGCGCCGTCTGCCGTACTTTTTTATATTGACAAGTTCTCTTGCATACATTCTTGCAAAGCGTTCGTCATCAACATAGCCTTCATTTTGCAATTTTTCCACGGCATATACGCCACTTTCCTTGTAGCCCTTTTGTCTGAGTTTGAAAAGAAGTTCTTTAACCGAATGGTCACGGCGGGAAAGATAGCCTACAGCACAGTTATATGCACGGCGCATATCTGCCTTCTCCCCCAAAAGTGCAAGTTCTTCTCTGCCAACCTCTTTACCCTGATAAATACCCATAAGGGCAAAATAAGCCTTGTCGACGGTGAAATAATACTCACCGTCAACAAGAACATGAATTTTATCGCCTTTACCTTCTTTGAAATTCAGTTTCATTTTGTATAGTATAAATTAATCGTCATCATCAACGGCAATATCAATTCTTGCCCTTACGTTTGACGGGCTTCTTTTAACAGGTGTGGGCACAAAGATTTCGGGCTCTTTTTCTGCAGGTTTAACGCCTGATTTTTCATCTTTGATATTTTTAACACACACACGGATTTTGTTTTCTATTTCTTCGCAGAGAGACTTTTCTCTTTGGAGAAGAAGTTTAACGTTATCTCTGCCCTGTCCGAGACGGGTTTCACCGTAGGAGAACCAGGCACCGCTTTTCTTAATAATTTCAAATTTGACACCTGCATCCACAATCTCACCTATTTTGGATATGCCGGTACCGTACATTATATCAAACTCAGCCTCTTTAAAGGGCGGGGCAACTTTGTTTTTGACAACCTTTGCACGTGTTCTTGCACCGATAAATTCGTTGCCCGGTGCTTTTATCTGCTCGACTTTTCTTACATCAATTCTTACGGAAGAATAGAACTTGAGAGCGCGGCCGCCTGTGGTAACTTCGGGATTACCGTAAATTACGCCGACCTTTTCACGAAGCTGGTTAATGAAAATAACAAGGGTGTTTGACTTTGCAACAACACTTGTTATTTTACGAAGAGCCTGTGACATCAGACGGGCGTGAAGACCGACGTGGCTGTCACCCATTTCGCCTTCGATTTCTGCTCGGGGAACAAGGGCGGCAACAGAGTCAACTACGATTATATCAAGTGCTCCCGAACGGGCAAGTGCTTCCGTAATGGAAAGAGCATCTTCTCCGTTATCAGGCTGTGAAACAAGCAATGAATCAACATCAACACCGAGACCTTTGGCATAAACAGGGTCAAGAGCGTGTTCGGCGTCAATAAATGCTGCCTCGCCTCCAGCTTTCTGTGCCTCAGCAATACAGTGGAGAGCAAGAGTAGTCTTACCTGAAGATTCGGGACCGTATATTTCAACTATTCTGCCCTTAGGAAGTCCGCCGATACCTGTGGCAAGGTCAAGACCGAGTGAACCCGTCGAAATGGCTTCCACATTCATTTCCGTTGTCTGACCAAGACGCATGACGGCACCTTTACCGTACTGTTTTTCAATCTGCGCAAGAGCAGCATTAAGTGCACTGTTTTTATCTGACATTTTTTCATCCTCCGTATCGTACAAATGTTCGATGAGATTATTATACATTATTTAATATAAAAAATCAACTGTTTTTTCAAAATAGATAAAAAAATGCCTAAAAAAAATAAATTGAATTTTTTTCGAAAAATACTTGCATTTTGTTTTCTTTTCTGCTATTATATCTACTGCTTATGTATGTTTAATTATTTTAAGGAGGTGCGGTACATGGCAAAATGCGAATATTGCGGTAAGGATGTTGCTTTCGGCATCAAAGTTTCCCACTCACACAGACGTTCAAACAGAACATGGAAACCCAACGTAAAGCGTGTAAAGGCTATCGTTAACGGCTCACCCAAGAGAGTTTACGCTTGCACTCGCTGCTTACGCTCTGGTAAGGTTACTCGCGCTATCTGATTTTAGTATATCGGTAATCCTTGGACTTTCTCATAAGAGAAGGTCCTTTTTTCTTGTAAAGATACGTAATAATATATGAATATTACATTATTATTAATAATAATTAAAAACAATCGTTTACCTATTGTTTATATTTCAATTAAGTGTTAACATTATTGTTAGATTATTATAAAATGATTCAAAAAACGAACGGAGGATATTTTATGAAACTCAGTAAAAAATTTCTTTCTCTGGCTTTGGCGGTAATTATGATTTTCTCATCAGTTTCTCTTATTGCCGGTGCCACCGATGAAATCAAACTCATTATCGACGGAGAAGAAATAAATCATCTCCCCCAGGTATATGTCACCGGCTTTCAGGCGCTAAAAATTTATGATGAAAACGATCCTAACGAAGCATCTTTATTTACAGTAAACTATGATATTTTACTTAATAACCTTAAAAACTTTACTCAGTATGCTTCAGAAGCCCTTAAAAATGGTAATTTAAATATTATACGCCACTACCTTTATTCTGCATTCTATAACACATTCGGTTTGTATGCTCTTCAGGGTGACGGAATAACACCTGTTAACGAGAATATAGTTTGTGAAGAAGCTGTATTTAAGCACGAGGGTGATGGTTTATACTATTTCGAATATGACAGCCGTCTTAGCCCCATTGATATCGCTGATCAGCTTCAGGAATTTATTTTGAAGGTTCAGGAGCATTCAGGAAGCGAGCGTTTTGAGCTTGTTGGTGCAAGCTACGGCGGAACAATAGTTGCTACATACCTCAATGAATATCCCGAAATGCATCAATACATCGATTCTTGTCTTCTTAGCGTTCCCGCCTACAAGGGCTTCTCGGTTCTCGGTGAGGTTTACAGCGGTGATTTCTACATTGATCATGACACTATAACTCAATATGCTTATGTAGGAATGGACAATGAGGACCTCGGTCTTTTCCTTTCCGTTCTCAACAAAAGCGGTTTCCTTGAATTTTTCCTTGAAAGTTTACTTCTTCCCGGTGCGAAGGCTATTGCGATGGATGCCGCAAGAGATGTCATCCATGACACTCTTGGTACAATCCCCTCATTCTGGACCTTTGTCCCCGAAGAATATTTCTACGACGCAATGAAAAATATATACGGCGAGAGCTATACAGATCCCAATCATGAATATGCCGGACTTATAGAAAAAGCTACCTTTTACCAGGAAGAGATTATGCAAAAGCTTGATGAAATCTATATCAATGCCGCAAACAACGGAATTAAAATGAACATTATCTGCAAATACGGCAGACCTCCTATGCCTATCAGTGAAAAAGGCAGCTTCCAGAGTGACGGCTCCGTTAGTGTTACTGATGTTACACTTGGTGCAACTGCAAGTAAGTACGGTGAAACTCTTCCCAAGGATTATCAGCAGGCACTTTATCCCGAATACAACTTCCTTTCTCCCGACGGATGCATCGACGCTTCAACAGGCATTGATCCTCTTCACACCTGGTATGTCAGAGGTCTTGAACACACAGAAAAGAATGCAGGCTTCAACGAACTGATTGATTACATCGTCTATGAAGATCCCGATGTTTTTTCCGGCTCTGTATTTCCTCAGTACACCAAGGCAATGCCTGACGGCAGTCTTGCTCCGATAACCGGTCCTGAAGCCAAGGAAAAAACCTCCATTTTAAACGACTTTATCAGACTTGTATTCCGTTTCTTTACTATGGTGATTGAAAAGTTAAAAGGTTTGATAGCAGGCTAAAACCCATAAAATAAAGGAGACTTCAATAAGTCTCCTTTATTTTTATGCAAAAATTATTTGTTGTTATTTATAAATTCGATAATCTCTTCTTTGGTATGAAGACCGACAAGTCTGTCTTTCTCCTGTCCGCCCACAAATAGAACAAGGCAGGGAATGGACATAATGCCCATCATAACAGCATATTCGTTTTCTTCGTCGCAGTTAAGTTTGCATACCTTAACTTCGCCGTCAAGTTCGTCAGCAAGTTCTTCTACAGTGGGCGCAAGCATCAGACAAGGCTGACACCAGGGAGCCCAGAAATCCACAAGAACGAGCATATTTGTTTCTTTGGTTACTTCTTCAGCGAAGTTCATTGAAGTAAGTTCGATGTATGACATTTTTATTTCCTCCTGAAATTAGCATTATTAATATTTTGCAATATTATATCACAGATATTCCTTATTTTCCGTCTCTTTCACGGATAACAAACTTAGTAGGTGTGCCTTCAAGACCGAAAACTTCTCTTATCTGATTATCAAGATAACGCTGATAACTGTAATGAAAAAGTTCCTTACTGTTTACAAAGCAGACAAACGTGGGCGGTCTTGTGGAAGCCTGTGTCATATAGTAAATCTTAAGTCGTTTACCTTTGTCCGTAGGCGGCTGAACTCTGGCTGTGGCGGCGGCGAGAACATCATTGAGTTTGCCTGTGGAAATACGCATGGAGTTCTGTTCATCCACAAATTTTATAAGTTCAAAGAGTCTGTCAAGTCTCTGACCTGTTTTTGCTGAAATGAAGATAATCGGTGCATAAGACATAAAAGAAAAGTCATTCATAAGTTTTTTGCGATAACTGTCCATAGTCTTGCCGTCTTTTTCAAGAGCATCCCATTTATTGACGGCAATAATACATGCCTTGCCCATTTCGTGAGCAATACCCGCAACCTTGGAATCCTGCTCCGTAAAGCCTTCAAGAGCATCAATCATAATAACACAGACAGAAGCCCTTTCAACTGCCATTTTGGCACGTATTACGGAATATTTTTCTATCTGATCTTCAACCTTGCTCTTTCTGCGAAGACCTGCCGTGTCAATAAACATAAACTCGCCGAAGTCATTTGTTATAAAAGTGTCCGTAGCATCACGGGTTGTACCTGCAATATTTGAAACTATGGCTCTTTCTTCGCCTGAAATAGCGTTGATAAGAGAAGATTTGCCTACATTGGGCTTACCGATAACGGCAACCTTAATTGTATTGTCTTCCTCTTCTTCGGTTCCTTCTTCGGGAAGATGTTCAAGAACAGCGTCGAGAAGGTCGCCCGTTCCGTGACCGTGAACAGAAGAAACAGCAATGGGATCTCCTAAGCCGAGATTATAAAACTCATAAAATTCCATCGGTGTTTCGCCGACAGTATCACATTTGTTTACACAAAGCACAAGAGGCTTGTTGCTCTTTATAAGCATAGCGGCAACATCCTCATCCGTCGCAACTACACCGCTGCGTAAATCCGTAACAAAAATAATTACATCTGCACTGTCAATGGCAAGTTGCGCCTGACGGCGCATTTGTTTTAAAATAATATCATCACTGTGGGGCTCGATACCGCCTGTATCAATCAAAAGGAAATGACGGTTGAGCCACTCACAGTCGCCGTAAATTCTGTCTCTTGTTACACCGGGAGTATCGTCAACAATGGAAAGACGCTGTCCGATAAGTTTATTGAAAAGAGTAGATTTACCTACATTAGGTCTGCCAACAATAGCTACAATCGGTCTTGCCATAGTATATTCCTCCTTTTTATTCTGAAAGTATTATATCCGAAAGTCCGTACCCGTCACATGAAACGGGAATAATTTTAACGCCGAGTTCCTCTTCCGCATCTTCAAGTGAGACATCATCAAGAAAGATATCACCCTCACTGCGAAGCATAACAGACGGGATAAGAAGTTCACCCTTAAGGTTTTTATCCTTAAGTTGATTTATAAGGTCACCGCCCGTAATAAGACCGGCAACGGTTATGCTGTGACCGAAAAAGTCATTTAATATCCTGTAAACATCAATTTTTATCTGCGGATATTTCTGAGTGACAAGTTCCGAAAGTTCGCACATAAGTTCATATGCGGCAACACCTGTCGCAAGGCTGAGATGCTTTTCTCCGCCTTCGTAACTGCTGTTTTCGAGTGCAGAAAGAAATTCTTCTTTGGTACTTGTCCACATTCCGACACCGTTTTCTATCTGGCTGTAGTTTTCATAGTAATCTCCGTCGGGGATTTTTCTGCCCGCTTTAAGATAAAACTCATCAGCCGCAAAGGCAAGTCTCGTGCCGTGTTTTTCCTTGAAAGCATCACCGAAAGCATTGATAATATCAATAACCTCGCCTGCTGTCTCCCTATTGTATTCGGGCATTTCAAAAAGACCTTCACGGTATTTTGTAACACCTACGGGAACAGCGGCAATACTTTTAACACCGGGATAAAGTTTGCCGAGTTCATTAAGGCTGTATTCGAGTTCCTTGCCGTCGTTGATACCGGGACAAAGTACAAGTTGCGTATTAATCTCGATACCGCTGTCTGCAAACTTCTTTATGATGTCAAGACATTCACCTGCCCTTTTATTTTTCATCATCTTCACACGGAGTTCTTTGTTCATCGTGTGAACGGAAATATTAACGGGGCTTATATGCATTTCGATAATTCTCTCTACATCTCTTTCGGTGAGATTGGTAAGAGTTATATAGTTACCGAAAAGGAAAGAGAGACGGGAATCGTCATCCTTGAAATAGAGAGTTTTCCGCATACCCTCAGGAAGTTGGTCAATAAAGCAGAAAATGCATTTGTTTTTGCAATGCTGCTGTTCATCCATAAGAAAAGAATCAAATTCAAACCCTAAATCTTCCTCTTCTCTTTTTCTTATACGGGTATATTTTATCCTGTCGTCACTTTTAAATTCAACAAGAATTTCCTTTTCTTTGGCATAAAACTGATAGTCAAGAAAATCATTAACGGGATTACGGTTAAGAGAAAGAAGAACATCGCCGTCTTTTATTCCCCTGCCGTAAGCGGGAGATTTTTTAATTATACCTTTAATAACAACTGACATTATTCTTCCTCCCTCCTTATAGCCTTACCTTCAATTAAAG
>JAZSPI010000055.1:0-14480 GCA_045537395.1 Acutalibacteraceae bacterium | reverse complement strand
CAAAATAAAAAGCCGCTCATGAGCGGCAGCCAAGTAATAGTAATGCGACGTCAAACCTTCTGTGCCCCTTTTAGGGGTTAAGCCAGTTATAACCCCTTATAGGGGTGAGCAAACCACCGGTTAAACCGGTGGTTATGATTGGTGCAAATTAATTTCTGAAACTGCATTTTGCCGATAACATTCCATCGTCATCAAAAGAGAGTGATATGTTATAATTTTCTGCATTTCCGTCATTGTAATTTATCTTTATGTTGATTTCATCCTTGACTGTAGACAAAGGCATATCGGGTGAAGAATTAAAGGCATCTGTCAGAATTTCAGATAAGAACCATTCGATACCTATTCCGTCTTCTTTGGCATAAAATTCTGTGTATTCTTTTCCCGTTACTGTTATTAAAGTGCCTTGCTTTATTGTTTTGATATATTCTGACGGTAAGCCGCCGAGTTTGCTTTTATCTGAAACAGTAAGTGTTCCGTTGTCTGTACAGGATATAGAGATATTATCCACTTTTTCGGCATCTTCGATTTTTAACTTCAGACAGTCGGCTGTACCGAAATAAACGGTAGTATCATTTTGTATTCCTTTGAGCAGCCAGTTACAGTCTTTGCCGTAGAACTGTATGAGTCTTTCTTTCAGATCAAGCATAACCGTATCCTTTTCGCTGAATGTCATTCCTTTAGTGTCCTTTGCTATAAGTATGCCACCCAAGGGGAGCGAAACATCAGTACATTTATTTATGACAGTTTCTGTTTCATATGCGGCATTTGCAACCATAAGAAACGAATTTTTATGTGAAACACCCTCAACAAGGGGTGATGTGTTTTTCTCTTCAATTGGTGTGCCGCTGATGGAAAGAAAAAATACAGCAACAAAAATCAAAGCAAATACACTGCTGAAAGCGGTGACTCGGCATATTCTGTTTCTCATTAATTTTCTTTCGGTTTTTATATCATTAACCTTACATAAAATATCATGAGCCATTTCTTTATCGGTTTTCATAAATGAAATCCTCCTTTTCAAGTTTGTTTTTCAGTGATTTTTTAGCTCTGTGCAAAAGCACGGAGGTTGTCTTTTTTGACTTCTTTATTATTTTCGATATTTCTTCCAAAGTAAAATCTTCAAAATAAAACAAAGTCAGAATGTTTTTGTAGTCGGGATTGATGCTGTCTAAAGCATCATGTACGGCTCTTTTTTCTTCATCTTTAATATACAGTTGCAGGAATTGTTCTTCTTCAATTGCAATATTAAATATTTCATCAAAGGAAACCTCTCTTCCCTGAGGATTTTTTCTCATCCAGTCAATAGCGGAATTCCTCCCGATTGTATAAAGCCAGGTCTTAAAGGAAGCCGTACCTTTGTTCTTTGGTTTTTTGATGAAAAGTTTGACGAAAGTTTCTTCTGTCAGATCTTCTGCAACGGCAAAGTTGTTTACGATGGAATTAATATAATTCTGCAGACCTAATCTATACTCAGAAACAATTTCAGTGAGCGCACTTTCGTCACCTTCGAGAAAACGGCGGTAACTACCCGCACCGGTATCCATAAGTTCCTCCTTTCCGAAGACTTTTCTGTCTTCATATTTTAAACGAACAAAAAAGAAAAATATTACACAATAGTTTATTTTTTTCAGTATATAGTAGTTCGGTTTTACGGTGAAAGTATCCCTGCGAAACAAAAATACCCACAGAGAATTTTAATTTTCTCTGTGGGCTGTTTATTTAATTGAACTTCAACTTACTTCTGCTCTCCGTATCTGAATCCCGTCTGAGGTGCCTGCTGAGGCTGTGTCGGCTGCTGTGTGTAAACATAAACAGGCTGCTGCTGACTGTAAACAGTGGGACCGCCCGGGTAAGGTGTATAAACGGGCTGATAAACTGCCTGCTGCTGGGGTTGAGGCTGTACCTGCATCTGCACCTGAGTTTGAGGCTGTACAGGCTGAGTGGTCTTCGGCTGTTTTTTCTGTTTAGACTTTGCCTGTTCCGCTTCAAGGGCAATATCTTCAGGTTTTTCGTTGGGCTTTGAGTCGATAATCTGCTGAAGAAGTTTGAGAATTTCGCTGAGTCCTCTGAAAATTACAGCGATAACAAGACCTGCAACAGTGCACAGTGAGAAGTACACAAAAGCAAGGTTATCGGAAAGTGCAGCAACTACTGCACCTGAAACACATCCAACTGCAACACTAATATAGGAAAGAGCATTAAGAATTTTTGCATAGGTATTTCTTCCCACACGGTCAACGCCGTTTGAAGCCTTGATAAGAGCTTCGTATTCTTCGTCGGTAACAATAATGGGAGTAACCTTATTTCCGTCTGTTTTGTATGTTAATCCCCAGGATTGGAGATCTGCGTCCTTCTTTTTATAGTATTCTTCTGCCTGAATCTTCTTCAGTTCAAGAATTTTATTTTCAACCTGTTCTAACATCCTGAATCATCCTTTCGGTTATAATTGATTTCATTCCCTATTAGATTATCACACTTTTCCAAAATGTTCAATAGGTAAATCAAAAAAAGAAAAAGACAGTTTGTTAATTCCAATATTTACATCGTGAAAACAGCCGTTTTTATGTTAAAATGCAGTAGAGGAAAAACAAAGGGAGTGACTTTTAAGAAAGGAAAACAGGAATTACGGTTCCTGTTTATGATTGAACTGACTATGAAAAAAACTATCAAAGCACTTTTGTTTGTGTTTATTCTTTGTGTTTTCTCAACTTTTTATGCACCGGAATCCTTTGCGGCAGATGCTTCTTCAAAGGCAGGCAAGGTTGCTACCCAAAGCACAGCGCTTAATCTGAGAAAAAGTGCATCTGCCTCATCTGCTGTGGTAAAGCAGATAAAAAAAGGTAAATATCTTACTCTTCTTAAGAAGGATGGCTCCTGGTGGAAGGTGGAATATGCCAAAGGCAAGACGGCTTATGCACACGCCGGTTATATTGATATTGTTTCGTCTGAGGTTATGTATGTCTCTACTTCTTCGGGAAATCTCAATGTACGCGCGTCGGCAAGTACAACGGCTGAAATAAAGACTACTCTTGCCAGGGGTACGGTTGTTATAAAACTGTCGGAAAAGAACTCTTTTACGCGTATACTTTATAACGGAACAAGCACGGGATATGTAAGTTCTGCCTATCTTTCCGATAAGAAGCCGGCGGCCGCTTACAAAAAAATATCTATGACTGTGCCCTCCTACAAGCAGACGGACAGCCGTTGGGCAAATATTAAAATAGGTACGCAGGGCGATACAATAAAGTCAAGCGGATGTACCACGACGGCTCTTGCTATGACGGAAAGTTATCATCTTGGTAAAACTCTTACTCCTGCCGATATGGTCAGGAGACTTTCCTATTCGTCTTCGGGTATGCTTTATTGGCCTGCAGAGTACGGAACTGAACTCATTTCCTCTTCCGATTATCTTTCAAAAATTTACAACCTTCTTAAAAAAGGTAAGCCCGTTGTTTTAGGTATGAAAAAATCAAACGGCACACAGCATTGGGTTGTTGTGACGGGGCACAAAAAAGACACCTCTTCTCTTTCAGCAGGCAATTTTACAATCAATGACCCGGGCTCGAACACAAGAACTCTTCTGAGTGAATTTGTTTCTGTCTATCCCATAACCTATAAAATAGCCTACAGAAAATAAAATACAGTCTATTGATATTCTCCTTTAATTGGTGTATAATTCCGAAAAACACAAAAAAGGAGAATGAATATGAAAAAGAAATCAAAATCTGAAATCGCACGTATAATTTCATTTGCAATTATACTTGTTCTTGTACTCATTGTCGTGCCCTGTAAAATAGCGACTACAGTAAGCAATTCTCTTTCTCTTTCTGCACACACGGCACCCGAAACCGTTATGGTGGCTCACAGAGGCTTTTCCTCCGTTTATCCTCAAAACACACTCCCTGCCTTTGAGGGCGCCGCGGAATACGGATTTGACGGTTATGAACTTGATATCCACACTACAAAGGACGGTGAATGGGTAGTAATTCACGACGATACGGTTGATGCCATGACTGACGGTGCGGGTGAGGTGGAAGACTTCACCTTTGAAGAAATCAGAAAATTAAAAATTGACAAAGGTAACGGCATAAAGAGTTATCCCGACCTTAAGGTGCCTACTCTGGAAGAGGCTCTTGCCGTATGTGAGGGCGAGGATATTTTCCCTGTTATTGAAATCAAAAAGTGCGATGTGAAATATCTTCCCACTCTAAAAAAACTGCTTGACCGAAAAGGTCTTTCCGAAAAGGCAGTTATAATTTCTTTCACGAAAGAATATATGGAAGTGTACCGCGGTCTTGACGGAGAGATTGAAATGCTTTATCTTTCCCATAGCCCTTCAAAGGAAGATATTGACTGGTGCAAAGATAATAATTTCGGTATAAACTTTAACCACAAAAAACTTTACAAGTGTGCGTCTGCAATCCTTTATGCAAAGGAAAAAGGAGTGAAGATAGCCGCATGGACAGTTGACAATACTCTTTATAAAGATATTATGGTACTTTTCGGTGCTGAAATTATAACCACAAACAAAATCAAACCTGTTGCGGATTGAAAAACAGAAAGATAAATTGTGAAATAATGTTGCAATTTTTGTTTTAAAGTAGTATTCTATTATATGAATAAAAATACAGGCGCAAAGGAGTGCTGAGATGAAAAAGATTATTGCTGTTACGGGTATGCACTGCGGCAACTGTGCAAAGGCTGTGGAAAAGGCTCTTTCTGAAATCGAGGGTATTTCAAAGGTAAAAGCCGACCACGAAAAAAATCTTGTTACCGCTTCAATGAAAAAGGATGTTGACGACAAACTGATTATTGAAGCAATCGAAAAAGCAGGTTTTACTCCCGGTGAAATCACAATAAAAGAAGGACTTTTTTCATAAGAGACAGGAGGATTAGAAATGGCTAAAGAAAAAGTAAAAAAAGAAAAGCCGGTCAACGAGCATCCTAATAAAATAGGTATCAAGGAAGCCGCCGGTTATACTATTGCCGAAGCAGGTAATATGTTTAACCTTACATATATTTCCAGTTTCCTCAAGGTTTTCCTTACGGACGTTATCGGTATTTCGGCAGGTAAAGCGGGTACGATGTTCATGGTAACACGTATCTGGGACTGCATTAATGACCCTCTCTGGGGCGCTATGGTAGCAAAGAGAGCACCCAGCAAAAACGGAAAGTTCCGCCCCTACCTCAAATGGGTTGCGTTCCCTCTTGCTCTTTCCACTCTTCTGTGCTTTGCTCCCTATCATAAACTCGGATTGAGTGAAGGCATACTGCTCCTTCTCGCTTATGTTACATATATTTTCTACGGTATGATGTATACCGGTATGAACATCCCCTTTGGCTCCCTTGCTTCAGTTATCACCGATGACCCTGCAGGCAGAAGCCTTCTTTCCACTTTCCGCAGCATCGGTTCAGGTATCGGCGGTGCAGTTGTTCTCTTCGTAGCACCTATGTTCATTTATAATAATATCACCGTGAACGGTAAAGAGGTTCAGCAGGCAGACGGAAACAAGATGTTCATTTTCGGTGTAGCTATGGCTGTACTGTCTCTTATTTTCTATCTCTGGGGCTTTAAATCCACCAAGGAAAGAATTCCCTCTGAGGCAGATCCGAAAATCGACTTTAAGGCAACCTATCTCGGTCTCCTTAAATCAAGACCTTTCGTTACCGTGGCTCTTGCCGGTGTGCTTATCAGCGGACAACTTCAGTTCGGCTCCTTCAACGCATACCTTTATAAGAACTATTTCGAAAATACAAATCTCAGTATGCTTGGTACTGTATGTACCTATCTTCCGACAGTTCTCCTTCTTCCTTTCATCGGTAAACTTTCTGCCAAATACGGTAAAAAGGAACTCTGCGGTAAGGCAACTATCGTATCTGCAATCGCTTCCGTTGTCATCGCTATCGTGGCAAACAATCAGTCTATCCTCAATATGATTGATCCTCAAAACGGCAGACTTCCCTGGCCTATCTTTATGACGGCACTCTTTATTATCGGTATGGGCTACACCTTCGTTAGTCTTACTTGCTGGGCAGTTGTTATGGACGTTATCGACTATCAGGAATATGTTACAGGTCTGAGAAACGAAAGTGCCGTTTACGCTGTTTACACCTTCTCCCGTAAGTTCGGTCAGACCATCGCAGATACCCTCGGTCTCTATCTTCTTCAGTGGGCAAGATATGACAAGGACGTAGCAGGCATCGGCTTCATCGAAGCCAACGGAACAAGTAAGAAAATTATGCTTATCTGCACCATTATTCCTGCCGTTGTTTACACAGGTGTATGGCTTCTTATGCGTTTCGGTTATCCTCTCACCAAGGAAAGACTTGAACCCATTTATGCTCACGTAAGAGCAAAGAGAGAGGCAGCAGAGAAAGAAGCGTAAGTCAATTCGGAATTAAGAATTATGAATCGCGGGAAAAGTTTAATATAACGGATAATGATACTCCGCCAAGTAAACATGGCGTTATTGTAGGGACACGGCGTGCCGTGTCCGCAAACAAAGCAAAACACCCACAGAGATTTTTTTGCAGTCTCTATGGGTGTTTTTAATATTGTTACGAATTTGCATCATTACAAATTCGATTTTCTATATCTTCTATTAATTCATCATTATATTTGAAATTCTGTGCTACCCATCCCGGTCCGTGCACTATTGATTTGTTGCCGGTAATTTTCCTTGCTAAAGGAGTCATATAAAAAACTTCCCCATTGTATTCTACTTTTCTTCTGTTTGCCACTATACACTTGATTGATGAATCGTGTATATATTCTAACACGGCGCCGTTTGGAATTTGCCAATCATCAAAAGTCCAAATAGAATGTCTGGCTTTTTTCTCGAGTTGAACTTGTTCTGCGATATCCTCGGCTTTCATATCAATTGCATTTAAATCCCATTTTTTTAATTTGTGAGTACAATTGTGTATTTCTGCAATTGCTTCTAAAATTGAATAAGCATCTTCAGCAGACATCGCATAAAATTCACGTACTCTCTTTTTACCATTGAAATTATCTATGGAGCGAAGGTCTGGATTCAGTTTGTCAATAATTGAGTGAATCTTCAAGTCGGACAACCGAGAATCGACTTCATAAGTAGCATATACCCGAAAAGCAAAAGGAATACATTCACTGTGATTTAATTGTTGCAGTCTGTTGTCAATATTGTCTGCATATCCTATTTTAACATAATCGGGGAAAGATGGATTTTTAAGTATATAGATTACTCCTTTTTTATTACTCATTTTTCTCTATAAACTCCTTTGCTTGGCGGACACGGCACGCCGTGTCCCTACAATATATCCTTATAAATTCGGCGGAAAACAGTTCCTTTTTTATCAAAAACCTTCCTTGCCATTCTGCATTCTGCATTTTGCATTTTGCATTATTTTATTTCCTTCCTCATACCCCTGATAATACATCTTAAGGACAGCGTCAGTATCTTTGGTAAGGGTTTTCATTCCGAAACAGGTTTCCGGCTCGGCTATAATGACCTTGCCTTCTTTTTCCAATATTTCAAGTTCTTCAAGTGTTCGGGCGTTTCTTCGGTGAAGAGTTTCTACAAGGCGCAAAACTTCGGGATAGCGGCGGGAGAATTTTCTGAGAATAGGGAGATGCTCCATAGGGACAAGATAGTCTTTTCTCGGTTTGGTCAGCACCACAATAACCCTGTCGCAGCCGTCCTCAAAGGCTTTTTTGTAGGGTATGGGATCCGCAAGACCACCGTCATAATAATCCTCACCGTTGATGTTGACAGGTTTGCACACAAGGGGCAGACAGCAGGTAGCCTTAAGGTAAACATAGTCATTTTTTACGAACTGGCTTTTGTCTATATAACAGGCTTTACCGTCTTTGGCACGGGTAATTACAAGTTTGAATACCGAATCCGAAGCAATGGCGCTGTCAAAATCAAGAGGGTTTTCACCACCCTCGTTGCTTAAGGTGGAGTAAAGATAGTCCAGGTTAAGAAAGGAACCGTTTCTGATGAAATTTTCCACACCTAAAAGATCCTTGCGCATAAAATATTCGTGGTAAAAGGTAAGGGTTCTGCCTCTCTGCGATGCAAGATAGGTTATAAGGTTGGCTGCACCTGCGGAAACACCGAGGCAGTAGTCCGGTCTGAAGCCTTTGTCTAAAAAAGCATCATAAATACCGCTTGAAAAAACGCCTCTTATTCCTCCGCCTACATCAACAATACCTGTCACAGACATCTCCTGCCTTTCTTGTTTTTGATAATTATAAAATTTTTGCCTTTTATTGTCAATATTTTTTATTATTGACATAAGTTTTCTTTTGTAACATCTTGCAAGAAAAGAAGAATGATTGTATAATGGTACATTATTAATTTGATTTTATTTTCCGGAGGGAAAAGAAATGGCTAACAAAAGACGTGCAGGCGTGCTGATGCACATATCCTCATTGCCGGGTAAATACGGTATCGGAGTTATGGGTAAGGACGCCGTCGATTTTATACACAGACTTGACAGGGGAGGATTCCGTCTTTGGCAGGTTTTACCTCTGAATCCCGTTGACCATACCGGCTCCCCTTACTGTTCCTGCAGTGCCTTTGCAGGGAACATAAGCCTTATTGACCCCGAGTGGCTTTACGAAAAGGGACTTATCAGCGAAAGCACCTTAAAGGACAATGAATACAGCGGTACAATCTACACTGCCGATTATTCTTTCGCCTACGAAAAAAGAATGTCTGCTCTTGGCGAGGCTTACGGAAATCTCGCCGAAGAGGAAAAAGAGGTGGTCTCCGTTTTCGCACAGCAGAATGTGTGGGCTGAGGATTATGCTTATTATATGGCTCTGAAAAAATTCCACGGGGAAAAGCCCTGGTGGGAATGGGAAGACAAATATGCCCGATACGAAAAGGCACAGAAAGAAAAAGAAAACTTCAAAGACGAGATTGGCTTTTATCTCTTTACCCAATATGTTTTCTTTACTCAATGGAGAGTTCTTAAAGAATATGCCAACAGCAAAAATATTGGCATTTTAGGTGATATGCCCATTTATGTCAGCCGTGACAGTGCCGACGTGTGGAGCGAAAGAGGACTTTTTGAAATCAACGAAAAGAGCCTTGCACCCACAGAGGTTTCAGGAGTACCACCCGATTATTTCTCTGAGGAAGGACAACTCTGGGGCAATCCTCTTTACAACTGGAAAAAGATGGAAAAAGAAAACTACGCCTGGTGGATAAAGAGGCTTGCCGCCGCCTTGAAACTTTATGACAGAGTGAGAATAGATCATTTCCGTGCCTTTGCCTCCTATTGGTCGGTTCCCGCCGAAAGCAAGACAGCCAAAACAGGTAAATGGATAGACGGACCGGGGATGAAACTCTTTAATGAGGTTAAAAAGCAGATTCCCGATGCGGATATTATTGCCGAGGATCTCGGTACCTTCGGTGAAGATGTGGTAAAACTTTTAGAGGATACACAGTTCCCGGGTATGAGAGTAATTCAGTTCGGCTTTGACCCCAACGGTGACAGTACACACCTTCCCCATAATTACCCGAAAAATTCCGTTGCCTATGTGGGTACCCACGATAACAATACAATTTTAGGCTGGCTGTGGGAAGCGAGTGAAAACGAAAGAAAGTACGCTCTGCGCTACTGCTGTTACGGCGGTAACAATTGGGGTGAGGGCGGTCACAGAAGCGGCTCCTGCCGTGCAGTTATCGAATCTGTGTGGCGAAGCAGTGCGGATACGGCTATAGTTGCCGTTCAGGATATGTGCGGATTCGGTGCCGACGCGAGAATGAACACTCCGGGTACAAGCGAAAAGAACTGGAAAATCCGCCTGAGTAAGGAAGCCCTTGACGGAATAGACTATGATTATTTCAGAGAGATAAACACAGTTTACAGAAGATATTATTAAATGCAAAGTACAGAGTGCAAAATGCAAAATTCGGGGTGAGACTTCGGGAATGATTAAATGATACACCGCCAATCTCACGGCAAAACTGTAGGGGCGACCATTGGTCGTCCGCTGAAGTCACCGTAAACCTGCATTGACGCGGTAGGGGCGGATAATATCCGCCCGTCAAAAAACAGCACATCTGTATTTGTGAAATATGATTATACACAAGTTCAAAACAATAAATATACAATTCTGATTCGGCGGGAACAGGCTGTCTTTTTGACAAGATTTCCCCGCGATTGCGAATTTCGCATTCCGAATTCCGAATTGACTTGGAAAGGAAGATATAAATGATGGAAATCATAAACCACGGCGTACATCTTGTTGACGGCAGAGTACTCGTTGACGGCACAGCCGAAGAGCAGAAGGCACAACTTTCCTCTATGGGACTTTCTCCCCGTGAGGACAGAAACGGCACTATAGCCTATTCTATTCTTAATGCTCACAACACTAAAAAAGACGATGAAAAAATGAGAATCAAGTTCGACTCTCTCATTTCTCACGACATTACCTATGTAGGTATTATCCAGACGGCAAGAGCCAGCGGACTTAAGGAGTTCCCCATTCCCTATGCTCTTACCAACTGTCATAACAGTCTTTGTGCAGTAGGCGGTACCATCAACGAGGATGACCACGTTTTCGGTCTTTCTGCGGCAAAGAAATACGGCGGTATCTATGTTCCTGCCAACCAGGCTGTTATTCATCAGTTCGCCCGTGAAATGATGACAGGCTGCGGCAAAATGCTTTTAGGCTCTGACAGTCATACCCGTTACGGTGCTATGGGTACCATGGGCGTAGGTGAGGGCGGCCCCGAACTTGTCAAACAACTTCTGTCCAACACATGGGACGTAAATCCTCCTCAGGTAGTACTCGTATATTTAGAAAACGCACCTAAGGCAGGAGTTGGCCCCCATGACGTTGCCATCGCTCTTTGCGGTGCAGTGTTTAAGGAAGGTCTTGTAACAAATAAGGTGCTTGAGTTTGTCGGCCCCGGTGTTAAGAATCTTTCAATGGATTTCAGAATCGGTATTGACGTTATGACTACGGAAACTGCCTGTCTTTCTTCAATCTGGGAAACAGACGATACTGTTAAGAATTTCTATACCGTACACGGCAGACCTGCTGATTACAAGGCTCTTTCCCCCGAAAAGGTTGCTTACTACGATATGGCGATTAAGATTGACCTTTCAAAGATTGAAAGCATGATTGCCCTTCCTTTCCACCCCTCAAATGCCTATACCATTCATCAACTTCAGGAAAATCCCGAAATTCTCTTTGAGGTCGAAAAGGCTGCAAAGGCACAGTTCGGTGACAAGGTTGACTTCCGACTTTACGATAAAGTCAAGGACGGCAAGATTTATATTGACCAGGGCGTTATCGCAGGTTGTGCAGGCGGTATGTTTGAAAATATCTGTGAAGCCGCCGCTATCCTTGACGGCAAGAGCACAGGTGACGGGTACTTCAATCTTTCCGTTTATCCTTCAAGTGTGCCTGTAAATCTTGCACTTCTCAGAAACGGAGTACAGGCAAAACTCCTTGAAGCAGGCGCAGTCTTCAAACCTTGCTTCTGCGGTCCCTGCTTCGGTGCAGGTGATGTTCCTGCAAATAACGGCCTTTCCATAAGACACACCACCCGTAACTTCCCCAACCGTGAAGGCAGCAAGCCCGGTGACGGACAATTGGCTTCCGTGGCTTTGGTTGATGCCCGTTCAATTGCTGCAACGGCTCTCAACAAAGGCGTTCTCACCGCTGCCACGGACATCGAAATTCCCGAATATGACAGCACCTATAATTTTGAAAAGGGTGTTTATGACAAGAGAGTTTATCAGGGCTTCGGCAAGGCTGAGAAAGAGGCAGAACTCCGTTTCGGCCCCAACATTACCGACTGGCCCGAAATGTATGCCCTTGAAGATAATCTTCTCCTTAAACTCGCCTGTGTAATTCACGATGATGTTACCACAACCGACGAACTTATTCCCTCCGGTGAAACATCATCTTACCGTTCCAATCCTCTCAAACTTGCCGAATTTGCTCTTTCACGCCGTGAACCCGAATATGTTCAGAGAGCAAAGGCAGTTGCTGCTGAGGAAAAGAAGAGAAGAGAAAGCAACTCCGAAGAGGTAATTTCCGTTCTTTCAAAGGTTTGCGACAATGCAGACGAAACTGCAAAGCACACACAGTTCGGTTCCTGTGTATTTGCCTGCCGTCCCGGTGACGGTTCTGCCCGTGAACAGGCTGCCTCCTGTCAGAAGGTACTCGGTGGTTTCGGCAATATCTGCTACGAATTTGCAACAAAGCGTTACAGAAGTAACTGCATCAACTGGGGTATTCTTCCCTTTACAATTGATAAGGACAGAGAGTTTAACTATAATCACGGCGACTATGTTTTCGTTCCCGGTATAAGAGATGCCGTTAAAAACGGCAATGAAGAAATTCCTGCAAAGGTAATTACCGAAAAGGGTGTAGAAGACATCACTCTTTATGTAAAAGGTCTTACCGAGGAAGAAAAAACCATCATCCTTGAAGGATGCCTTATGAATTATTACAAGGCACAGAACAAATAATAGTAATATCTTTTTCAAAAAAATTGATTTTACCCCTTTACTTTTCAGTTTCCCTGTGGTATAATCTTCAAGCATTATGCCGATTTCTCGGTTTGCGGGTAAAAGTTCACCTGCCGCACACTGGGGGTTTGGCGAATGAAATATTTTTATGAGGTGAAAAACCATGATGACAAAAGAACAGAAAACCGCAATTATCAAAGAATACGCTGCTCACGAAGGTGACACAGGTTCACCTGAAGTACAGATTGCTCTTCTTACTTACAGAATCAACAATCTTACTGAGCACCTTAAGACCAACAAAAAAGACCATCACTCACGCAGAGGTCTCCTTATGATGGTTGGTCAGAGAAGAAACCTTCTTGCATACCTTCAGAAGAACGACATTGAAAGATACCGTTCAATCATTGCAAGACTCGGTATCCGTAAGTAATTGCATCCTTTGGGCAGACATGAATTATATCGTGTCTGCCTTTTTTCCGTCAATGACATAAGGCAGTATTCAAACGGGTTAGCACTAAATTGAGTTTTAACAGCAGTTAAGGCTGAATTTATTGCTAAACCTCTGCCTTGTGTTAAATATAAAAAATACTAAAAAGCGAGGTAGAAAAAATGTTTCCCGAATTCAGAAAATTTGAAACAACTCTTGCAGGCAGACCTCTCGTTGTAGAAACAGGCAAAATGGCAGGTCTTGCAGGCGGCTCATGTCTTGTAAGATATGGTGAAACCGAAGTTCTTTGTACTGCTACCATGGCAGCAAAGCCCAGAGAAGGCGTTGACTTCTTCCCTCTCTCCGTTGACTTCGAAGAAAAACTTTACTCCGTAGGACGTATTCCCGGCTCTTTCCAGAGAAGAGAAGGCAAGGCAAGTGAAAAGGCAACTCTTTCTTCACGTGTTATCGACAGACCTATCCGTCCTCTTTTCCCCAAGGATATGAGAAATGATGTTGGTGTTGTTGCCACGGTTATGTCCGTTGACCAGGATTGCCTTCCCGAAATCACTGCTATGATCGGTGTTTCTATTGCTATTTCTATTTCAGAAATTCCCTGGGACGGCCCCATCAGCGGTGTTTCAGTAGGTCTTGTTGACGGCAAGTTCGTTATCAACCCCACCGAAGCAGAACGAGCAAAGAGCGAAATGGCAGTTACCGTTGCTTCCACAGCAGACCTTGTTGCTATGATTGAAGCAGGCGCTAACGAAATTGACAACGAAACAATGTTCGACGGTATCATGTACGCCCACAAGGTTAACCAGGAAATCGTTGAATTTATTAAGGGTATCCAGAAGGAAATCGGTAAAGAAAAGGTTCCCTTTGAATCACAGGATCCCGCGCCCGAAATGTTCGAAGCAATCAAAGAATTTGCTATTGACGATATCAAGTTTGCTCTTGACACTGACGACAAGAGAATCCGTGATGAAAGACTTAAGCCCGTTTACGAAAAGGTACACGAAAGATTCGACGAAGAATATGCCGATACAATTGAAAAGATTGACGAATGCCTCTACAAACTCCAGAAGTTTGTTGTAAGACGTTGGCTTCTTGACGAAGGTAAGCGTGTTGACGGCAGAGGTATCAACGATATGCGTCCTCTCGATGCACAGGTTGACCTTCTTTCAAGAGTACACGGTTCAGGTATGTTTACCCGCGGTCAGACACAGGTTCTTACCGTAACAACTCTCGGTCCCATGAGCGACGCACAACTTCTTGACGGTCTTGACAACGAAGAGAGCAAGAGATACATCCACCACTACAACTTCCCCTCATACTCTGTAGGTGAAACAAAGCCCTCAAGAGGCCCCGGCAGAAGAGAAATCGGCCACGGTGCTCTCGCTGAAAGAGCTCTTGTTCCCGTAATTCCCTCAGTTGAGGAATTCCCCTATACAATCAGACTCGTTTCCGAGGTTCTTTCCTCAAACGGTTCAACCTCTCAGGCTTCAATCTGCGGTTCTACTCTTTCTCTTATGGCTGCAGGTGTTCCCATCAAGGCTCCCGTTGCAGG
>JAZSPI010000063.1:0-7567 GCA_045537395.1 Acutalibacteraceae bacterium | reverse complement strand
CTTTCAGGTGTAAACTTTGAAAGCAACACAGCAACAAATTACGGTGGTGCGGCATATCTTTATGATATTGCTCCTATTGAGGCAACTGATGTTGACTTCACGTCCAATACAGCAACAAATCACGGCGGTGCTGTTTACCTTTGTGGCACAGAACTCACACTTGATGCTGACAGTACTGCTACAGGCAACAGTACTGCTGCACATGGCGGTGCAATCTACGTTGTTTACAAAACTCTCGATGACGAAAATAAGACCAAGGTTGGCGCAGTTCTTAACGCAAACGGAACCAGGTTCGAAAACAACTCTGCTTTGGGCGGCGGCGCAATCAGCGCAAGAACAGCCTGTACGGCAAACCTTGAAAGCGTAATCCTTACAGGAAATACCACTAAGGGCTTTGCTGACACAAATAACGGTGACGGTGAAGGCGGCGGTGCTGTATATGTAGGTTACGGTACTCTTAACATGACTAATGTTACTGCCACAGGAAATACTTCCGAAAGTGCCGGTGGTGCAGTTGATGCTTTCCTTTCAACCCTTACAGTAAACGGCGGTACTTTCAGCGAAAATAAGACAGCAACCAACGGCGGTGCTATCTACCTTTCATCCGACACAAATGCTAATGCTTCCACGATGTCAATCACAAATGCTTCCTTTACATCAAACGAAGCAGTCAGCGGCGGTGCTGTTTACGCGAATAACTCAACAAGCGTAGGTCTTTCAGGTGTAAACTTTGAAGGCAACAAAGCAACTAACGGCGGTGCAGCATACATCCATAGTGTTCCCGTTACAGCAACTGACGTTGACTTTGCATCAAACGAAGCAGCGACTAACGGTGGTGCAATTTATCTGAACAATACAGAACTTAATCTTGATGCAGACAGTGAATTCAAGGGTAACAGTGCAGCAGGTCATGGCGGTGCAATCTATCTTACTTATGTAACAGTTGATGAAGTAAAGGTAGGCGCAATACTCAACGCAACCGGCACCAATTTTGAAAATAACACTGCTCTTTCCGGCGGTGCAATCAGTTCAAGAACAAATTGTCAGGTAACGGTTACCGGAGCAACCTTTAAAGGTAACTCTGTAACAGGTACAGGAACCGGCGATGGTGGCGGTGCTATCTACACTAACGATAACACTCTCACTCTTTCAGGTGTAACCTTTGACGGCAACTCATCAGCCTTCTACGGCGGTGCTGTTAAGGGGTCAAATGCAACGGTAACAGTCAAAGATAACAGCGTTTTCAAAAACAATACTTCAAATACAGGCGTGGCATTTGATTTCCGTAACGGTGGTACATACACTATCACTGATACCTCTGTAACCGATAATATCGTCGCAAGTTCAGGTAACGGCGTTATCTATATTACAGGTGCCGGCTCTCTGAATGTTTCCGGACTTAATGCAAGCGGTAATAAGCAGACAAACGGCGGTGTATTCTACTGCAGCGGTTCAGGTGATATCAGTATAGAAAAATCTGAACTTACAGGCAATACAGTTACAGGGCTTGGCGGTGCAGTTTATCACAGCGGCAGCGGAAAACTTACCGTAAGCGAGACTGTCATCAGCGGAAACAAGGCTCCCAACGGCGGTGCGTTCAATCTTGTAGGTACAGGTGCTGTTGAAATCAAAAACTCCACTATCAGTTCAAATACAGCCACAGGAAACGGCGGTGCATTGTATGTGAACGGTGCCACAACCACAGTCAGTGTGACAGGCAGTGAGTTTAATGGCAATACAGCAAAGAACGGCGGTGCCGCATATGTCAAAGCAGGCACACTCAACACTTCAGGTGTAACCTTCAGCGAAAACTCTGCTACAGGCAGCGGCGGTGCAGTTTATACTGAAACCGGAACCTACAACTCATCTGCAGAAGATAAATTTATAGGTAATACTGCTGCAAGTAACGGCGGTGCCGTAAGCGTTTCATATTTTGAAGATGAAACTACAGGTGCAAAGACAGGCTCTGCATTTACAGTAAACGGCAGTAGTTTCAGCGAAAATAAAGCGACCTCAAACGGCGGTGCTGTATACGTTTCAACTGACTCTGCAGCAGGTATTGCAAATACTTCCTTTACCTCAAACGATGCAACTAACGGTGGTGCTGTTTTTGCACATACCGCAACAGGTTTAGGACTTTCAGGTGTAAGATTTGAAAGCAACACAGCAACAAATAACGGCGGTGCAGCGTATCTTTATGATATTGCACCTATTGAGGCAACCGACATTGACTTCGTATCCAACACAGCAACAAATCACGGCGGTGCGGTTTACCTTTGCAGTACGGAACTCACACTTGATGCTGACAGTGAATTTAAGGGTAACAGCGCAACGAACCACGGCGGCGCAATTTATGTTGTTTACAAAACTCTCGATGATGAAAACAAAACTAAGGTAGGCGCAGTTCTTAACGCTAACGGTACCAAGTTCGAAAACAACACTGCTATGGGTGGCGGTGCTATCAGTGCAAGAACAGCCTGTACGGCAAACCTTGACAGCGTAATCCTTACAGGTAATACCACTAAGGGCTTTGCTGACACAAATAACGGCGACGGTGAAGGTGGCGGTGCTGTATATGTAGGTTACGGTACTCTCAATATGACAAACGTAACTGCCACAGGAAATACTTCCGAAAGTGCCGGCGGTGCAGTTGACTGCTTCCACTCAACCCTTACAGTAAACGGCGGTACTTTCAGTAATAACGAGTCAGCCCTTGACGGCGGTGCTGTATGGAGTTCAGGTACCTGTAATGTTACAATCGCAGATGCTGAATTTACATCAAACACTTCTGCAGCAAACGGCGGTGCCTTCTTTATCACAGGCAACAGTTCTGTTGCCACAGTCACTGACACAGTATTTGCTGATAACATCGGTGTAAAAGGCGGCGCACTTTATCTCGGTAACGGTGCTGAACTTTCTGTTTCCGAAAGCGAGACATTTGATAAGAACACCTTTGAAAACAATAACTCTTCAGGTGACGGCGGTGCGGTTTACGTGGCTGATACAAGCAGTGCAGGCAATCTTGCTACCACACTTGATATGACAAATGTTACATTTAAAGGCAACACATCAGCCACTAAGGGCGGTGCATTATCAACGGATACTTCAAGTACTGCACTTGTGATTAATGCAGACGGATGTACCTTTGACAGCAATACAGCCACAACTGCAGGTGCCGGTGCTGTGGAAATTCAGAACGGTAACTGTAACAGCGCTACAGACCCCACAAAGGTTGACATTGTATTTACTGATTGTGTATTTACAAACAATGAATCTGTAAAAACCACAGGCGGTGCAGTAGAAATCCGTACCAACAGTTGTGCAAAGTTTGACGGTATCACTGCAACAGGCAATAAGGCTAAGCAGAACGGCGGCGTTATTTATGTAACTTCTGATAATTCCAGACTTTACCTTACAGGTGAGGTAACACTCAGCGATAATACAAGCAGTAACGGTAAATTTGTATATCTTTATACTACCAGCACTTACAAGAATCCGCCCAGAATATTCACTACCTACAGTCAGGATGCTGCATGGAACACAACAGACCTTGTGGGCGGTAACAGAACAAACATTACCTTTGATATGACAACATTGCCGTAAGAACAGCGAGGTGTAAAAAAATGAACAAACTTAAAAAATTAACTCTGTTTATTTTCACTTGTCTTCTTGTCATAGGCGGGGGCGTAGTCCTCGCCTGTGCGGCTGAGACTTTCCCAAGTGAAACCAATGCTTTCGTTTCTGATTATTATCTTGAACCTATTAATCAGGAGAAACCTTTCTTTGAAAAGATTCTTCCTGAAATCAGAAAGAATATAAAAGAAAACAACAAGCATACGGTTACTCCTTATTACGATGCTTTCCCGAAAGCAAACAACCCCCAAAACTTCCAGGGGTTAGGTTCAACCACTTATGCAAACATCAACGGAAAGACAGTAACCGCTGAGGTGTTATTACGTCATTCCAATGAGGCATTACATGACCCGAACAACGGTCTGGGACTTCTTATTTTCCAGTGTATTCAGTATAAAATTGCTCATCCGGAAGAAGATGTCAAGATAACCTTTTCTTCTTACAGAACATCAGCAACGGCAGCTGTCTGCGTTATTCCCGAAAGCAAGTATTACGGATATATGCGTTCCCTGTTCGGCACAAACTATGATGAGCACGGTTTTGTGCGTATATCATATATGCTCACGGAAGCCGCGAGAATGGGTATTGATGTAGTTCTTGTCAATCAGTTGCCTTCTTACGGTAAAAGTCAGTATGATCCGGCACAGAAGAAGGTAAGATACAGGCAGCATCTTAACTATAACACTTATTTCAATCAGGCACTTAAGAGTGACTGTTATGAGAAGTATGCTCCCGGCAAAAAGGTTTCAGATTTTATGACACATACAAAAGTCGGCTGGACCGTTGAGAATAAGAGCAGTGATATGCAGCATGTCAAAAGTTGCACAGTTTCTCATTATCTTGCTACTGACGGCACTGTACACAGAAATACAGTTTTCTTTTCAAGCAGTAACCTTGACGAAAATGATTACAGAGGTGCAAACGGTAATAATGGTTCACAGTCAGGTGTAATTATTTCTGATCATGAAGAACTCTACCGTGTAACCCGTAACTATATTTTGCTTATGCACGAGTATCGCGGCAAAGAGCAACTGTTTGAACTGCGTAAGTATGTGAATGAGGAAAACGAAAGACAGATTGCGCTGCTAAAAAGCGGCAAGGGTAATCAGATACCCGCTGATAAGCAGATTGCTTATATCGGAACAAAGAATGACCCTGTTTTCGAACTTTATTTCACACCCTTTGGCGGAAGTACCGATTCTTGGGATACTGAAATGAATCCTATCGCAAAATATGTTGATAAACTTGCTTCGTCCACTGATTATATAGAGTTTACATGGAATATGGCGTACAACAGCAAATGTAACATGTCCAATACAATGTATACTATTCTTGAAAAGGCATTTTGTGAAAATCCGAATGTCAATAATAAGCTCTCAGTCCGTGCAACAGATTTCAACCCCTACGGAATTGCTGACTTATCAGTAGGCAGACAAATTGGCTATCGTAGCATAAAAAGCGGAAGCGGTGTACATACCAAAGATATGCTTTTAAGTTTCGAAGAAAACGGTATGCGTCAGAATGTCAGTATCATGACATCCTGTAACTTCGGCATAACAGCATTTTCTTACCGTACAAATTCTATGCTTGTCATCAAAGAAAACGAAAAGACAGGCGGTAACCTGTATAATATTTTCGGTAAAAAATATTCTTACGGTATGCTGGATACAGATCTTGCAGTTTCTCCTGCAACTCTTATTCTTGAAGTCGGCGAAACATTTAATCCTGATGTGTATTACTCAGGAAAAGGAAAACTTTCCTGGACTTCATCAAAAAAATCGGTGGCTACTGCAGATAAGGGTGTTGTCAAGGCTGTTAAAAAAGGTTCTGCCAAAATCACCGTAAGTGACGGCACTTATAGCGACACAATATCCCTGACCGTAGTTGATTGCGCCAAGTGTTATGAGACAGACGGAGGTCTTACCTGTAGTCTCGACGAACAATATGTTCTCAGCAAAAAGCCGAAAACTATACCTCTCACTTTTGAGGCAAGTTTCACTGTTGATAAGGAAAGTCTTAAGAGCACAACTACCCTTATGGGAAGTGACAACAGATATGACCGTTCTTTAGTTTTTGCACTCAATAAAAACGGTCAGCCCAAGGTTGTTTTCAAAAATGAGGCAAGCAACTCAATGCAGTATACTTATACATTTGATAAGGTTGATGTTGCCACAGGTGAAAAGGTTCATCTCGGCATTGTAACTGATCTCAGCAACAAAAAGATTCACTGTTATGTTAACGGCGAACTTGCACAGACCTTGACAATCGCAAGCATTAAGCCTTTTGCAGAAAAACACAATGCAGTAATCGGTGGCGACCTCAGAAACGGTAACGCTACTTACTTTACAGGAAAAATACATTCCGTTGCAATATGGACTGATATCCGCACTGCTGCAGAAATTAGTTCGGATTATACCAAAGGCATAACCGCCACAGATAAAGATTTATTTGCATATTATGATTTTACCCGCTGTGATGACTGTATGAAAAAAGATTTATCTTCTAACAAGACAGATCTTGAGCACGTAGTTTTATGGCAGGACAAAAAAGATGTAGAGCCTGTTGAAGACTTCGAATATTCATTTGCAGTTATCGGCGATACACAGACGATGTGTGAGAAAGACCCCGAGGCCATGGGTGCTCTCTATGACTGGATACTTAAAAATCAGAAATCACAGAAGATTGAATATGTAATCGGTCTTGGTGATATTACCGACGACAGTACAGATGCCGAGTGGGTAACTGCAAATAAGAATATCAGCAAACTCAACGGTAAAATACCTTATGCTCTCGTAAGAGGTAATCACGACGACTGGGATGACTTTAACCGTAACCTTCATAACGGTTTCTACGAAAAAACCGTAGCCGGTATGATGAATACAGGTAATATCAACCTTTCAGATCCTGTTAATCAGCCCGGTGTTATCAAAAAAGAGGAGAACGGAAAAGTCAGTTATATCACAAGAGAAGAGGATGTTCCCGAAGGCGGAACTGTAAAGGGTGACCTTACCAACTCATACCGTTATTTCAGTATACAGAATACGGATTATCTTATAATTACAGTGGACTTTGCTCCCAGTGAAGCAACTCTCAAATGGGTTGACAGCGTTCTCAAAGCACATCCCAACCACAAAGCAATAATTATCACTCACGCATATATGTACCGTGACGGAACAACTCTTGACGCGGGTGACTGTTATCCTCCCAGTTATTACACCGGCTATACTGATGCACAGAACGGTGATGAGATGTGGGAAAAATGCTTCTCTAAGCACAAGAACGTTATGTTGGTTCTTTCCGGACATGACCCCTGGCAGCATATAGTATACCGTCAGGATAAGGGCGTTAACGGTAATGTAGTAACCCAGATGCTTATTGACCCTCAGTATATGGATTCTGATATCGGTTCTACCGGTATGGTTGCTATGTTCTATTTCTCAAATAGCGGAGAAACTCTCACTGTCCGTTATTATTCTGTTGAAAAGGATTGCTACGGCTCTGCAGACAGTCAGTTCACCATTAAACTCGACCACACTCACAAAAACTTTAAACCCCTTAAAGCTGTTGCTGCAACTTGCACAAAAGCAGGGCTTACCGAAGGAAGACAGTGTGCCGACTGTGGTGAAGTAATCGTAGCACAGAAGACAGTTGCGGCAAAAGGCCATATTCTCACTACTCTTAAAGCGGTAGCCGCCACTTGCACAAAGGCAGGTAAAACCGAAGGTAAGAAGTGTACTGTTTGTGATACGGTAACAGTTAAACAGAAAGAAGTTGCAAAGAAGGCACATACTGAGGTAAAGGTGGCAGGGAAAACAGCTACTTGCACAAAGACAGGTCTCACTGAAGGCAAAAAGTGTTCCGTTTGTGATACGGTGACAGTTAAACAGAAAGAAGTTGCAAAGAAGGCACATACTGAGGTAAAGGTGGCAGGAAA
>JAZSPI010000052.1:0-4278 GCA_045537395.1 Acutalibacteraceae bacterium | reverse complement strand
GTGCCACATTTTACCTGTTCTTGCTCGGTAACCATTGTTATTAAGCCAAGTTGTAATTCTATGAGCACCGTAACCCTCTTGCGTGTACTTGTCAAAGATTATCTTAACAACAGTAGCTTCATCGGGATTAACTTTTAAATCATAAAGCTCGTGTTTTCTTTTATTGAATCTGCCGCTTTTCACAAGGTCGTATCCAAAGGCGGCAACGCCGCCCTTGAAGTGACCTGATTCAACTAACTGCCCAAGACTTGTTTTTGTTCGTACTGATGTTTTTTCACTTTCGCCGTCAGCCTGCCAGAAACGGATATAGTTTAAGAGTTTATCAATGTGATTATCAAATCTTTGTTCGCCCTCTTGGGTGCTCCAAACCTCGATACCGTTTTTAACAAACCATTCAACAACAAAAGGTGTTTCGTCTGCGATTCTGCCGATACGGTCAAACATAAACACAAGCAGAATATCAAACTTTTTCTTTCTCGCAAGGTCCTTTATTATTTGAATTTTATCTCGGTTTTCAGCTCGCACCTTATGACCGGAAACACCATCCTCCTGTTCCTCGTGAACAATATCCCAACCCATTTCACTTGCAAATTTGTGACAAGCTTTTCTCTGCATTGGGATGTCTGCTTCATTGTTGCTGTCATAATCAACCTGCTTACCTGTTGATACTCTGTAAAGACAGCACACTCGTTTTGACATTAAACCGCCTCCTTGATATTTTTCTTTAGTTTAATATCAGGGGCATCACTTTGTCGAATGTGTGAATCACCCAGTAATATTTCACGAATGCGGGGAAGAATGTCATTGTTACGTTTTTCTGCAAAGGTAGCAACTACCTCGTGACCTTTAACCTTGAAGGAATATTCTCCTCTGATGTCATCAATAAGATAACGGATATATGCTTTAAGAATTCCAATATGCTTCAATACGCATCACCTCGCATCCCTATTTCGCTGTCGCTGAAGATACCTGTAATAATGCTCACATGCCTTTATTACAAAATCTTCAAAGTCTTTGTCCTTAACCTTTGGTGCAACCTTCTGTAACTTTTCAATAGGAACTTTACACATAGGTTTCTGATTTGGTTTTTCTGCTGTAAGAGTATTCTCAATACTTTCCGCAGTAAGAGTACCCGCAGTAAAATCCTTGTGCATATGCCATGCCTGAGAATATGAGGGTGTACATTCCTGCTCCTCAATTACACGGAGCAAATCATACTGCATTTGGTCATCAAGGAACGAAAGCTCAACTCCAACGGAGAAAGCGATTTTATCTTCATCCATCATTTCAAGTAGTTCGGGAATAAGATAAGTCAGACGGATATATCTATAAACTTTATCTCGGCTTTCACCTGTAATATTGCCTATTTCAGTTGCAGAGTCAAACTTTGTCGCAATTTGCGACGAAGTTAAATCTGTTCTCTGTCCCTGACGGTTCATTGCTTCAAGCTTCAGCTTGTAAGCACACGCCTTCTCCGACGGGAGAATATGCTCACGATGCAGATTACTGTCCACGAGCATAATTGCCGCTTCATCTCTGCTCACGGCATAAATTAAAGCAGGTACTGTTTCCAGCCCTGCTTTCACTGATGCTCTGAGTCTTCGATGACCTGAGATAATCTCATATTCATCATTTGTGTTTTCTAAAGGTCTTACAACAATAGGTGAAATAACACCTTTCTGCTGAATGCTCTCTATGAGATTATTCATTTCATCATTATCTAAAACCTTATACGGATGTCCCTCAAAGGGACGGATTTTCTCCACCGGGATGTTTACCGGTGCTTTTAACTTTTTATTAGCCATATTATCGGCTCCTTTCATTTTTATTCTTAATATTTTTGTTATTACGGGTTTTACGCCGTTCTTCGATTTGCCGCTGTCTTTCTTCCTGCTGTTTTACATAGCGGGCATATTCTTCTTGCCTTGCTATTTCAGCCTTGGTAAGATACTTAGGTGGCGGCTCACCTATGAGCTTTGAAACGGTGTCAACGCTTCGGTTAAAATCGTATTCACTGATGTTGTAATCTGTTTTAACGGTCTGCCTTGCTTCTTTCTCTTTTTCGGGGCGGATTTTCATTCTCTCGGCTTTCAGTTCTTCTGCATCTGCTTCATCAGCCTGCTTTTCGGTTTCTTGGTACTGAGTAAGTGTCTTTTGGATTTCTGCTTCCATTCTCTTTTCCTCGGCTTCAAGCTTCGGAATTTCAAACCTACGTATCTTCTCAAAGTAAGACTTTGCATTAACAATATCCTGTTCGGTTTCACATTCATTTTGTGAGAGAATATTCTGCATTTTAAATTTCAACTCTTTAAGCTCGAATTCATAGTGAGTAACATCACATTTTGCCGAGTTATATTTCTGCTTCATAACATTGGGAGTAAGCTTTAATTTCTTCTTTGCCTCTTTGAGTTTTTCTTCGGTTGTATTAATATCTCCCTGTAGCTTATGGAAGTACACATAAAACTCATCAGCATCACGGACTTCATTCATTGCCTGATGCTTCATTTTGTTAATGCTCTTTCTTTCACATTCAAGGATAATCATACCGACACGGATGCCTTCAAGAGCATCAGCAAGTGCGGGTATGAGTAGCTTTGCCGCAGTGATAACAAGCTCTGTAAGTGCCTGAACAGTTTTGCGAAGGCTGATTATCAGACTGTTATCTTTACGGATAAGAATGTTGATTTTCATTCGCTCTGTAACTTTACCTTTCTTCTTCATCTTCTTGCTTGAAACACCCTCGTGAATTGTAGGTTGTAATAAGATTCCTCTTGCTGCAAAACTGCGGTGGTCAATAGGCTCAATGTTCTTATCTTCTAAATCTCTGTTTACAATATCTGCCCACAGTTTTCTCCATTCACATAACTGCTCATCGCTGTTCCAACGCTCGCTTATGGGATTCTGTCTGCCGTACTTGGTGCTTTTCGGATATTTGTTTACTCTCTCATGACTGACAGCCTTAGACGGTGGCAGATATACTTTCTTACCGTCATCATAATACTGATACTGCTTTTCCCAACCCTCATTTTTTGCACATAAAAATTCAGAGGCGGTAAAGCCTTGTTCCTTACCGTCTCTGATACACAGATATTCTTTTTCAGTTTTTCTTTGCCAAGTACCATCAGAGTTTAACGGTCTGACAGTTGTCATAATGTGAGCGTGAGGATTGCCTTCACCCGTATCGTGAATACAGACATCAACACACATACCGTCATCTACAAGAACTTTTGCAAATTCTTCTGCCTCTGCAATCTGCCTTTCACGACTGACTTCAACAGGCAAAGCTACAATGAACTCTCTTGCCAAACGGCTGTCCCTTGTTTTCTCCGTTTCTTCAACTGCGTTCCATAGCTTACTTCTGTCGCACCATTCAGGCGGAGCGTGTGACGGGAGAAAGATTTTCTCATAGACAAGACCGCCTTTCCGGGTGTAATCGTGTTTTACGCCGTCATACTCGTTAGTGATTTCACTGCAGCTCATATATGCACTTGCGGCAACGGCTGAGCGACCTACACCACGGGTTATGACTTTGGCTTCAAGGTGATAAATTGCGGGTATCACGTCCTTTCGGTTAAATTTGTTATTATGTTTTAGCGATTATTGACAAAGTGCTTTTTTACAGTAAACTTAAATATGAAAATATTTTTTGTAACCTTTCCACAACTTCAATTGTTATTATAGTGAAAGGACCTTTCAATTAGGCGGTGAAACAATGACAGATGATGATTTTATGCAAGCAGTAAATCGCAACAATCAACGTCTTTTTCTTATTGCTCTATCTTTCACGAAAAGCACTTACGATGCCGAAGATATTCTTCAAAATGTTTTTATTAAACTTTTAAAGCATCCTAAGAGTTTTTCTGATAATGTGCATTTAGACAAATGGTTGACAACGGTTTGCGTTAACGAAAGTAAAAACTACATAAAATTACCATTCAGATATCATAAGAACATTGACGATTGTGATTTTGTTTCAAGTGCCAACTTTGACAGTACAACTCAAATAGATTTGTATAATGCTGTTATGAGGCTGTCTAAAAAAGAACGCACGGTAATTCATTTGTTTTACTACGAAAACTTATCGATAAAAGACATTGCAGAAATGCTTAAAATTAAAGAGTCGGCAGTTAAAACTAGGTTAAGTCGTGCAAGAGTAAACTTAAAAGAACAGTTGGGAGATGAGTGGATAGATGAGTAAAAAACAATATACAGATACCTTTTCAAACATTCATCCTTCCGATGAAACAATTGAAAGGATTATGAGTATGACTAACAAAA
>JAZSPI010000024.1:0-2126 GCA_045537395.1 Acutalibacteraceae bacterium | reverse complement strand
ATTGTTGAGTATTTTTTCAATGCTGTTTTCTGACCAACGATATGAAGTAGTAATCGGATTTCTCGTCTTTCTTCCTATTGCACTGTAATATGCAGTTGGAGTTAAGATTTCTTCACGCTCAAGTCTGCGAGCAATTTTTGTAACACCTAAGCCTTCAAGAGCCAACTGATAAATATATCTGACAACCTCGGCAGCAGGTTCATCGATTACCCATTGTTTAGGATTGTCTTTATCCTTTTTATAACCAAAAGCAACTGTTGGCGAAACTCTTTCTCCGTTATCTGATTTGGATTTCCAAACCTGACGCACTTTCTTGCTTGTCTGTGAAGCATACCACTCGTTAAACAAGTTGTGAAACGGCATCATTTCTGTTCCCTTACCGCTTATAGTTTCAACATTCTCCTGAATAGATATAAAGTTTACGCCTAAAGACGGATAGAGCACTTGAGTATAGTGGTCGAACAGTATATGCTCACGACCAAAACGGGATAAATCCTTTACGATAACTGTACCGATTTCTCCTGTTTCTATCATGCGTTCCATACGCTGAAAGTCAGGTCTGTCAAAGGTTGTACCTGATATACCGTCATCAACAAAGAACATCGTATTCTTGTATCCGTGCTTTTTGGCATAGTCTGCAAGAATACGCTTTTGATTAGTGATGCTGTTGGATTCTGAATCCTTGTTATTATCCTTATCTTTGTCTTTATCCTTTATATCATCAACAGATAAACGGCAGTATAATGCGGTTATTTTTTCATTAATATTTTTCTCGGCTTTCTTTGCCATAATTAAACTCTCCTTTCCGGAAGCCGAGCATTGCATTAGGTATTTCCATTTTACAATGCCCGACTGCCATTTTTCAAATGTGTGGTTTATGACAACTGTTCCGAAAGTATAAATTCTTTAAACTGCTGTAACAACGATTTATTTAACTTGCCGTCAAACACACCCGTCACATCATAAATAATGCCGTGTATCTGTTCTGAAACTTTGATTTCATCGGGAACAATGTGAAACTCTTCCGTCTCCGTTATTTCATCAGGCTTTGGAATTGCATATTCCATAAAATCAACGGGAATATTATCATCTATTCTGCCTGAACCTTTTCTTGAAACAATCTTAGGGGCTATTGAAAGTTTCTTCATCCGCATCACCTCGCATCCCTATCCTTATTTCTCTGTCGCTGAAGATATTTGTGGTAATATTCCAGAGCTTTTAAGATATGCTCTTCTTTCTGTTGTTTAGTATAATTTTTACCGAAGAACTTATTGATACGTTCTTCAGGTATTTTAATAGCCTCTGCCTGATTAGGTTTAGGTGCTGTCAAAATTGCTAACACCGTATCACCATTAAGCTGATTCTCTTCAGAGAGCTTTCGCATTTTCTGTGCCTGTGCAAGTGAGGGAGTGACCTCATCACTCTCATAGGTTTCAAAAATCATCTTTTGCTCTTCGGGAGTAAGGTATGAGATTTCGACCGCAGGTCGCATTGCGATTCTGCCTTCATCCACAAGATTAAGAAGCGATTTTTCAAGGTTAGTTAGGCGGATATACCTTTTGATTTGAGTTGCACTGTCTTCGCTATCTTGTGAGATTTTTTCTGCAGAGCTCAACTTTGGACCCACCGGGTCCGAAGTTAAATCTGTTCGTTTTCCCTGCTTTTTAAGTGCATCCATTTTCATCTTGTAAGCAAAGGCTTTTTCCGAGGGCAGAATATGCTCACGGTGTAGGTTACTGTCAACAAGGATAATATCAGCTTCCTCTTTGCTTATATCCAAGACAACAACGGGTACCTCTGTCATTTCAAGCCTTGTTGCAGCAAGGTATCTTCTGTGACCTGATACAATTTCGAACACATCAGCCTTATCATCTTTTCGCACCATAAGAGGCTGTATAATGCCGTTCTCACGGATACTGTCTTCCAACGGCTTCATATCTTCCTCACGGCACTTGTACGGATTTTTGAAATTCGGCACTATGCTACTCACAGGCATATTTACGATTTCTGTAGTTTGAGGCTTTACTGCCTCTGTTTCTTTTGTTTTATCAAACAGGGTGTTAATAAAATTGTCTTCAATATTCATTTAATTACCTCTCTTTTTTTGTTTCTATATTTTTGTTGGG
>JAZSPI010000058.1:0-26893 GCA_045537395.1 Acutalibacteraceae bacterium | reverse complement strand
AAAGCACGGAGTTACTTTCCTTATCACGCTTTCCCCCATGTTATCCGATTTGTTTTTGTAGGAATACTCATCTATTTGCAGGACGCGGGAACGACGCGGACATAAAACGGAACCACGGGAAAGCCCAACGGAAAATGAAGTAAAACTATTTATACCTACGGTGCGAAATCTAATTTTTCGGTAGTGCTGTCTGTATAGAATACTAATACGGCAGACTAAGGTTGAGTTATAAATCAATATATCAAATCTTATTCCGAAAAATTCGTACTTTCGCATCCGACGAGTCATAAATTTACAGCATCCGAAAAGCGGTTTTGGTGACTTTTGCCAAGCACAAAAGTCACTCAGCGAAGCGTATCTGCCTTTCTGTTTCATTGAAACATAAACCGCAATCGGCGTAGAGACGATTGCCCGACACCTTTCGGTTTAAATAAAAAGCAAAACGGTGAATAGTCACAAAAGGCACTATGCGAAGCGTATGACGACTTGCGGTTTTATTGAAATGCAAACCATACAAAACCTCTCTGTCACAGAAGAGGCAAAACTTCACTTAAGCCTGACCGTGAAATTCATAAGCAAGAACAAAAAAGGGACTGTTTTCACAGCCCCGATTTTTTATCAACTGAAGGAATATGTCTTGCCTTTTTCCGTCATAAAGGAAGTTACTCCGTTTTCAAAGACGGTTTCAACTTCTTTTCCGTCTTCATCGCAAACAAGCATTATCTTGCCGTCATATTTAAGTGCGCATCTGCCACCTGCGTTTGATTTTACCGTTGCGGTTTTAAGGCGGTCATTTTCCCATTTGATTCCCACTTCAAAGTTGCCTCTTGCCATAAGACCTTTTATCTCACCCTCGTGCCATGATGAGGGAAGAGCAGGAAGAACCGCGATATAATCGCCGTGGCTCTGAAGGAGCATTTCGCATACGCCTGCAGTAAAGCCAAAGTTTCCGTCAATCTGGAAAGGAGGATGAGTTCCGAAAAGGTTTTTGAGAATTGCATCCTTCATTATATTCTCAACGATTATATTGCACTTTTCTCCTTCACCTAAACGGGCATAGGAAAGAAGACGTATGGCAAGTCCCCAGCCCGTACTCTTATGGCCTCTGTCATCAAGAGTGGTGAGAGCAGCCTTTTTCAGTTTTTCATCGTCGGGTGAAATCTGGCTGAAAGGATAAAGAGACAGCAAATGAGAGATGTGTCTGTGCTTTCTTTGTACTCCTTTTGTTCTGTAACCGCGCATAAAGAAACTGTCTTCGTTATACCATTCTTTTATCTGTCCCCACTTACCGACGGAAAGTGGCTTAAGACGGGTTATCTGCTGTGATACAGTGTCGATAACTTCTTTGTTAACTGCATCGCCGTATCCCTTTCCGGTAAGTTCTTCAGCGGCGTGAAGCAAATCGGAATAAAGATTATATACTATGCATTGGTCATAGGTATTACCTGCGGCAACGGGTCCGTGTTCGGGAGAATATCCGGGTGAGACAACCAATCTGTCACTCTTTTTATCCTCAATAAGCAGTTTTGTCCACATAAGGGCACATTCTTCCATGGTGGGGTAGATTTCATTTTTAAGTTTTTCTGTGTCACCGGTAAAGCGATAATAGTCATACATACCCTGTAATGCCCAAGCGCCGTTGGTGGGTGCCCAGCCCCATTCCCATTCCGAGCCCATACCTACAAAGCCTAAAGGTGTTACCATCGTATGGAACATAAAACCTGTGGGCTTCTCATAATCGGGAGTTCCGTCTGATTTATCTTCACCGATGCCGAGACTTTTATTTGCTACTATTCTGCCCGGCTTTTTCAGGGAGTTAACAAAATCAATGTATGGAAGTGCAGTTTCAGCAAGATTAGCCACATAGGCAGGCCAGTAATTCATTTGCACATTTACATTGAAGTGATAGTCACAGCACCAGGCAGGATTGTTTTTCGCATTCCATATACCCTGCAGATTAGCAGGTAAGGAACCGTCGCGTGAAGATGCAATGAGCAGATATCTGCCGTATTGGAAAAGAGTTGTTATGAGACTGCGCTTATATTCACCTTTTTTGCCGAAGCGTTTGAGCATATAATCGGTAGTAAGAGGTGTTTCCTCCTGACCTAAAGAGAAACTTACACGGTTGTAAAGTTCGGTGTAATCCTTTATATGGGCTCTGTAAAGGTCGCCGAAAGATTTTTCTGAGGCTTTGTTTACTGTATCCTTTGCTGTCTGCAAGGGATCAACGTCACTGAAGAAATGGGGGAAGTTGTTTATATAATTTGTGGCAAGGCTCATAATAATAACAGCCTCTGTGGCATCTTTTACTATAATACGGTCTTCCTTGTATTCTACCGTACCGTTGCTTGTAACCTTCACAAAACAGCCGTATTTCATACCGTTGGCATCTTTGCCGTCTGCACCGTCAAGGCCGATATTAGCCTTTACATTTCCGTAAAGGGAAATGCCTTCTTCGTCAACCTTTATTGTACCCTTCTGTTCTGATGCTACATAAGTTTCAAAGTTGAGAACTGCCTCCTCACCGTCTGCTTGTAATCTTCCCACAAAAACATTATCCGGATATGATACAAAGTAATGTCTTGTATAAGATATATTATCATTTTTATATGACACCATTGCCGAGGCTGTATCAAGATCCAGGTCACGGACATATTTATCTGCATTTTCGGCACCGTCAAAATTTATGTATAAATTGCCGAAAGACTGATATGCACCGAAGCCTGTCATATCACCCTGCAGTTCTTTCATTTTAGCCGTGGCGCCTTTATCGTCGCCTTTTTCCAGCAGCGCCTGAATTTCTCTGAAAGCCTTGCCTTTATCTTTTTTACCCGTTCCGCCGTCAAAACCTTCCACATCTTTTCCGCCCGACCACAAGGTCTTTTCATTGAAATGGATAAGTTCGGTTTTTATTCCGCCGAAAATCTTTGCACCTATTTTACCGTTACCTAAAGGCAAAGCTTCGTTTTCCCAGCCGTAGTAACTCATATGTGCAGGTTCTTTATAACACAGATACATATAAACACCCCTTAGTTTAATTGAAATTTCCGCATTGTTTTGTCCCTATTATATCTTTTTTTGTTTGCTTGTGTCAACTGTAAAAATAAAATATAAAAACTGAAAAAGATATAAGAAAAAAATTGATTTTTATACTCATCTGTGTTATCATATATACTGTATATTTATAATTTGGCGAAGAAAGGTTAAGATGATGAAAGAAGATTATCTTGTAACCATTGTCACAAACCAGGAAATACAGGGTGAAAAAGAACTTCTGGAAGTAACTACCCACGGTCATATGGAAGGTGAAAGTGACAATTATACTCTTTATTATACCGAACAGGAAGAAGACGGTACTCCAAGCACTACAAAACTTCAGGTTGAAAAAGGAAGTCTTGTGACAGTAACACGCGAAGGAAGTATAAACACTTATATGATTATTGAAAATCAGGTCCGTCATCTTTCACATCATGTCACACCCTACGGAAGTTTTTCAATGGGTGTATACGGAACTGATGTTGTTTCGGAAATGACTTCCGAAGGCGGAAAACTCCGTTTCAGTTATGCAACGGATGTTGAAAAGAATCCTTTAGGAACAATCGAATTTGTCATAACCGTTAAAAGAAAACTCAATTACAAATCTCAACAGGAGGAACTTTAATGTCCATTACAGTAGATAAAGCACAAAATCAGATAAGATATATTGTAAAAGATGCCATAGCCGCGGCGCAGAGCAAAGGACTTTTACCCGAAGGTGAAGTAAACACTTTTTCCGTGGAAGTTCCGGCAGACCGTAATAACGGCGACTACTCCACCAATGCCGCTATGGTCAATGCAAGAACATTCCGTTTACCTCCCGTAAAAATAGCACAGGCAATAAGTGAAAATGCAAATCTTGAAGGTACATACTTCAAAGAAGTTAAAATCGCAGGCCCCGGTTTCATTAACTTTTATCTTTCCGATGTATATTATGCGGATGTTCTTTTTGAAATCAGAGAAGCAGGCGACAGTTACGGAAGAAGCAATTACGGCCAGGGCAAAAAGATAAACGTAGAATTTGTTTCCGCCAATCCTACAGGCCCTATGCATATGGGTAATGCAAGAGGCGGTGCTCTCGGCGACTGCCTTGCAGGTGTTCTCGATTACGCAGGCTATGAAGTCGCAAGAGAATTTTACGTTAACGACGCAGGTAATCAGATTGAAAAGTTCGGCCTTTCCCTTGATATAAGATACCGTCAGCTTTGCGGCGAAGAGATTGAACTTCCCGAAGATTCTTATCACGGCGAAGATATCACCGAAAGAGCAAACGAATTCAAGACAGTTTACGGCGAAGCCTATATGGAAAAAAGCGAAGATGAAAGAAGAAAGGCTCTTGTTGAATTTGCTCTTCCGAAAAACCTCGAAAATATGAAAAAGGCAATGGAAAAGTACCGCATTGACTATGATCTGTGGTTCAGCGAACTTACACTGCATAACGGCGGAGAACTTCAGGAAACCATTGATATTCTTACAAAGGGCGGTTACACTTACGAAAAGGACGGCGCTCTCTGGTACAAGAATAAGGAAGTCCAGACAAAGATGCTCCTTCGCGAAGGCAAAAGCCAGGAATATATCGATAAACTCGAACTCAAGGACGATGTTCTTATCCGCGCAAACGGCAACCCGACTTACTTTGCCGCCGATATTGCCTATCACAGAAATAAACTTGAAAAAAGAGGCTTTGACAAGGCTATTGACGTCTGGGGCGCAGACCATCACGGTCACGTTGCACGAATGAAGGGTGCCATGGAAGCAGTCGGAATTGATTCTGACAGACTTGATATTCTTCTTATGCAGTTTGTACGTCTTGTCCGTGACGGTGAAGTTGTAAGAATGTCAAAGAGAACAGGTAAGGCTATCACCCTCGTTGACCTTCTCAACGAAGTGCCTATCGATGCCGTAAGATTCCTGTTCAATATAAGAGAACCGGGCTCACTTATGGATTTTGATCTCGATCTTGCTGTTGAGCAGAGTTCACAGAATCCCGTTTACTATTGCCAGTATGCACACGCCAGAATCTGCAGTATTCTTGCCAAACTTGAAAGTGAAGGCAAAAAAGCAAGGAACTGCACATCAGAAGAACTGCAGAAACTCAGTTGTCCCGAAGAAAGAGAACTCATTCGTTTCCTTTCAAGTTTAGGCGATACTATTATCGGTGCGGCAAAGAACTATGACCCTGCAAAGGTTACTCACTATGCCGTAGACCTTGCCACTCTTTTCCATAAGTTCTACAGCGCCTGCCGTGTAAGCGTAGAAGACGAAAGCCTTATGCAGGCAAGACTTTTCCTTTGCGTTTGTGTTAAAGACACAATGAAGAGCATTCTTACGATGCTTAAAGTCGAATCCCCCGAAAGAATGTAATGTATTTTTATTCTTTTTGATAAAATACTAAAAAAGTAAAGTAAATTTAAGTTATATTAAACATAATAAAATCAAACTGACAGAAAGAGAGAAATATTATGAATCCCGAAAAAATTCTTGTTGTTGACGACGACCTTAACATCTGCGAACTTTTAAGACTCTATCTTACAAAGGAAGGCTACAATGTTGTTATAGCCAATGACGGTCAGAGTGCCGTTACCACTTTCCAGGAAGAAAGCCCTTCTCTTGTTCTTCTTGACATTATGCTTCCAAAACTTGACGGCTGGCAGGTCTGCAGAGAAATCAGAAAGTTTTCTGAAACTCCCATTATTATGCTCACAGCAAAAGGCGAAGTTTTCGACCGTGTTTTAGGTCTTGAACTGGGTGCCGATGACTATGTTGTAAAACCCTTTGATACAAAGGAAATCGTGGCAAGAATCAAGGCTGTTCTTCGCCGTAGTGCTTCCTCCACAACAGAAGAAGTCAAGGAAGTACACTATGACAAACTTTCCATCAATCTTACAAACTATGAACTTAAGGTAGCAGGCGTTCAGATTGATACACCTCCGAAAGAAATGGAACTTATTTTCCATCTTGCCAAAAATCCCAACCGTGTATTCACCCGTGATCAACTTCTTGATGAAGTATGGGGTTATGATTATTACGGCGATTCCCGTACTGTAGACGTTCATGTTAAGCGTCTGCGCGAAAAACTTGAAGGTGCCTCCGACAAATGGGAACTCAGAACCGTCTGGGGTGTAGGCTACAAGTTTGAAACAAAAGAATAATTTCCGTAATATCAACGTAAAAGCGCCTGATTTTTTCAGGCGTTTTCTTGAAAAGAGGGAAGATTAATGGCAAAAAGTAAAAAAACAAGACGCAGAAGAAAAGCCGGTTTACTGAAAAAATACTTTCTCAGGTCTGCCATAACCGTTGCGGTAGGATTCATTACACTTTGTTTTATAATGATGTTTTTTATCGGAAGCCAATGGTGGGACGAAAAGAATATTTCTCTTAACCGGAATATAACTAATATAAGTGAAGCATATATCACGCTGTCCATACACAAAAATGAAAAAAAGAGCAAAGAAGATGCCCACGCCGACGAAATGCTTTTACACAATGCACTAAAAACTATGGGGCAATCCACTCTTTCAGTATATTTTATAACGGACACGGAAGGTAATGTAATTTATTGCAGTGACTGTGAATCGGAAGAATTTCACGGCTGTGAAAATCACCGGAATTATCATGTTGCCGAAGAGCATATGAAAAGGGCGCTGAAAGGAAGATATTCCGACTATATAGGTGACGAAATGTTTGATATAGGTTCCTTCGTTGCCGTGTTGCCGATTGTTGTTGAAAAAGAACCTGTTGCTGTTGTTTTCGCCGTTGAAGACGCAATTACAGGTCTTGTACCTTATACTATACGGATTATCGAATCCTTCTTTTACTCTCTCATTATAGCACTTATAGCGGTATTCATAGCACTGTTCTTTATAACCAGGGATATAGCCGTTCCTCTTGCTGATATGCAGAAAGTTACAGATGATTTTGCCAAGGGAGAGTTTGACAGCAAAGCCAAAGAAAACTACAAAAACCGTGAACTGAACGATTTTGCCAAAGCGCTTAACAAAATGGGCTATGAACTTAAAATCACTGAAGATTCACGAAAAAGTTTCGTTGCAAATGTTTCCCACGAACTGAAAACTCCCATGACGTCTATCGGCGGTTTTATTGACGGTATTATGGACGGAACAATTCCGTCAAACGAAGAAAAGAAATATCTGGGCATAGTATCAAATGAAGTGAAAAGACTTTCCAGAATGGTAGTCTCCATGCTTAATCTTTCCAAAATAGAGGCAGGAGAAATTGAACTTTCTCCCATAATTTATGATGTAAGCGCACAGGTTTTTGAAACCTTACTGTCTTTTGAAAAAACTATCAACGAAAAGAAAATTGAAATTGAAGGTTTTGAAGAAATCGGCTCTGTAATGATGCGGGCTGACAAAGACCTTATTCAGCAGGTGATTTATAATCTGCTTGACAATGCGGTGAAGTTCACTCCCGAAAACGGAACAATTAAAATCTTTGCTTCCAACGACGGAGAAAGCACAAAGGTTTGCATAAGAAATTCGGGACAGGGTGTGTCCGAAGAAGAGATTGCCAGAATTTTTGAACGTTTTTACAAAGTAGACAAATCCCGTTCCTATGATACAAAAGGAGTAGGGCTTGGGCTTTACATTGTTAAAACAATAATCAATATGCATGACGGTGAAATTTCAGCCGCAAGTAAACAGGGTGAATACACTGAATTTACTTTTGAAATCCCGTATATCGACGAATAACAGATTATTTTTAACTTGCTTTTAAAGTATACTGTTATTCTAATACAATCAAATTGAAAAGATTTATCAAACCTGAAAAAGGAGCACAGACTATGAACGACAACGAAAACAGAATTGACGGCTTTAACGATTCGCCGGATATTAATGCGGATAACATTCCTGAGGAAGATTTTAATTCCGGAAATTATTCTTTTGATTTTCCGAAACCTCCCACATCTTACCCATCAACTTCCGATGAAGGTACGGATGTATTTTCCTGCGCAACCGAAGAAACTCCCGAAGAGAAGTCTGCCAATGCGGCTCCTTCTTTCAATCCTTATGCACCTCCCGAAAGAATTGAGATTCCCTTCGGTACTACCTATCACTATACTTCCGGAAACCTGCCCCACAACGAGCAGCCCGTTCAGCCTCAACAGCCTCCCCACGCAACCTATCAACCCCCGCAGCAACCTTATCAGTTCGGCACACAACCCTCATATCAGCCATTTACTGAGCCTCCCCGAAAAAAAGGCAACGGCAAAAAAATTGCTGCAATTATTATCATCCTCTGTCTTACAATAGGCGTTGCTGCAATTGCCTTGAGTTTCTCTGACAGTGGCAATAAAACACCCGTGGTAACCCAGAATACTACTGCCGCCGCAGAATCCACAGCACCCGCACAGACAGATTCGGTTTATGCCACAACACAGCCCGGTTCAGTAGACCAATTCAACTCCGTCATCGTTTCCGAAAAGGTAAGACCCAGCGTAGTAGGAGTTATGACCTATAAGCAGGGACAACTTGACGGCGAAGGCTCCGGCGTTTTATGGAAGGAAGAAAACGGCTTCACTTACGTTATCACCTGTGCTCACGTTATTAATGCTAAGGGTGTAACTTACGGTATAATGCTTCTTGACGGTAAAACCTATGAAGCGGAACTTGTTGCCTCTGACACAAGAACAGATATCGGCGTTCTCAAGTTTGAAGCAACGGGACTTCCTCTTGCAGAAATCGGCAACTCTTCTTCACTTAAAATAGGTGAACCTATCTATGCCATCGGTAATCCCGGCGGCAGCGAGTACTTCGGCTCCGTAACAGACGGTATTGTTTCTTCAATTGACCGTTCAATCTCCGCCACTTATACCATGACCGTAATCCAGCATAATGCTGCCATCAATCCCGGCAACTCCGGCGGTGCACTTGTAAACACCTCAGGTCAGGTTATAGGCATCAACTCTTCAAAAATTGCAAGTACAGATTATGAAGGAATGGGTTTTGCAGTGCCTATGTCAATTGCTCTTCCCGTAGCACAGGCTCTCGTTCAGTATAAGTATGTACCCAACAGACCGAAACTCGGTATTGAATATGCCGATGTAAGTTCTTATCAGCTTTACAGTATGGTTGTTTCAATCAAGGGACTTCCTAAGGGCGCGCTTGTTATCGCAGGTATTTCCGGTGACAGTTCTCTTGCAGGTACTGAAGCGGAAGTGGGCGACCTTATAATCGGTGTCAACGGTAAAGATATGACGGATTCAAGCGTTCTTCTCGACCTTATCGAAACAGGCGCAGTCGGTGATACTCTTACTCTCACCCTTTGCCGTATCGAAAGCAGAACCTATAAAACCACTACCTTTGATGTAACAATAACTCTTGTTGAAGATAAAGGTGCTTCCGTAGAAGAAGAAACAACCACCGAAGCATACAACAACGGCGGATACTACTACGGCGGTGCAAGTGATTTTGAGGATTTCTTCAATGAATATTTCGGCTTCGGCTGGTAAAAATTAATTGTAAATAACAAAATGGTCGCGAGAAAAATCTCACGGCCATTTATCTTTATTGTATTAATCTGCTCATTTAATCCCCTTAATAAACTCGACATAGAAGTCAATGGACTTTTTGAACTCTGCTACAGGTAATCTTTCATCCTCGTTATGCACAGAGGAGAAAAGTTCATTATTGATTGCAAAGGCACCGAAACGGTAAGTATTACAAAGGTGAGAAAAGTGTCTGCTGTCTGTCGCCGCATTAAGAATAAACGGAGCAACACCAACATCGGGATAAACCTTTTTCACGGTCTGCTTTATGTATTCGAAACCGTCTGTACGGAAATCGGAAATGGGCGGAGCCTCTCTTTTTCTCTCTACCTCAATTTCAATATCTTCACCCACAGCCTTCTGAATGTGAGCGAGAATATCATCGAACTTATCCTGAGGAGCAAGTCTGACACTAAAAGTTGCCGAAGCAGTATCGGGCACCGTTCCCTTTTCGTTGAAGGCTTTAAGAGAAGTGAGAGTAATCTGTGTTCTTATCATAGCCGCCGCATCGGGAATGGATTCCATAGCCTTTTTGACCACAGGCTTAAGAAGATTTATGTTATTGAATACCTGCTTTAAAGGTGCATCTACATTGGGAGCGAAAGCCCTGAGCATACCCTCAAGGGCAGGCGTAACAGTAGACGGTGTGGGGTTTTTATTAATAGCATTTACTGCATCGATAATTCTTTCGGGTGCAGATTTTTTGCTTGATACAGACTTTGCAGAATGGGCGGCACTTTTGCTGTTAGCCGTAAGAGTAATCTTCGCAAACCCTTTTTCCGACAGACCTATCATAGCGTAGGGAATCTTCACACCCATAGGAAGTTCGAGCATTATTGCTCCGCCCTCGTCAAGAACATATTCGGGCGTGATACCCTTTGCCTCAAACCACTTTGCGATTTCAGGCATAGTCTCCCCTGCAACCTCTTCGTTATTGCTTGAAGCAAAATAAATGTCTCTTTCAGGAACAAATCCGTCTTTTATGAGGCTTTCCATAGCCTCGAAAATTGCTGTAAAAATACATTTGTTGTCAATTGTTCCTCTGCCCCAGATAACATCATCAATTATTTCAGCCTCAAAAGCAGGGTGCTGCCAGTTTTGTCCCTCATCGGAAACAACATCGTGGTGAGCCATAAGAACAACAGGCTTTACCGTGCTGTTTTTACCCTTCCAATGAATAAGAATGCCGAACTCATTTATAAGTTGCGAAGAAACTACCTTGAAGGTTTCGGGATAGAGTTCTTTCAGTAAAGGAAGAAAAGAACGGAACTCTTCTTTATAAACCTCATCGTCTTTATTTGAAACGGTTTTAACTCTTACAATTTTTTGAAAATGCTCCAAAGCAAGTTCTTTATCAATATGTGCCATTTTATCACTCCTTAATGAATTTACCCATTATTGAGGGGCCGTCTTCTATAAATATTCCTGTACCCTTTGCTGTTTCTTCAGTAAAGGTCTCTACGCCCTCTTTTTCTCCCTTTTTATGATAGATAAGATAGGGTACCGGGTCACTTGCATGGGTTTTGGTTACAATAGGAGTAGGATGGTCCGGTAAAATCATAATCTTGTAATCATCATACTTATCCAATTCCTTAAGAAGAAGGGACAGTATCTTTTCGTCAATAAGTTCTATCGCTCTCACCTTGTTTTCGGGTTCATTTCTGTGACCGCATTCATCAGGTGCTTCCACGTGGATATAAACGAAATCTTTACCGCTTTCAAGTTCTTTAAGGGCACATTCAGCCTTACCGACGAAGTTAGTATCAATATAGCCTGTGGCACCCTCTACGTCGGGAGTGCTCATTCCTGCACTGATACCGATACCCTTAAGCAGGTCAACAGCGGAAATAACTGCTCCCTCTATTCCGTAAAGTTCCTTATAAGAGGGAAGAATGGGCTTGTTACCCTCGCCCCAGAGCCAGATTGAATTGGCAGGTCTTTTGCCTTTACTGATTCTGTCAAGATTTACGGGATGTTCTTTGAGCACCTCATAACTTCTCTTCATCATACCAATGAGTTCTGCGGCATTTTCGCTTTTTGAAATATAGGGACCGATTACCCTGTCACTTATATCGTGAGGAGGTGTCATATCACCAAGGTCTGTCGTACCCTCGGACACAACAAGACAGTGACGGTAACTTACACCGCTGTAATATTTATACTTATCATTACCGAAAGCCTCCTCAACAGCCCCGATAAGTTTAGCCGCCTCTTCGGTGCTGATGTCCCCTGCCGAATAGTCAACCATTGTTCTGTCCTCGAAGTTTTCCTCATCGGAAAGAGTAACAAGGTTACAGCGCAGAGTAACATCGTCATCCTTGAGTTTTACACCGATACTCACAGCCTCAAGAGGAGATCTGCCTGTATAATACTTTTTCGGATCGAAACCCATAACGCTCATATTTGCTACGTCACTGCCGGGCTTTAAGCCGTCAGCCACAGTTTTTACTAAGCCGACTTCACTTTTTCGGGCAAGATAATCCATATTGGGTTTATCGGCACACATCATCGGAGTCTTTCCGCCGAGTGCCTCAACAGGATAGTCTGCCATACCGTCGCAAAGAAGAACTATATATTTCATTTCCATCGTTCCTTTCAAATAACTTAACTTAATTATTCTATCACACCCTACAGGTATTTTCAATATTTATTGACATTTTTGATATTTTCCACCTGCATAAATGAGTCTTTTTGGTAAAAGATATTAAATAACAAATATTTTCCTGAAAACTATTGACATTTTTACTTTTTTAATGTAGAATAAACCACGCTGTCAGATGATCCACTAGCTCAGTCGGCAGAGCACTTGACTTTTAATCAAGGTGTCCGGAGTTCGAATCTCCGGTGGATCACCAAACGAAAATCCGTTCACATAAGTGAACGGATTTTTTGTTTGTATTATTCATTATCCAGTATTCACTTTCTAGTGTAAAACAAGTCAGACATTTAACAGATATAAGAAGAGTATTATATATCTGATTTTAAAAATTAAGGGAACAGTTTTCAGCTGTTCCCTGATTCCTTTCGGGTTATTTTACTTCTCGTCCACATTCGGGAAAACCGTTGCCATTATCGAAGCAGGTGTGATGCTCTTTATGAGTCTGCCCACCGTCTCCTTCACTCTTACAAGTGCGCTCGGATCCCATTCACTCTCGTCACAAAGAATAATGCCGAGTGAAGCGAGGAAGTTTTTCTGATTTTTCACTCTTACCTTAAAGGAAGCGTAGTCGGTGTTTTCACCCTCTGTCCAGCCTCTTTCTGCCACGGCAATAAGACGCGGGAAGCACATATAACTCATACGGTCAAAGTCTTCAATGTACTCTGTCCAGATGGGACTTTCCACACCGAGGACATTCTTTTTCCCCTCTTCGGTAAGTCCGTCAAGATAGGGATTATAGTCATAAGTCTTCTTAAGAGGTGTCATACCGTAAACATAGTCAAGGTAGTAGTGATAAAAATCCTCTATGATAATCTTGCCGCCGCTGTTGGCGTAGGGCTCACATTTGTGCCCTCTGTCCATCCAGTCACAGATAACAGTATCCTTGTCAAGAACACCCGAATTGAGGCTTTCATTCCATGCAAGAGCAGTATAACCCTTGTCTTTAAGATAAGCAATTATCTTATTAGCAAACCAGCCCTGAAGTTGTTCTTCGTTTTCAAGACCTTCATCTCTTATTCTCTGCTGACATTTCACGCAGTTGCACCAACGAGCCTTGGGGGCTTCATCTCCGCCGATATGCATATAGGGGTACGGGAAAAGCTCGCAGAGTTCATCTATAACATCAAAGCAAAAATCAAAAACCTTGTCATTACCTGCACAGAGAATATTTTTGAATATACCGCCTACCGTTTCCACAGGCACCTGTACACCGCGGCAGGAAAGTTCAGGATAAGTGGAGATAATGGCTGTGGTGTGACCGGGAAGGTCAAATTCGGGAATGACATCAATGAATCTTTCCTTACAGAAAGCCACGATATCCCTTATTTCTTCCTTGGTGTAATATCCGCCGTATTTCTGCATATTTTTCGAGCCGAAGCCGTGACAGTCTCTCCAGGAGCCCTTCTGATTGAGAAGGGGGTGCTTTTCACTTTCAATTCTCCAGCCTTGGTCATCACAGAGATGCCAGTGGAAAACATTGAACTTATATCTTGCCGCAGCCTCAATGTAGCGCTTGATTTCGTCCACGGTCTGCATATGTCTTGCCGAGTCAATCATAAAGCCTCGATAGGGAAATGCAGGCATGTCGGTGATTTTCATAAGGGGCACCTTCCCCATTTCCTCCAACTGACTTAAGGAAAGATGTGCATAATACTTACCCTTTTCACCCTTTGAGGTAATTACTATTTCATCCCTTTTTATTTCAAGACAGTAATATTCCTCAGGATGCAAGTCATTAGTTTCATAGCGGACAGGCAAATCCCTTATCCATACTTCACCGCCGTAAGTTTCTGTTTTATTGGGTTTTGGTATAATATTGAGTGTCATATTTTCTCCTCCTGAAACACCTTTATCACTTTGATTATATATTATAATATCAAGTTTTTCAATATTTCGGTAAAGTTTTCTTTCACACCTTAATATTTATTAATTGGTGATATTGATATGTATTCAGGTATCTTTTCCTTGCTGTGGGGACTCGGCGTTTTCCTTTACGGCATAAATATTATGAGTGAAAAAGCAGAAAAAGCCTTTGGCGACAAGCTCAGAAAACTCCTTGAAAAAACTGCCCGCGGGAAATATTCCTCCATTCTTACGGGAATAACTGTAACGGCTTTGGTACAAAGTTCCTCAGCAGTAACAGTTATGCTTGTCTCTTTGGTAGAAAGCGGCATGGTGAATCTTTATCAAAGCGTAGGAATAATTATGGGTTCTAATATCGGAACTACCGTTACCAGTCTGCTTATTGCCTTTGACTTTTCTGCTCTTGCTCCCTTTTTAATTCTCGCCGGCTCTTTCATAAAACTTTTCTGCCGTAAAGAAACTCTTAATTATCTTGGCGAGGTTACTTTTGGCTTCGGTCTTCTTTTTCTCGGACTGGAGTCTATGTCAGGTGCTTTTTCATCAATGAAAGATAATCCTGTTTTCATAAATATGATTATCTCTTCCTCCGGTAAAATCGGCGGTATATTAAGCGGTATACTTATGACCGTAATAATACAAAGTTCTTCCGCCACAGTCGGTATTTTACAGGGACTTGTCGCCAAAGGTCTTGTCAGTCTTGATAATGCCGTTTATATAGTTTTGGGACAGAATATCGGTACGGTTATAACGGTACTTTTAGCCTCTGTAGGAAGAAGCAGAAAAGCAAAGGAAATTGGCAGAATACATTTTCTTTTCAATGTCATAGGCTGCCTGTTTTTTATTCCTGTCTGCTCTTTTCTGCCTGTTGGGCAATGGCTGTCAAGTATCGGAAATCCGTCCCTTGCCGTTTCCGTTTTCCATATAGTTTTCAATATCATCAATACGGTAATACTTGTGCCTTTTTATGATTGGATGATAAAAGTGACGGAAAAAGGAATTTTCATAAAACGGGAAAGCAAAAAAAGCAAAAAGATAAGAGTTTAGAAACTTCAAGGGTACCAATACAAAAAAGCAACCGCCAATTTCTGGCGGTTGCAACTTTTTTATTACAGAACCTTTGATAAAAATTCCTTTGCTCTTTCACTCTTCGGATTAGCAAAGAACTCTTCGGGGGTGGCTTCCTCAACGAATCTGCCCTCATCCATAAAGACAATACGTGTGCCCACTTCTCTCGCAAAACCCATTTCGTGGGTAACAACAACCATAGTCATACCCTGATTTGCAAGTTCCTTCATAAGTTCAAGAACTTCCCCTACCATTTCAGGGTCAAGAGCCGAGGTAGGCTCATCAAAGAGAATCACATCAGGCTCCATGGCAAGGGAGCGCACTATGGCTACTCTCTGCTTCTGTCCGCCGGAAAGAGATGACGGGTAAGCGTCTGCCTTATCCTCAAGACCGATTCTTTTAAGAAGGTCTGCTGCCTTTTCTCTTGCCTGCTTTTTAATCTCAGGCATTGAGGCTGTAACGGGAGTGATTTCACCTTTTTTGAGATGAAGTTTTATAAGCAGGTTGTCTTTCTTTTGTTTTTTAAGATTTTTCTTTGCCACGTAAATGGGAGCCATCATAATATTTTCGATAACAGTCTTGTTAGCAAAAAGATTGAAATGCTGGAAAACCATACCCATTTTACGGCGATGAACGTTAATATCAACTTTCGGGTCAGCAATATCCTCGCCGCCGAAAAATATGGAACCGCTTGTGGGATCTTCCATACAGTTAAGGCAGCGTAAAAATGTACTCTTGCCCGAACCGGAAGGACCGATAACAACAACCTTTTCACCTTTTTTTATGGTGGTACTTATGTTCTTGAGAACAGGGTTGTCACCGAAGGATTTGCAAAGGTCAGTGACCACAATAAGATTATCTTTTTTATCTGTCACTCTTCCTCAGCCTCCTTTCCATAAGTTTGATAAGCAGGGTAATAAGCATAACAATACCAATATAAATAACAGCCATTACAAGGTAAGGTACCATATATTCATAAGTCCGGCTGCCTATACTTCTGAAGGCTTTGTAAAGGTCAGTAGCACCGACAAAGGACACAACAGAAGTTTCCTTTACAAGAGCAATAAACTCGTTACCGAGAGTGGGAAGAATATTTTTGATTGCCTGAGGAATAACGATTTTTATCATTGTGGCGCCGTAGGACATACCTACACTTCTGCCGCCCTCCATCTGACCTTTGTCAACGGAGAGAATACCGCTTCGCATAATTTCCGAAATATATGCACCGGAGTTCATACCGAAAACAATTATTGCAACACTTACGGAATCTACTCTGTTAAAACCGAGCAAAGGCAGAACAACATAATAGAAAACCAGCAACTGAACAACAATGGGAGTACCTCTGAAAAGCCCTACATAAAAAGAGCAGATGCCGTCAAGAATTTTGGGAAGAGTTCTATATTTGGGAAGAACTCTTACAACAGCAATAACCGTACCGATAAGAATACCGATTATAAGACCGCTTACGGCAATTATCATTGTGTTCTGCAAGCCTTCAAGAACACTTGCATAAGCGCCTTTGTCAATAAATTGCTCTAAAAATTTAGCAATTTTTATATCAAAATCAAGCATATAAATATACCTCTAATACACTTCTTAACAAAGCAATGCCCCACTTTAAAAGTGAGGTATTGCAATTTATTATTAAATTTTAGCCGTTGATTGTTTCAACGATTGAAACTGCGGGATCAGCATCAACGATAACAAAGTCAAGGTTGCCGTTAACAAGATCCTGAGTTGCAAGAGCAGCGCTGTCATAAGTTACTGCTTCAGCATTCTTGATACCTGCAAAACCGAATGCTTCGTTGCCTTCGATGTAGGACTGACCTGTTGTACCTGTCTGAGCACCGATTTTTGTGCCTTCAGCAAGTTCAGCAAGAACGGCTTCAACATCTTCAGCAGTTGCACAAGCATCAAATCTTGTGTCATCAGCCTTTACAATGATTTTCTGTGCTGACTTGTAATAAGGAGTTGTGAAAGTTACGGATTCTTCTCTTTCAGGGTTAACTGAAAGACCTGCGATAGCGATGTCGCATTTCTGCTGACCGACTGCAAGGCAAACTGAATCGAAGTCCATATTGTCGATTACAAGTTCTTTGCCGAGTTCCTTTGCAAGAAGAGCAGCAACTTCCATGTCGATACCGTAATAAAGGTCGCCTTCCTTGTATTCAAAGGGAGCAAATTCAGCGTTTGTAGCAACTACAAGCTGATCTTTGCTTGCATCGGGTTCAGCGGATGTAACACCTTCGGGTGTACCCTTACCGAGATACTTGTTGCAGATAGCATCAAATGTTCCGTCTTCAAGAATCTTTTCGATGAATGCATTTACATCAGCGAGAAGTTCGGGCTGGTTTTTGTCAACACCGAAAGCATATTCTTCGCTTGAAAGCTGGATGTCAATAAGTTTTACAAGTTCCTTTGCTTCGTTTGTGGGTTCATTTGTAGTTTCGTCTGTGTTTTCATTTCCGCCGCAAGCTGCAAAAGCAAAAAGCATAAGAGCAGCAAGAGCGATTGCCAAGAATTTTTTCATTGATTTTTACCTCCGTAAATTTTATGATGCGGATATTCTATCACCAATCATTTCCTTTGTCAACGGTTTTATGCAAATTTATGCAAGAAAATGAATATTTATGACGCTACGCTGTTTACGGTAACAGACTTTATAAGGGGTGCCTCAGCAATATCAGAAGCAAATTCATAAGAGCCTGAGTTAGTGAATGAAATTTCATTTTCGCCCTTTTCAAGTGAAAGGTTGAAGGTTACTGTTTTATATGTATAATCGCTGTAGGTATTTCTGCAATAAATATCCTTGCCTTCTCCGCCGTTTACGCTTACTGTTACATATCTTTCGATAAGGTCAACATTATAGGAGTGGATTCCGCCTTCGGAATTATTCGCATAGACAAGTGTTACACGGTAGTCCCCTGTTTCGGGAGCGTTGACCTTAAAGGTACCCTTGCCGCCGTCAGCATCAATGCCGCCGAGATATGTATTGCCGTATTTGTCTGTTAAAATCCCGGCTCCGTCAGTTACGGTGATATCCTTTGCTTCTACCGATGCCACGGGAATTTTCGGATCAGCCTTAGTTAACTTAAGATAAGAAGCGGAAGAGAGAGTGACTTCATTAAGACCTCTTCTTAAGTATACCGTACTGCCGTTTTCAGCCTTTGCCTTTGCGCCGTCGATTTCTATATCATAACTGCCCTCATCAAGGCTTATATAATAGTATCCGTCTTCGGGTGCTACGGCAAGATATTCTTTTCCGTCCTCTGAATTTTCAAGTACAGCCACGCTGTTATCCTCCACAGCCTTTGACATAAGAAGGCTGTCAAGAACAAAGGTTCCTTCATTATGTGAAAATTCAACGGTATGTATGCCTGCACAAAGGTCAACATAAAGAGTTTTTACTGTGGTATATTCACTCTTTATTGTGTTTTCGAGCATCAGTTCACTTGTATTTCCGTCAAGGATGAAGTTTGCCACACCGTAATCTCTGCCCTGTTTACCCTGTCCGTCATTGTGTTTACCAAAGATAATATCGAGTCTGTAACGGCCTTTTTCCTTTGCATAAACATTTATCTTTACACCGTCACCGTCTTTTTCAAAACCGCCACACATACCGTTGATGTCGCCTGTTGTGGCATAAGCGCTGTCATAGGTGTAAGCATCGCCCAAAAGTTTGCCGTCTTCGAACTCATATCTCACGGGAAGGTTTGTATTCCTTACAGTTTCAAGACCGTCTTCATGTTCTTTTACGCTGATAAAATAAACTGTGTCTGTATCCGTACCGGGAATATTGATATTCAGATTTTTTCCGTAAACTTTTGTCTTGTATTGTCTTACAGTATAAGGTTTACTGACAATACCGGAAAGACCTGAGAAATAAACACATTCCACGGTAACATCAACCAGAGAGCCCATTTCGGTTTGGTCAATGTTTTTGATTTTTACTGCCTTCTTATTGTCACTGCCGTTACAGATAACATTTATCTCTTTTCCGTCATCGGTAACACAAGCCATACCCGTATAGTGATACCACCAGTCATGGTCGTAAAGTTTTCTGTCGTTGAGAGCCGATGTGCTGACGGCAAGACTTTCACCTTTCATTTCAGCATACTTTCTGTAAAGCCACCAGTTGGAGTTGGGAGAGTTGTCGTCGGCACAGGTATCATTGAGATTATTTGCAAGTCTCCAGAAAGCCATATTGCCGTAGGTATTGGTCTTTTCCATCGAAACAATATATCTCACCATAGCAGCAGGGTTACCGCACTCTTCCATGGCACCGTATTCCGTAACGATGATGGGAAGTTCAGGAAGACCTGACTCTTTTTCAATTCTGCGGTAGTCCTCCACGTGTTTCGGCCATTCCACACTGCACCAGAAACCGAGTTCATGATAAATCATAATTTCGGGAACACATTCGTTTTCCGTCACATAATCCATAAAGCCTTCCATTTTTTCCGTAACATAGTCACAGAAACCGGGGCCGCCGATTTTAGCGTTGGGATTTATGCTTTTCACAAGATCATAAGTTATTTCCCAAGCCTTATAGAAATTTTCCTTGCCGATGTCGTCATAGAGAACTTCTCCGTTTACATAATTACCAAACCATACAGCATTATCACATTCGTTGTAAATACAATAAACTATATCGTCGGCATAATCTTTCTGAGAAAGTTCTCTCACCTTTTCTTCCACAATGGGAAGATATCTTTCCTTAAGGAATTTTTCCCAATCATATGTACCGTTCTTTCTCATTTCCATGATTTCGTCATAGCAGTAGTACCATGTGTCGAAAGCATCCTGGAGATAAACTACTCTGTAATCACAGTTTTCAAGTTGGTCTGCCACACGGTCAACATCACCTGTCGGATGCTGAAGTCCGTCAATAACTTTCTGTGACACAGATGAAATATCAAGGCTGTTGGTCATTGCTTCACTCGGAACGCCCGGTTCCGCAAGACCGTAGAGAAATCCCGTTGCATAGTTTGAAATCTCGTCTCCCCTGTCGCCTGCATCAACCGTAAGAACGGGAACACCCACGATGGGAATTGACTCAAAAAGCATAATAACCGTAACTAAAAATGAAATAATTTTTGTCATTGTTGTCTCTCCTTTATATAAATTTTAAAAGTCCGGGAAGTTTTTTAAGAGCAGGAATAAGTCCCGAAAAAAGTTTCATCATGGCGGCAGCAGTGCCTTCATCATTGAGAAGCATCAAAAGCCCCTCTGCCATTTTTTCCGTAAAGATGCTCTGACCAGCCGAATAAAAACTTCTTATGGGACTTTCGAGAACGATATCTCTCATAGGGTCTCCGCCGTTATAATCGGGATCGGGCTTCTTTCCGCCGGTGAGAAGAGTTATTATCCTTTTTCCCCATTTTGTCTGTGCCGCATCCGCCAGACAACTTTCAACGGTGAACTTGTCATTTACATCGGGAAACTGAGGCGGTATATCCCTGCCTAAAAGGGCTCTGTACTGCTTGTCGGGAACATTTCTTACATCTGCCCCATAATAGCAGGGTGCGGATTCTCTGTAATCGGGCACTTGCACTTCAGGAAGAGAGGAATCAACCTCCACCTTTGCCGTAAGTCTTATGTCACGGCTCGAAGCACCTATAAGAATTTCAAAATCACCCGACTGAACATGCCAATCGTTTATATTAATATTATAGTATGCGAATGCTCTTTTTGAAAGAGTGAAAGTAACGGTCTTTTCTTCACCTTTTTTAAGGAAGATTTTGCAGAAATCACGAAGTTCCTTTTCAGGTCTGAATACTGTACTCTCCTTATCTCTTACATAAAGCTGTACGATTTCAGCACCGTCTCTGTCACCGATATTTTTAACTTTGCAGGTAACGGTAAGATTGTCGCTATCCTTTATTTTATCAGCAGAAAGAGATATATCCGAATATTCAAAATCAGTATATGAAAGACCGTAACCAAAAGGAAAGAGAACATCTTTCTTGGCCGTATCATAGTATCGGTATCCGATATAAATACCCTCTCTGTGCTCCGCTGTAAGACCTGTTGCGGGATAGTTAGCACTGCAGGGAACATCACTCTCATAAATCGGATAGGTTTCGGCAAGTTTACCCGAGGGATTTACCTTGCCGGAAATAATCTGTGCCAATGCTTTACCGCTTGCCTGTCCGCCAAGATAACCGTTAATGATAGCCTTAACCTTTTTCGCCCAGGGTATTATTACAGGTGAGCCACCTGAAAGGACTACTGTCACATTTTCATTTACCTTTAAAATCTCCTCTAAAAGACGGTTATGAGCCGCAGGAAGGTTCATTGTCTTTCTGTCATATCCTTCACTTTCGTATTCTTCCGTAAGACCGATAAAAAGAAGAACCGTATCGGATTTTGAGGCTATATGGCAGGCATCCTTCACCATTACATCATTGAGTTCATCCTGCTTTTTGAAGTAGCCGGGAGCAAAAGTTGCTTTATAGCCCTCCTCTAAAAGTCCTTCGAAAGCATCGGTTATTTTTGTCGGAACGATTATTGAACTGCCTTCACCCTGATAACGTGGAGCCCTTGCCATTTCACCGATAACTGCTACTGTCTTCTCTTTTGAAACAGGCAAAATGTTGTCTTCATTCTTAAGAAGAACCAGAGATTCTGCACAGATTTCTGCAGCAAGTCTATGATGCTCATCTTCATCGTAAGTATAATCGCCGAGAGCCTGCGCCGATTTTTTTATAAGTGTAAGCATTCTGTCTGCAGCGATATCAAGATATTTTTCGTCAAGACTGCCTTTTCTCACCGCATCGCATATTTTCTTTTCGTTGTATCCGTGAGAGGAAGGCATCTCAAGGTCATTACCGTTTTCAATGCTCTTTACACGGTCATTTACGGCACCCCAGTCGGACACAACCACGCCCTCAAAACCCCATTCTTCGCGAAGGATTTTATTCTGAAGAAAACCGTTATCCGAACTGTATGTACCGTTCACCTTATTATATGAATGCATCACCGTCCACGGCTGTGCCTTCTTGACGGCGATTTCAAAGGCAGTGAGATAGATTTCACGCAGAGATCTTTCATCAACCACGCTGTCAATGACAAGACGGCGTTTTTCCTGACTGTTTACGGCAAAATGCTTAAGTGATGTCCCCACACCCTTTGACTGTATACCGCTTATAAGACTCGCGGCAAGTTCGCCTGCAAGCAGAGGATCTTCAGAAAAATATTCAAAATTTCTGCCGCACAAAGGTGAACGTTTCATATTCACACCGGGTCCCAGAATTATGCTGATGTTTTCCTTCAGGCACTCCTGACCCATAGCCTGTCCCATTCTGTAAAGTAAATCTCTGTCCCATGAACAGGCAGTAGTTACCGCCGAAGGAAAACAGGTAGCGGTAACGGACTTTCTGATGTCGCCGTCAGGCTTTCTGAGGCTCAGACCGTGAGGCCCGTCCGTAAGAGTGACAGACGGTATTCCTAATCGCTCCACTCCGTTAAGGTGCCAAATATCCTTTCCTGTGCAAAGATTGGCTTTTTCCTCCAGCGTGAGTTTTTCGAGTATGTCTTTGTTTTTCATATTTTCCTCCGAATGATTATCATTAACCATTTTCCATTATATAACTATTTTTAGATAAGGTCAAGAAAAAACAGTGAAATCTGATTTGTTCGGTTCTGATAAGAAAATACGGTTGAAAAATCGAATTCAACCGTACTTTCAATTGTTTCGTACTTTTTTCACCCTCTCAGAGTACCTTTGTACACCTTCGGGGGTGAAAGAAAGTCCGTCTTGTATCTTTCTTCAAAGTCTGACAGCATTAAATATAACGCTCTTGTTTTTTCGGCAAAGGCTTCGTCGGACCGTTTTCTACAGCTTGCCGCAGGAGTGCGGTAGATCTACGGCAATTCTTCCGGAAGGCATTTCGATGAATTTTACCTGACTAAAAAGTCTATGTTTCACCCGAACAGCCCCTCAAAAAGCCTCTTCCTGTCCTTACTGCAACAGCAATCGCACTCGTCCACGCACACAAGTATTGTCTCATCACCGATAACCTGAATATCTTTCCACGGTATACGGATATCCTCGCACTTGCCCGTAAAATCAAATATTCTTCCTTTTCCCCAGATAATTATCGCGCAGAGACTTCCGTTTTCACAGCAGATTTCCACATCACTCACACAGCCGAGCCTGTGACCGTTTTTAGTATTGATGACCTCTTTATTCCGAAGGTCCGTAACACAGCAGTTCATAATAACACCTCACTACAGTATATGCAGAAAACCGAGGCTGCGAAGCATAGATTTTACATTTACTCTCTTTTTTACCAAAAAATTTCACATTAATACCCTTTATTTTTACTCGAATACCCTTTACAACTTGACATTAAAGTGATAGAATATCAGGTGGTAAATTATTTTGCTAAAATATAATGTAAAAATACAAGGAGGACAAATCCAATGGCCAGAAAAATGAAAACCATGGATGGTAACAATGCCGCTGCTCACGTATCTTATGCGTTTACAGAAGTAGCAGGTATTTATCCCATCACACCCTCAAGCCCCATGGCAGACTACGTAGATCAGTGGTCAGCACAGGGACTCAAAAACATTTTCGGCACAAAAGTAAACGTTGTTGAAATGCAGTCTGAAGCAGGTGCCGCAGGTACCGTTCACGGCTCACTCGCAGCAGGTGCTCTTACTACAACCTACACAGCTTCACAGGGTCTTCTTCTTATGATCCCCAACATGTACAAAATCGCCGGCGAACTTCTTCCCTGCGTTTTCCATGTTTCTGCACGTTGTGTAGCATCTCACGCTCTTAACATCTTCGGTGACCATTCAGACGTTTATGCCTGCCGTCAGACAGGTTTCGCTATGCTCGCTGAAACAAATACTCAGGAAGTTATGGACCTCGGTGCTGTTGCACACATGGCTTCCATCGAATCCCGTGTTCCCTTCCTTAACTTCTTCGACGGTTTCCGTACTTCTCACGAACTTCAGAAAATCGAAGTATGGGATTTCGACGACCTTAAGGAAATGACAAATATGAAGGCTGTTGAAGAGTTCAGAAAAAGAGCTCTCAACCCCGAACGTCCCGTTATGCGCGGTTCTCACGAAAACGACGACATCTTCTTCCAGAACAGAGAAGCATGTAACAAATACTACGATGCAGTTCCCGCTATCGTAGAAGAATATATGGGCAAAGTTAACGCTAAACTCGGCACAGACTATCAGCTCTTCAACTACTACGGTGCTCCCGATGCAGAAAGAGTTATCGTTGCTATGGGTTCATTTAACGACGTTGCTGAAGAAGTTGTTGATTACCTCACAGCAGCAGGCGAAAAAGTCGGTCTTATCAAAGTTCGTCTTTACAGACCTTTCTCTGCTAAGCACCTTCTTGCAGCCATCCCTGCAACATGTAAGAAAATCGCTGTTCTTGACAGAACAAAGGAACCCGGCTCTCTCGGTGAACCTCTCTATCTTGACGTTGTTACTGCTCTTGCTACAAACGGCAAGGCTGACATCAAGGTTGTAGGCGGACGTTACGGTCTCGGTTCAAAAGATACACCTCCCTCATCTGTTTTCGCAGTGTTCAATGAACTTGCAAAAGATGAACCCAAAAACGGCTTCACTCTCGGTATCGTTGACGACCTCACCGGTCTTTCACTTCCCGAAACAGAAGCTCCCAACACCGCAGCAGAAGGCACTATCGAATGTAAATTCTGGGGTCTCGGCGGTGACGGTACCGTTGGTGCTAACAAAAACTCCATCAAAATCATCGGTGACCACACTGACAAGTACGTACAGGCTTACTTCCAGTATGACTCAAAGAAGACAGGCGGTATCACCATTTCTCACCTTCGTTTCGGCGACAAGCCCATCAAGAGCCCCTACTATATCAACAAGGCTGACTTCGTTGCATGTCATAACCCCTCTTATGTAGAAAAAGGCTTCAAGATGGTTAACGACGTTAAGCCCGGCGGTGTTTACCTTATCAACTGCCAGTGGTCTGACGAAGAACTCGACAAGCATATGCCTGCCGATGCAAAGAGATATATCGCTGCAAACAATATCCAACTTTACACAGTTAACGCTATTGACCTCGCGCAGAAGGTTGGTATGGGCAAGAGAACAAACACAGTTCTTCAGTCTGCATTCTTTGCTCTTGCAAAGGTTATGCCCTCAGAAGAAGCCCTTCAGTATATGAAGGATGCCGCAACAAAGTCCTACTCAAAGAAAGGTCAGGATATTGTTGACGCTAACCACAACGCTATCGATGCAGGTGCTACTGCTTTCCATAAGGTTGACGTTCCCGCTGCATGGGCAAACGCAACCGATGACGCTGCAGCCGCTAAGAGCGAAGGCGCTGATAAACTCGTTAAGATGGTTGACGGCATTCTTAAACCCATCTCAGTTATGGGCGGTTACTCACTTCCCGTTTCCGCTTTCGCAGACCACGCTGACGGTACTTTCGAACACGGTGCTTCCGCTTACGAAAAGAGAGGCGTTGCAGTTCTCGTTCCCGAATGGGATGCTGCTACCTGTGCAAAATGTAACCAGTGTGCTTATGTATGTCCCCATGCAACTATCCGTCCCTTCGCTATGAGTGAAGAAGAAGTTGCAGCGGCTCCCGCAGCACTCAAGAAGGCTGAAAAGCCCATCATCAAAACAAACTACACCTACACTCTTGCTGTTTCTCCCATGGATTGTATGGGTTGCGGCGTATGTATCGGTGTTTGTAAGACAAACTCACTCAAGATGGTTGCCCGTGAATCACAGATGGCACAGCAGGAAGTATTCGACTACTGCGTAGCCAATGTTACTGAAAAGCCCGAAACAACTGCTACAATCAACGTTGTTTCCAGCCAGTACAAGAAACCTCTCCTTGAGTTCTCCGGTTCTTGCGCAGGTTGTGCAGAAACCGCTTATGCACGTCTTGTTACCCAGCTCTTCGGTGACAGAATGTATATCTCCAACGCTACAGGCTGTTCTTCAATCTGGGGCGGTCCCGCAGCAACATCTCCCTACACTGTTAACGAAAAAGGTCACGGTCCTGCTTGGGCTAACTCCCTCTTCGAAGATAACGCTGAACACGGTCTCGGTATGTACTACGGCCAGAAAGCCCTTCGCGACAGACTTATCAATGACGTTAAGGGAATGGTTGCTTCCGATTCCTGCAAGGCAGAAGTTAAGGCTGCTGCTGAAGCATATCTTGCAACAATCGATGACGGTGAAAAGAACACAGCAGCCGCTGACGCTCTTGTTGCCGCTATCAAGGAAGCAGGTGCTACCTGCGACCTTTGCAAGGACGTTCTCGAAAACAGCGAATACCTCTCCAAGAAATCCGTATGGATCTTCGGTGGTGACGGTTGGGCTTACGATATCGGTTACGGCGGTCTTGATCACGTTATCGCTTCAGGTGAAGACGTAAACATCTTCGTATTCGATACAGAAGTTTACTCCAACACCGGTGGCCAGGCTTCAAAGGCTTCCAACATCGGTCAGGTTGCACAGTTCGCTGCTGCAGGTAAGGCTATCGGCAAGAAGAACCTTGCAGAAATCGCAATGTCCTACGGCTACGTTTACGTTGCACAGGTTGCTATGGGCGCTGATATGAACCAGACACTCAAGGCTCTTGCAGAAGCTGAAAGCTACCCGGGACCGTCTCTCATCATCGGCTACGCTCCTTGCGAAATGCACGGTATTAAGGGAACCATGGCAAACTGCCAGGTAGAAATGAAGAAGGCTGTTGAAGCCGGCTACTGGCAGATGTTCCGCTACAATCCCTTGGC
>JAZSPI010000048.1:0-7102 GCA_045537395.1 Acutalibacteraceae bacterium | reverse complement strand
AAAGCACGGAGTTACTTTCCTTATCACGCTTTCCCCCATGTTATCCGATTTGTTTTTGTAGGAATACTCATCTATTTGCAGGACGCGGGAACGACGCGGACATAAAACGGAACCACGGGAAAGCCCAACGGAAAATGAAGTGAAACTATTTATACCCACGGTGCGAAATCTAATTTTTCGGTAGTACTGTCTGTACGATTCAAGAAAACGGCAGACTAAGGTTGAGTTATAAATCAATATATCAAATCATATTCCGAAAAATTCGTACTTTCGCATCCGACGAGTCATATATTCCCTGTCAGCCAAAAAGCGGTTTTGGTGACTTTTGCCAAGGACAAAAGTCACTCAACGAAGCGAATGTCGACTAACAGTTTGATTGAAACATAAAAAGCAATCGGCGTAGAGACGATTGTCCGATACCTTATGGTTTAATAAATAAAAAGGCAGAATGGTGAGCCAAGCACAAAAATCACTCAGCGAGGCGTATCATGACTTACGGTTTTATTGAAACATAAACCGCAATCGGCGTAAAGACGATTGCCTTATTTATTGCTCAGGCAAAAAGCCACCAGTTCGGCTTTTTCGTTTTCAACCTTACCGTCAATAACTCCCTCCAGAGCAAGAGCCAGAGCAGATCCTATTTCTTTACCTCTGAAGCCTTCTTTAATAAGGTCATTACCGTCAATTTTAAGATCCTTCAGAGAAAAACAGTCTTCGTTTTCGATTATCTGCCGTGCCATTTTCTCAAGATTATCAAAGTGTGTCTCTCTTTCGTGAAATTGAGGCGCGAGACCTTTGGTGTCTGCCCGTTGAAGTTTTATCAGATCAAAGAAAAGTTCTTTGCCCATACTGCGAAGGCGTTTTTTTATTATTATTTCGCTTTCTTCGATGGGGGTATCGTGAACTCTGACGAGTTTAACAACCTTTTCTTTTGTTTTTGTGTCGCTTTTAAGTCGGGTAAGTGCCTTGTCGGCTTTCTCGGCGCTGATTGACGGGTGAGAATAAAAATGACCTGTGCCGTTTTCGTCGATAGAAAAGCATTGCGGCTTACCGCAGTCATGGAAAAGGGCGGCAAGCCTTAAGTGGGGAAGGGGAGGGATGTTTTCTGTCACTACAGCAGTATGAGTAAGAATGTCATAAACGTGGTGAAAATTATGCTGGTCAAAGCCTTTCATACCTTTGATTTCGGGCAGAACAACCTCCAGTATATCGCTGTAATTAATAAGAACATATTTAACATTGTCTCCGCACAGAAGTTTTGTAAGTTCCGAAAAAATCCTTTCCTTTGAAACTATTTCAAGAAGTTCCTTGTGTTTTCTCATTGCCGAGAGAGTTTCTTTTTCTATTTCAAAACCAAGAACGGAAGAAAATCTCAGAGCCCGAAGAATGCGAAGAGAATCTTCCTGAAATCTTTCTTCGGGATTTCCCACACAGCGCATGATTTTGTTTTCTATATCCTCTTTTCCGCCGTATGGATCAATGAAGCCCTCTGTGGGACAGTAGGCTATGCTGTTAACGGTGAAGTCTCTTCTTTTCAAATCTTCCTTGAGACTTCGGGTAAAGACTACTCTGTCGGGGTGTCTGCCGTCGGAATAACCTTTTTCAATGCGATAAGTGGTAATTTCAACGGGAATGCCATCTATGATAACCGTAACCGTTCCGTGCTTTATTCCCGTATCAATTACACGGAAAGAAGAAAAAACATCTTTTATTTCTTCGGGTATTGCGGAAGTGGTAATATCTGTATCGTGGCTTATTCTGCCCATAAGCATATCTCTTACAAAACCTCCTACAGCAAAGGCTTCGTGACCTTTTGAGGTAAGCAGTTCAATTGCTGTTACGGCTTGACGGGAAAGCAAGTTCATTTAGTTTTAACACTCCTTTCACAGGAAAGTCTTTTTATTATTATACAACAAAAGAAATATTTTTTTCAATATGGTTGCAATCAGATGTGGTTTTGTGGTAAAATTACTGTGAAGAAATTTGTTTAAAGGCAGTGAAATAGTATGGATAATAATTTTATGAAACTCAGAACAACAGCTTTTGGCGGCTTTAATAAGCAGGACGTTATCGCTTATATCGAAAAAGTAAAAAACGATTCCTATGAGGAAAAGAACCGTCTTCAGAAGCAGATGAGGGAACTTAATGAAAAAATCACCGAACTTGAAGCACAGGCTGCAGAGTTTGGCGAGGAAAAGGATAAACTCGTTAAACGTATCGGTGAACTTTCCGTCAGCGGTGAAAGCAAAAATGAAACCGTTGAGGAAATCAACGAGGCTACAAACCACCTTAAAAATGTGGCTGACGAACTTTGCGAAAGTCTTCGTGACTTTATGCAGCGCATATCTGAAAACTGCTATTCGGTAGTTCTTGAAGGTGCAGAAAGTGAAACTGAAGAAGATTTTGACGGTGCAAAGTTTATGGCTGAACTGGAGGCTGAAATTTACGCCAAATTAGGTGTAGAGGATTCAGAAAAAACCGAGGAAAATCTTCAGCAGGAAATCGTTTGGACCGAAGAACCTGTTGACGAAAACGCTGACAGAGTATCCTCAATCCTTTCTTCCGTATCTGCTTTCAGTTCCTATGAAGAGCAGAAAACTGAACCCGAAACAGTAAAAGACACGACCGTTTCTGATATTCTCGGCTCTCTTTCTTTTCTTAAATAAATCGGACAAATAAAACAAAGAGGAAGTGACAAAATGAAAAAAATCCTTAAAAATAAAAAAGGAATATTGTGCGTACTTTTTGCAGTATTGTTATTCTGTATAGCTACAGCACCTGTTTCTTTTGCTTCTGAGGATGATTTTGAAACAAAAATCGCCGCTTTCCCCGAAAGTTACAAACCTTATTTAAGGCAGATGCATAAGGCTCATCCGTCCTGGGAATTTGAGCCCTTTTTCACATATCTTGATTTTAACGATGTTGTTGATAATCAGTGCGGAAACAAATCTCTTATTTCCTCTTCTTCCGCATCAACGGTATTTAAAAGTAAAGATATAGGAGATTATAACTATTCAAAAGATTATTATATCCAGAAAGACGGCGGCTTTGTGGAAGCAAACCGTTTTGCTGTGGCTTATTTTATTGACCCGCGTAATTTCCTTAACGAAGACGGCATCTTTATGTTTGAAACCCTGTCTTTCAGCGAATCTTTTACGATTGAATCGGTTGAAAATGTTCTTAAGGGTTCCTTTATGGAAAACAAAAAAATAACCTACTACAATAGTAAAGGTAAAAAGAAGACAACAAAAGTTAAATATTCCGAGGCTATTCTCGAAGCAGGTAAAAAATACAACGTAAATCCCTGCTATCTTGCCTCAAAAATCCTCAACGAAGTAGGTACAACAGGCAGCAGCAGTGTATCGGGCAAACATTCAACCTATCCCGGTATCTACAATTTCTATAATATAGGCGCCTATGACGGAGCAAATGCAATTGCAAAAGGTCTCAAGTGGGCAAGTGAGGGTAATACCTATTCAAGACCGTGGACAACTCCTGTAAAATCCATTAACGGCGGTGCGGAATTTCTTGCCTCGTCATATATTGCCTGCGGACAGTTTACCGGCTATTTACAGCGCTTCAATGTCAATCCCAACGGTCAGTATAAAGTCTATGACCATCAGTATATGACCAACCTTACGGGCGCCCTCAGTCAGGGTTATTCCTCCTATGTTTCTTATGTTAAATCGGGACTTATTGACAATAAATATGTCTTCTCAATCCCTGTTTACGAAAATATGCCCTCATGGTCAACAACCGAGGGAGACCTTCAACTTGTTGACGGACTTGAACAGAAAGGCGTAATAAGCGCATCTGCCTCTTTTGTTCGCAGCGGCCCTTCCACCAATTATTCTCAGAAAAAAGACGTTGAGGATAAAATAATAAAACTCACTAAAGGCGAACCCGTAAAAATAATCGAAAAGGTAAAAACAGATTCAAACTATTTTCTGTCGGTTCTGCAGTATCCTTATTGGTATAAGGTGAGTTTTGTTCTTAAGGATGTTGAATACGAAGGTTATATCCCTCTTACATTTATTGATATTACAACGGATGTAACGGTATCAACAGGGGAGTACACTCCGCCTTTGATTACTACGAATGAAGAAATGGAAATGCACCTTGTTTCTTATGATGCGCAGATTGCCGAGATTACACCTGAAAACAAAATAAACTTTCTTAAAGAAGGTACGGTCATAATCGGTGCCTACGATTCTCTCGGTAATTTTGACAGAGTTAAATATGTTGTTTCTAAAGAGGAATCTATTGTTCCTGCAAAGACAAAAATCAAAAGTATAAAAGCCGATTCTCTTTCAGTTAATTTTACCCCCTCATCTGAAACAAAGGAATACGAAGTTATCGGTGTTGACGGTAAAGGTTCTGTTGTGCACCGTGCAGTAACATCAAAATCAACCCATACGGTTAAAATTAATAACTGCGTTCCCAATAAATTTACCGTTACTAAATTTAAGAAAAATTCGGGAGGCAGCGTTACTGCTTACTGGAATGCCCCTTCACGAACAGATAACACAGTCTTTGTAAGAGCAGTTATTAAGGACACCGAGGCAGAGAAGATTTACGGTCCTGCCGTTTCTATTGATGCATCAAGTTTTATTAAAGGTTTTGAGGTTTTCAGTTACGATTCTGAAAGTGATGCCTATACTAAAATAAAAAGCCTCGGAGCAGAAAAAACTCAGTATAATATACCCGCGCAGAAATACAAGCAAGGTAAATTTGCGCTTCGTGCTTTAGTTGACGCCGCAGGCACCACGGTAAAAGGAAAGTACACGGAATTTGATATAAAAACATTCCCTAAAAAAACTAAAGGAATGTCTTTAACCGATGTTACGGATAAAAGTTATCTTCTCAAGTGGAATGAGTCTGCGGGCGCTGAATATATTATTTATAAATATGACGGCAAAAAGTATAAGAAATACAAAACCGTGTCCAAGGCAAAATACAATCCGAAAAACCTCAGCAGTTCTGCTTATACAAAATTAAAAGTTTCTGCTTTTAAAGAAGTAAACGGTATTGTTTACGAAGGCGTATCGTCAAAGGCTTTTTCGGTCACTACCCTTCCTTCTGCCGTGAAAAATCTTAAGGTTACTACCTCGTCCGAAGGCGGAAAACTTGAATGGAAAAAGATAAAGGGAGTAACTCTTTACGATATTTATATTTACAGCAGTAAAGACAAAAAGTTCAAAAAGATCGGTTCGACCAAAACCAACAGTTACACTCTTAAGGGCAAGGATGCAGGCAAGGCTTATACACTGAGAGTGAATCCTGTGATTAAGACAACCTACGGAACCTTTACCCATAGCGGAACAAAAATCAAATTCCGTACAAAGCCCGAAAAGGTAACGGAACTTAAGACTTCCGCTGTAAAGACAACTTCTTTTACTCTTAATTGGAACAAGACCAAAGGAACGGATCGCTACTATGTTTACCGTTACAGTGCCTCAAAGAAGAAGTATGTCAAGATTGCCACGGTAAAGACTAACAAATATACCCATAAAGAACTTACCCCCGGTAAAACATATAAGTATAAAATTAAATCTGTCAGACGTATTGACGGTAAGGACGCGTCAGTTAACACATCCTCCGTCTTTAAGGTCACCACACTTCCGGACAAGGTGAAAGAAGTTAAGACCTCTGCTGTGGCAAAAGAGACACTCACTCTTTCCTGGAAGAGCGTAAGCGGTGCGGGTTCGTATCAGATTTATAAATACGATAAGAAGAAGGATAAATATGTATCTGTTGCCACCGTTAAAGGAAAGACAACATATAAGGTAAAAAATCTTTCTTCCGGTACATCCTATAAATTCAAGATAAAGGCTGTGAAAACACTCGGCAGTAAAAAATACTACAGCAGTTTTTCCGATATATTCACCTTTAAAACCAAAAAATAAAGTCTATCGTTACAGTTTTTTAAGAATTTTTCAGTTTTTTATTGACAAATCAACCCTATATCTATATAATGTTATCTGTTAATATGAGGTGAGTTATGTATATTGCACTTGAAAGTTTATTCGGCGGTGGAGTCAACAGACTTCCCGTTGACTGTGAATTTGATTTTTCAAAAGAAGAATTGGACGGTGTGTTTCCATTCACGACACCTGTTTCAGTTAAGGGTGAAATCAAAAACGTAGTCGGAGTTGTAACAATTGAGGCAAAGGCTGTTTTCAGTTTGCAGGTATTCTGTGACCGATGTGCAGAGCCCGTAAAACTCGACTTTGAAGTTCCTATGATTCACGGACTTGTTTCTTCACTTAATGAGGATGATAACGATGATTACATTCTTATTGAGGATATGAAACTTGATTTGCTTCAACTCACTTTAGAAGACATATTCCTTGCTCTTCCTTCAAAGTTTCTTTGTAAAGAGGATTGTAAGGGAGTTTGTACCAAATGCGGTGCAAATCTTAACACAGATTCCTGTAACTGCAAAAAAGACATAGACCCCCGTTTGGAGTCTTTGCTTGAGTTATTGGAAGATTAAAAGGTTATTCATTTATTATTATTTATAAGGAGGTGCTGGGCAATGGCAGTACCAAAGAGAAGAGTATCAAAGGCAAGAAGAGACAAGAGACGTTCAAACGTGTGGAAGCTCGACGCTCCTACACTTGTAAGATGCAAGCAGTGCGGCGCTTATACAGTTCCCCACAAGGTTTGCGCTGAGTGTGGTTACTACAAAGGTAAGCAGGTAATTGCAAAGGACGAAGACTAAGCCTTTGAACTTTGAGAGGTGGAGAAGCGGTACTGCTTTCTCTGCCTTTTTGCTTTAATTAAACCGATAAAGAAGGAGGAAGAATGTTGTGGCTGTCAGAATTAAAAGCATTGTAAAAAAATCACCCGCTTACGGCAGGGGAATTAAAAACGGTGATATTCTTCTTTCTCTCAACCGTAATCCTGTCAATGATTTTCTTGATTATCAGTTTTATGCCAAGGAAAGAGAAATTCTTGCAGAGTTTAAAAGCGGTGAAAAAATCAAATATACCCGTATAAAAAAAGATGAAGAGGAAGAATTGGGCTTTGAGTTCGATAATTTTCTTATGGATGAACAGCATCACTGTAAAAACAAGTGTATTTTCTGCTTCATTGACCA
>JAZSPI010000078.1:0-67162 GCA_045537395.1 Acutalibacteraceae bacterium | reverse complement strand
ATTGTCAAAGAACGGTAAGCCTATTCGCGGCCATGCAAATAAGTCGCATATCCTTACAAAGAAAAGCACAAAGCGTAAGAGAGGTCTTCGTCAGACAACTGTTGCAGACACAACAAATCAGAAGCAGATCAAACGCTTGATCCCCTACAAATAATAAGTAAGAAAAAATAATGGAGGTAACTTATCATGGCTCGTATTAAAGGCGCAATGATGACTCGTAAGAGAAGAAATAAAGTATTAAAACTTGCTAAAGGTTACTATGGCTCAAAGCACAGCCTCTTCAAGACAGCAAAACAGGCTGTTATGAAGTCCGGTAACTATGCTTACATCGGCAGAAAGCAGAAGAAAAGAGATTTCCGCCGTCTTTGGATCACAAGAATTTCCGCAGCTTGCAAGGCTAACGGCATGAACTACTCAACATTTATGAACGGCCTTAAAAAAGCAGACATCACTCTTAACAGAAAGATGCTCTCAGAAATCGCTATCGCTGATCCCGCAGCTTTCACAGCACTTGTTGAAAAGGCAAAGGCTGCTCTTTAATTTCAAAAACTTGCGTCCGAGATTTTTTCTCGGGCGTATTTGTGTTTTTAAAAGGTACAAAAATCACCTTAAAATTAACGGAAAAGAGATGAAAAGATGAACAGACTTGACAGTGTTTCAAATGAAAAAATCAAGTTGGCAGTTAAGGTTGCCGCCTCTTCAAAGGCAAGAAAAGAGACAGGCTTGTTCTTTCTTGAAGGTGTAAGGCTTTGCCGTGACAGCGCCCTTACCGGTACTGTTATCAGGTACGCTTTCTTTACGGACAAGGCTTACGAAAAATTTACTGCTGATGCTGATTTTATCTGTTCAAAGTCAAAGGAATCTTTTCTTATATCCGAGGCAGTTGCGAATAAACTGGCTCTTACACAAACTTCCCAGGGCTTCTTCTGCCTTTGCGAAAAAGGAGATACTCTTCCTCTTTCTTCCGCCTGTATAAACGGCAAGTATATTGCTCTGGAAAATATTCAGGATCCTGCAAATCTCGGCGCAATATGCCGTACTGCCGAGGCTCTCGGTATAAAGGGCGCAATAGTTTACGGTTGCTGCGACCACTATTCACCCAAAAGTCAGCGGGCTGCTATGGGCTCTCTTTTGAGATTACCTGTTTACGAAAGCGAAAATCTCTGTCTCGACCTTGAAACTTTCAAATACAAAGGTGTTAAAGTCTATGCCACTTCACCCGATTCTTCAGCCCGGAAAATAACGGAAGTTCCCATGGATGGTGATGTTATCTGTGTTATAGGCAATGAAGGCAACGGAGTGAGTGAAGAGGTGTTTTCTCTTTGTGAGAAAGTGACAATTCCCATGCAGGGAAATGCAGAGTCGCTCAATGCATCAATGGCCGCTGCCATAACCATGTGGGAGATGATGAGGTAACGGCATGGAAAATGAAATTTATTGGCTCTGGCTTCAGGGCGCTTTGGGATATGCCAAAAGTGCAAAAGAACTTATTGAGGTTTTTGGTGATGCAAAAGGTGTCTACGATGCCACGTCAAAGGAACTTAAGGATGCCTGTATCAAGGGTATCGGTCCTCGTACTGTAGGAAAAATAAAATCTGAGGATATTGAAAAATATTATGATGTTTCCGATTTTTGCCATAAGCATAAAATACATATCATAACTCCCGACAGCGAATATTACCCGAAAAGACTTCTTGAAATCGAAAATTACCCTCTGGTTCTATATGTCAGAGGAGATTACACCTGTCTTAACAGTAAAGATGCTCTCGGTGTTATCGGCAGCCGTACACCGTCTCAGTACGGTGAAGAAGCGACTCAGGTAATCGTAGGTGAACTTTGCGAAAACGGTGTGCTTATCGTAAGTGGCGGCGCGCTGGGTATTGATACAATTGCTCACAGAACTGCCATTGAAAGCGGCGGCAAAACGGTGCTTGTTATGGGTTGCGGTCACGGCTCGGGGTATCTTCCCGAAAACAGCAGTCTGAGAAAAAGAGTTGCCGAAAACGGCGCGCTCATAACCGAATTTCCGCCCTATACCAATGTTACTCCCGGCTCATTCCCTCAAAGAAACCGAATAATTTCGGGTATGACAAGCGGTGTTGTTATTGCTGAAGCGGCAAAAATCAGCGGTACTTTCAGTACGGCGAGGCATGCTGTGAAGCAGGGCAGAGACCTTTTTGTATTGCCCGGCGATATCAAAAGCGGAAATTTTGAAGGCTCAAATCAGTTAATAACAGAAGGAGCAAAACCTGTTTTCTCTGCAAAGGATATAATTCCCTGGGCAAAGAAAAGAAAAAGTCGACTTGAGAAAACGGGTAATCCTTTTGAAAATATAGACAATGAAGCATCTTCCTTTAAAAAGAGAGGAAGAAAAAAATCCTCTTCAGAAGAAAAAACAGAAGCATTTGTTGAAAAAGAAGTAAAAAATATTGAAAAAAATCAAAAAATTAACATGGAAACTATTTCTAAAAATGCAGGAATAGTGTATAATATAATGTCCGACGGTATAAGCGATTTCGATGCTATTGTAAGAGAATCGGAACTACAGGTGAGGAATGTCCTTGCAGCGCTCACGGAACTTGAGATAAACGGAATTATCACCAAGGAAAGTCCGAACAGTTACCGTCTTAATTAATAAATTTATGAAAAGGTGAAAATATATGGCGAATTTAATTATTGTCGAATCTCCTTCAAAGGCAAAAACTCTCAAAAACTATCTCGGAAGCGGATATAATATTGTCGCTTCAAAGGGACATATAAGGGATTTGCCTGCAGCGAGGATGAGCGTTGATGTAAAAAACGACTTTGCACCTAAGTACAGCATAGTAAAAGGAAAGGAAAAACTCGTCAAGGAACTGAAAACAGCAGTTGCCGAAAGTGACGAAGTATTTCTTGCAACCGACCCTGACCGTGAGGGAGAAGCAATATCCTGGCATCTTGCTGAAATTTTAGGTCTTGACCTTAATAAACTCAACAGAGTTACCTTTAACGAAATTACCAAAACAGGTGTCAGGAACGGTATGGCAAACCCGAGAAAGGTTGACCTTGACCTTGTTAACGCTCAGCAGGCAAGACGTATCCTTGACCGTCTTGTCGGTTATAAACTCAGCCCCTTTGTCTCGCAGAAGATAAGAAGAGGTCTTTCCGCAGGACGTGTACAGAGCGTTGCTGTGAGAATGATTGTTGACAAAGAAAACGAAATCCGTGCCTTTGTGCCCGAAGAATACTGGTCACTTGAAGCAAAGTTCAATGTTTCCAGAAAGAGCCTCACTGCTTCTTTTTACGGTGATGAAACGGGCAAGATTGAACTTAAAAGTCAGGCACAGACCGATGAAATCATCTCAAGACTTGATGGGGCAGATTACTTTATCAGTTCCCTTAAAAACGGCACAAGAAAGAAAAATCCTGCGCCTCCTTTCATTACCTCAACCCTTCAGCAGGAAGCGTCAAAGAAACTCGGCTTCAGAGCAGAAAGAACAATGAAAATTGCTCAGGAACTTTACGAAGGTGTGACTGTTCCCGGCTACGGCTCAATCGGTCTTATAACCTATATGAGAACCGACTCGCTCCGTATTTCCGAAGAGGCAAGACAGGCTACGGAAGAGTTTATCAAGGATACCTACGGTGTAAAATACCTTCCCGAAAAGCCCCGTTACTATAAGTCAAGAAGTAACGCTCAGGACGGCCACGAAGCAATCCGACCTTCCACCGTTTCTCTCACTCCCGCTATGGTAAAGGACAGTCTTACTCCTGAACAACTTAAACTTTACACTCTTATCTGGAACCGTTTTGTGGCTTCCCTTATGGCTTCCTGTGTACAGAACACACAAAAACTTGAAATCAAGGGTATAAAAGACAACCAAGACAGATATTGCCTTTTCACAGCAAGCGGTTATTCTGTAAAATTTGACGGCTTTACCGTTCTTTACGATATCGGTGACAAGGATGAAGACAAATCCAAACTTCCCGACGGTCTCGGAAAAGACGATGCTCTTAAACTTAAAACACTCGATAAACAGCAGCATTTCACTCAGCCTCCCGCAAGATATACTGAAGAGTCACTTATCAAAACTCTTGAAGAAAACGGTGTGGGCAGACCGAGTACCTATGCAACAATTATTTCGACTATCGTAAAACGTGAATATGTGGTAAGAAAATCAAAGCAACTTGTTCCCACTGAGCTCGGCGAGGCAATAGTAAACCTTCTCAAGGAGAAGTTCAAAAATATAGTCAATATCAAATTTACCGCACAACTTGAAAGTGACCTTGACCGTGTAGGTGAAGGCACGCAGGATTATATAAAAATGCTCCACGAATTTTACGGTGACTTTGAGCAGACCTTACAGAAAGCAAAGGCTGAAATGGACGGCGTAAAAATTCAACTCAAGGAAGATGAAACCGATATTCCCTGCGAAAAGTGCGGAAGAATGATGGTTATCAAAGTGGGCAGATTCGGTAAATTCCTTGCCTGTCCTGCTTACCCCGAATGTAAAACAACAAAACCTTATGTGATTGAAACCGATGCTGTCTGTCCCGTTTGCGGCGGCAAGGTTATTTCCAAAAAATCAAAAAGAGGTTACACCTTCTTCGGCTGTGATAAATGGCCTGAGTGTAATTTTATGACATGGGATAAACCCACAAACGAAAAATGTCCCAAGTGCGGTAAATCTCTCTTTAAGGCAAAGGGCGGAATGCTCAACTGTCTTGACGAAAAGTGCGGCTATTCAGCAAAAGCAACAAGAAAGAAAAAAAGCGACAAAGAATAAAAAGAAGGCGGTGAAGGAATGAGCAGCGAAACTGTAAAAGTAATAGGCGCAGGCCTTGCAGGCGTTGAAGCAGCCTGGTATCTTGCAAACGCAGGTATTAAAACTGAACTTTATGAAATGAAACCTGTAAAATTCTCTCCTGCTCATAAACTTCCGTCTTTTGCGGAACTTGTCTGTTCCAATTCACTTAAAGCCGAAAGAGTTGAATCTGCTGCAGGACTTCTTAAAGAGGAAATGCGCAGACTCGGTTCTCTCTGTATTGAATGTGCCTATATGTGCAAAGTTCCCGCAGGCGGCGCCCTTGCCGTGGACAGAGACGAGTTTTCAAGGCTCATTACCGAAAAGATTTCCTCACATCCGAATATTACCGTTATAAATGAGGAAGTTACTTCAATTCCCGAAGGCAACGTTATAATTGCTGCAGGACCTCTTGCAAGTGATGCTCTCAGCGAAAAAATCGCCGGAATCTGCGGAGACGGTCTTCACTTTTTTGATGCGGCGGCGCCTATCGTTACTTATGACAGCATAAATAAGGACAAGTCCTTCTGCGCTTCAAGATATGAAAGAGGCGGCGAGGACGATTACATAAACTGTCCGATGAATAAGGAAGAGTATGAAGCCTTCTATGACGCACTGATTAATGCCGAATCGGCTGAAACCCACTCTTTTGACAAAAGAAAAGACGTCTACGAAGGCTGTATGCCCATTGAAGTAATGGCTTCAAGAGGTAAAGATACAATGCGCTTCGGACCTCTCAAGCCCGTCGGTCTCCGTGACCCGAAAACGGGACACCGTCCCTGGGCAGTTCTTCAACTGAGAAAAGAAAACAGCAGCGGCACACTTTTCAATCTTGTCGGTTTTCAGACAAATCTTAAATTCGGCGAGCAGAAAAGAGTTTTTTCGATGATACCTGCTTTGGAAAATGCCGAGTTTGTCCGCTACGGGGTTATGCACAGAAACACTTTCATTGATTCACCCAGACTTTTGAACGGTGACTTCAGTTTCAGACAAAGACATGGTCTTTTCTTTGCAGGACAGATAACGGGTGTGGAAGGCTATATGGAATCAGCCGCTTCGGGAATAATGGCAGGTATGAATATGTTAAGATACCTTAAGGATGAAGAATCTTGCATCCTTCCCGAAACTACAATGATAGGTGCTTTGAGCCGATATATAAGTGACCCCACGGTCACAAATTTCCAGCCAATGGGTGCAAACTTCGGTGTTCTGCCTCCCATTGAGCCTAAAATAAGAGATAAAAAAGAACGTTATATGGCTCTCTCTCAAAGAGGCCTTGAAGATTTTGAAAGATATATGAGTACAGGAGGGGATAAAGAATGAGTATAGAAGATTTTGAAAAAGTAATCGGTTACAAGTTTAAAGATAAAAATCTTATCCGTACAGCCCTTACCCATTCCTCTTACGCCAATGAAAAACAACTTTCAGGCGACTGCAACGAAAGACTTGAATTTCTCGGTGACTCGGTTCTCGGCGTAATTACTGCCGAATATTTCTATCACAACCTCAATCACCTTCCCGAAGGCGAAATGACAAAGAAGAGAGCCGCGTGTGCCTGTGAAAAATCTCTTCACGGTTTTGCTAAGGAGATAGACTTGGGCAAGTATATTTTACTCGGAAGAGGCGAGGAAAGAACAGGCGGCAGAAAACGCGCCTCAATTCTTGCCGATGCCTTTGAAGCGGTGATAGCCGCAATTTATCTTGACGGCGGACTTGAAAATGCAAGAAATTTCGTTCTTGACTTTGTAAAAAAAGCGGCTCAGGAACAACTTTCTTTCGTTGACTATAAAACAGTTCTACAGGAAATTATACAGAAAAATCCCGATGAACATCTATCTTATGCCGTTGTTGCCGAAAGCGGTCCCGACCATGACAAACGCTTTGAAGTTGAGGTTTACCTTAACAGTAACACTATCGGTTGCGGTAAGGGTAAAAGCAAAAAGATTGCAGAACAGCAGGCGGCAAAACAGGCTCTTGAACTTATGGGTGTGAAGTTTTGAAGCATATTAATGTAGCATTATTTGTGCCTGATGAAGGCTGTCCGCACAGATGCAGTTTCTGTAACCAGAAAACAATTTCGGGTAAAACAAAGCCCTTAAAAGTTGAAGATATAGAAAAGGCAGTAGAAATTGCTCTTTCCTCATCCGTATGCGGTGAGGGTGAGATAGCATTCTTCGGCGGAAGTTTCACGGCAATAGAAAGAGGGTATATGCTCTCTCTTCTAAAAAAAGCCAAAGAATATGTGGATAAAGGATTTTTCAAGGGTATAAGAATATCAACCCGTCCCGACTGTATTGACGAAGAGGTTCTGACTCTGCTTAAAGAAAACAGAGTGACATCCATTGAACTCGGCTGTCAGAGTATGGATGATGAAGTTCTTTTTCTTAACGAAAGGGGACATACTTCAGCCGATGTGGTAAAATCTGCCTGTTTAATAAAAGAATACGGCTTTGAGTTCGGTGTGCAGATGATGACAGGACTTTACGGTGACACAAAAGAAAAATCCCTTGAAACGGCGAAGAAACTCATATCCTTAAAACCCGATACGGCAAGAATTTATCCTACGGTTGTTCTTGAAAATACAACCCTTTGCACTCTTTTTGAAAAGGGTGTGTACACACCTCAGAGCACCGAAGAAGCGGCAGACCTTTGTGCCGAAATTCTTCTTATGTTTCACGAAGCCGATGTTAAGGTTATAAGGCTCGGACTCCATTCCGGAGGAAACGTGGAAGAAGGCTTTGTGGCAGGTGCCTATCATCCCGCTTTCAGGGAACTTGCCGAAAGTAAAATTTATCTTCGTCTTATAAAAGAAGAACTTGAAAAGCAGAAACTTAAAAACGGAAAAATAGAAATTACTGTGGGAAGTTCTTATATTTCGATGGCATCAGGTCAGAAAAAGTCAAATATAAAAGAACTTTCTTTTATGGGATATACAGCAAAAATCAAAGGAAATCATGAATACAAAAAATATGAAGTAAGTGTGAGGTTAACGGAATGATATTAACATCACTTGAAATGCAGGGATTTAAATCTTTCCCCGAAAAAACCGTACTGACTTTCGGTAAGGGCATAACGGCTGTTGTCGGCCCTAACGGAAGCGGTAAAAGTAATATTTCAGATGCCGTAAGATGGGTACTCGGTGAGCAGTCGAGTAAGTCTCTGCGCGGCTCAAAAATGGAAGACGTTATCTTTGACGGCACAAAAATCAGAAAAGCCCACGGCTTTGCCCAGGTAACTTTGCGCCTTGACAACAAAGACAGGTCCATAAAGGGTGCCGATACGGATGAGGTCGCCGTCACAAGAAGATATTACCGTTCGGGTGAAAGCGAATATAAAATCAACGGTGTGAATGTGCGCCTTAAGGATGTTCATGAACTTTTTATGGATACAGGTCTCGGCAGAGACGGTTATTCAATGGTCAGTCAGGGTAAGATTGCCGATATGGTCAGCGGTAAGGGTAAGGAATGTCGCGAAATGTTTGAAGAGGCAGCAGGAATTTCTTCCTACCGTTACAGAAGAAATGATTCGCTGAAAAAACTCGATCAGGCAGAAGAAAATCTTATCCGTCTGAGAGATATTCTTACCGAACTTGAAAGCAGAATAGGACCTCTTAAACATCAGAGTGATAAAGCGGAAAAATTCCTTGTGCTTGCAGGTGAAAAAAAGGAACTTGAAATCGGTTTATGGCTTTATAATATTGATAAAATCCGTGAAGAACTCCGCAAACAGGAGGACAATATAGCCATCGCTTCCGGTCATTATTCCGATACGGAAGAAGAACTTTCCGAAATCGAGCGTATGATTGAAAAAAGCATTGCCGATACTCAGAGTATAAACATAAGAATCGACGAAATCCGTCAGAGTATTTCTGCACTTGAGGAAAAAGCGGCAAATGCAGGAAGTGAACAGGCTGTTTTAAGAAACTCTATCGAGCATAACAACGACACCATAGAAAGAATTTCCCGCGACAGATATGATTCCGAAAGTAGTCAGAATCAACTTCTCAAAGAAATAGAAAATGAAGAGAAACTTATTTTCCAGATAAAAAATATCCGTGATGAAAAAACAGCGGAACTCAATAAAGTGAATGCAGAACTTGACAGAATGCAGAATGAAGGCGGAGCACTTCTCGACGAATCCAACGAAATCGCAAGAACTGTGGCACTTCTTACTAAAGAACTTGCCGATTACCGCGTTTCCGTTTCTACTGTTCTTTCTTCCATAAATGAAATCAAAGCAAGAGTTGAGGTTATCGATTCTCTTATTTCACAAAGACAGGAAACTGTTGATAACCTCAATTATGAAAAAACGAAAAGTGAAAAAGAACTTGCCGATTGCGAAAAGGAAATTGAAGAACTTACAAACTCTGTTGAGGGTTACACATTAAGATTCAAAAGTAAAGACGCAAAAGCAGACACACTCAAAAAAGAACTTGACGAAAAGGCTTTTGAAGCACAGCGCGTCACCTCAAAAATAAAAATGCTTGAAGAACTCGAAAAGAGTATGGAAGGCTATTCCGGTGCAGTTAAAAAGGTTATCAAGGAAAGCGAAAAGGGTGCACTGAGAGGCATTCACGGCACACTTTCTCAACTTATCTCCGTTAAGGAAGAGTATGCCGTAGCCATAGAAACTGCTCTCGGTAATGCTGTGCAGAACATCGTTACCGAAACGGAAAACGATGCAAAGGTTGCCATCAACTTCCTTAAAAGCACCAATGCCGGCAGAGCAACCTTCCAGCCCGTTTCTTCCGTTAAAGGAAAAAGTTTACAGGAAGAAGGTCTTGAAGACTGCTACGGATATATTGATATAGCAACCAATCTTCTCACTTATGACGGAAAATATGCCGAGATTATATCTTCACTTCTGGGTAAGACTGTTATTGCGGAAGACCTTAGTTGTGCAATTGCGATAGGTAAAAAATATTCTCACCGTTTCAAAATCGTTACTCTTGACGGTCAGGTAGTAAACCCCGGCGGTTCAATGACAGGCGGATCTGCTATACAGAACATCGGTATTCTTTCCCGCAGTAACGAAATTGAAAAACTCAAAGAAAAAGAAAAAGAACTTTCAAAAACTGTTGCTGAACTTGAAAATCAGTATGCAAAAGTTGAAGATGAACTTTCACATATCAGCCGTGAACTTGAGACGGAAAAGGAAAGTCTTCTTGCTTCACAGGAAGAAAAAATCCGTCTTGAAGGTCAGTTCAATCTTATCTGTGAACAGTTCTATACAGCAAAAAGCGGTGTAGACGAACTTGCAGGTGAAAAGAACAGCGCGGACGAAAGGATTGTCCGTTTGCAGTCTTCCTACGAGGATGCAAGCAGTAAGGTAAAAGAACTTACCAAAACCATTGAAGAGAAAGAAATTCTTGGTGAAACCTTAGGCAGAAAGAGAAGTGAACTTTCCGAAAAGAGGGAAGAGATTACTTCAAAGATTTCAAAAATTAATCTTGAGATTCACGGTGCCGACAAGGATATGTCTGCACGCACACAGGCACTAAATCTTCTTAAGGCAAGACTTATTGACCATGAAGACAGAGACAAACAACTTGATAAAGAAATTGATGCAATAAAAGCAAGAAACGCAGAAATCGAAAAGGAAATTGAGGCACTTTCACTTCTTGCCGAAAACATTCACCTTGAATCAGAAAAAGCAAAGCAGGAGATTATCTCACTTCAGAAGAAGAGAAGTGAAGAGGAAGAACGTTCCTCAAAACTCCGTGTAAATGAAAGAGCCAAGTCAGCCGAAAGAGAAAAAATCAGCGGCGAACTTGCCCGTCTCGAAGAAAGAAAAGAGACGATGAACAAGGACTATGAAGACACTTTGGGCAAGCTTTACGATGAGTATCAACTTACCAAGCGTGAGGCTGAAGCCGTTGCAGAGCGCCCCGAAGACCCAAAGGGTGCGCAGAAACGTCTTCACGAAATAAAAGGCTCCATAAGAGCACTCGGCTCTGTGAATGTCGGCGCTATTGAAGAGTATAAAGAAGTAAGTCAGCGCTATGAATTTATGTCAACTCAGGTGGGTGACGTAGAAAAGAGTAAAAGAGAACTTATCCGTCTTATCGGTGAACTTACCGATAAAATGTCCACTCAGTTCAGAGAGCAGTTCACGAAAATCAACCATAACTTCAATGAGACTTTCTGTGAACTTTTCGGCGGCGGTAAAGCCGAACTTATTCTCGAAGACCCTACGGATGTTCTCGAAAGTAACATTGATATCAAATTACAGCCGCCGGGAAAAAATGTTAAACGTCTTGATTCTCTCTCAGGCGGTGAAAAGGGACTTTCAGCCATCGCGCTTCTCTTTGCGATTATGAAGGTAAACCCGGCACCCTTCTGCATTTTTGACGAGGTTGAGGCTGCTCTTGATGATGTTAACGTAACAAGATATGCCCAGTACGTAAGACGAATGACGGAAAACACACAGTTCATTCTTATTACTCACCGTCGCGGTACAATGGAAGAAGCAGATATGCTCTACGGTATTACAATGCAGGAACAGGGCGTATCAAAACTTCTTGAACTCAAGACGGCAGAACTTGCAAAATCACTTGGTATAACCGGTTAAGGAGGTATTATAATGGGTATTTTTAAAAAGTTCGGTTTCGGACTTAAAAAGACAAGAGAGGGTATGACCGGCAGAATTGAAGATGTTCTCGGAGCATACGAAGAAATAACCGACGATTTATATGATGACCTTGAAGAAGCACTCATTATGGGTGATGTGGGCGTTGTTACTGCCACGGATATAGTTGAAGAACTCCGTAAAAGAGTAAATAAAAATGAGGTGCGCAATCCCAAGCACGCAAAGATGATTATCGCCGATATTGTTGCCGATATGATTGACGGCGGTGAGGATATGGGACTTATCACCATTCCGTCCGTTATTCTCGTTATCGGTGTTAACGGTGTAGGAAAAACCACCACCATCGGTAAACTTGCCGCTATGTATAAAAGAGAAGGCAAAAAGGTTATTCTCGGTGCGGCAGATACTTTCCGTGCGGCTGCTATTGAACAACTTGAAGTGTGGGCAGACAGAGCAGGCGTTGACATTGTCAAGCACAAAGAGGGCGCAGATCCTGCCGCTGTTGTTTATGACACCATCAGCGCAGGTGTTTCCCGTGACTGTGATATCATCATCTGTGATACAGCAGGCAGACTTCATAACAAGAAAAATCTTATGGACGAACTTGCAAAGATTTACCGTGTGGTTGAAAAGGAACTTCCCTATGCTGACCGTGAAATTCTTCTTGTTCTTGACGCTACCACAGGCCAGAACGCCGTAAGCCAGGCAAAGGAATTTATGAATGTAGCCGAACTTACGGGTATTGCCCTTACAAAACTTGACGGTACGGCACGAGGCGGTGTTGTTCTTGCGATCAAGAATGAACTTAAACTTCCCGTTAAATTTATCGGTGTCGGCGAACAGATTGACGATTTACAACCTTTTAATCCCAAGGTTTTCGCAAAGGCACTCTTTGAAGATACATCAACAGCCGAGGAGGAGTGAGAATGAAAATTCTTATAGCCACCCATAATAAACATAAACTTACTGAAATGGCACGTATTCTTGCACCTATGGGCTACGAGGTTGTGACAGACACTGATATAGGTATCGTTCTTACTGATGTGGAAGAAACAGGCACTACCTTTATGGAAAATGCCCGTATAAAAGCCGAAAGCGGATGCAAGGAAAGCGGTCTTATCTGTATTGCCGATGACAGCGGACTTTGTGTTGACGCACTTGGCGGTGAGCCCGGTGTCTATTCTGCAAGATACAGCGGTGTACACGGCGACGATGAGGGTAATATCGTAAAACTTCTCGAAAACCTTGAAGGTGTACCCGACGAAAAGAGAACGGCATATTTCGCTTGTGCTATCTGTGTAAGTTTCCCCGACGGAAAAGAAATTACTGCCGAGGGCAGATGCGAAGGTAAAATCGGCTACGAAAAGAAGGGTGAAAACGGCTTCGGTTATGATCCCGTCTTTATGATAGGGGATAAGAGCCTTGCAGAGATTTCTGCCGATGAAAAGGATGCTATAAGCCACAGAGGCAATGCACTTGAAAAATTGAAAGAATTAATGCCTTCATTTTGATTCAAAAGAGGAGGATGTTCGAATGAATATCGATGAAGTTTCTATCATGTTTGAATCAGGTGAAAAGGAAAAAGCGGTTGAGATTCTGGAAAAATATGTTTCATCGAAAAGTAAACTTACACCTAAAATAGTGAACGCTTATGCAAATTTATTTGAGTTCAAATATAAAATGGGTTTAGATTGCTCAAAAGAAGTTTCTGTGATTGAAAAGGTTGGAAACGATGATTTGTGGGGTTTCACATTCCTTTTGTTAGGTTTGTATTTTGATAAAAATAATGACAAACTAAAGGCGGAAAACTATTTGCTTTTATATGCAGAAAGAGTCAATGATACTGAAGAATTTGCTGAAATTCTGGGATGTTCTGATGAATGGACAAAGATTAAGAAACAGTATAATATTTTCAGAAGCAGAGATGATTCTGATTTGCACAGCAGATGTAATTTCGGAGAGAATATTGACATTTTAACCGAAAAGGAAAAGGAATTTGTTCTATGTGAAGGCTTTGTTAATGAAGTTAACTCAGGCGGATTTGAAGCATATTTCTCCACCGATTATTCAAAGCACTGTGTAATAACTTCTGAATATCTTGAAAAGAATAAATCAGAAATATATCCGAGGATGCTCAGAAAGGCAATTGCATTGTTCCCTGAAAATTTTGATTTTTCAGATGTATGTCAAACAGAAGAATATCTTGAGGAGCATGAAGATATTCTTGAAAAGTTTGAAGAGTTAGAAAGTAAAATTTATGAAAGCACAGAAGATATTGATTTAATTTTAGAAAAATTAGAGGAGCAGATTAAATGACAGGTAAAGAAAGAGCAGCATTCAGAGCGCAGGCTAACCACCTTGAACCTCTTTTTCAGGTTGGTAAAGGCGGTATGTCCGACGCTTTAATAAAACAGACAGATGATGCACTCAGAGCCAGAGAACTTATAAAAGTAAAGGTTCTTCTTGAATCTTCACCCATAACACCGAGGCAGACAGCAGATGAACTTGCCGCCGCTACAGGTGCAGAGGTTATACAGGTTATCGGCGGAGTCATAGTTCTTTACAGAGAAAGCCCCGAACTTAAGGAAAAGGCTCTCAAAAAAGAACAGAATAAAAAGAAAGCCGCAAAACTTCAGAAAGAAAAGCAACTTGCTTTAAGAAAAGAGAAGAATAAAAAATTCGCATTCAAAGGCGCAAAGAGAGGCTGATTATAATGCGTATCGGTATTTTCGGCGGAACTTTCAACCCTGTCCATAAAGGACATAAGAAGCTAGCCGAGGAAATGAAAACGAGGGCAGAACTTGATAAAGTCATAATTATGCCCACCTTTACTCCGCCTCATAAGGCAGGCAAAGAACTTGCTGACGGTAAGGACAGACTTGAAATGTGCCGTCTTATGTTTACCGAGGACTACTATTCTGTCAGTGACCTTGAAATTAAGCGCGAGGGCAAAAGTTATACCGTTGACACTATGACGGCTCTTAAAGAAATATATCCCGACGATGAACTGTTTCTCATTGTCGGCTCGGATATGCTTCTGAGTTTTCATAAATGGTATCGCTATGAAGATATTCTTTCCGTGGCAACCTTGTGTGTTGCTTCCCGTGCTGACAGTATTTCCTTTGAGGATTTATCCCGATACGCTTCGGAAACATTAAGTCTTGACAGCAGTAATGATGAAATAATTCTTGCAGACATTGAGCCTTTCGAGTGCAGTTCTACAGAAATCCGCGGAAAACTTAAAAAAGGAGAAGATGTAAGAAATCTTGTTTCGGATAAGGTTTATGATTATTTAAGACTTAACCTTCTTTACGAAAGTCCCTTCGGTGAGTATAAGAAAATTTTGAGCGAACGCCTTGACAGTTACCGCTTCCTTCATTCTCTTAATGTTGCCGACAGTGCCGCATATCTTGCCTCACTTTACGGCGCTGACAGGGATAAGGCATATTTTGCAGGACTTCTTCACGACATAATGAAAAATGAAAATGATGCCGATATGTTGAAAATGATTGAAAAAGGTGGTATAATATTAAGCCGTACTGAAAAAAGCAACCCCAAACTATGGCATGCTATGGCAGGGGAGGCTTACCTGAGAACGGAACTTGGTATTACCGATAAAGAAATTCTTTCCGCTGTACGGTACCACACCACAGGCAAAGCGGGAATGAGCCTTTTTGATAAGATTATATATGTGGCTGATTATATCTCTGCTGAAAGAAATTACCCCGATGTCGGTACGATGAGGTATTTATCTGCAGAAAAAGGTCTGGACGAAGCCTGTCTTTATTCTCTGCAGTATACTCTTAAAACCCTTTCTGCAAAGGAGACGGTCATCCATCACGACAGTCTTGATTTTTATAATGAACTTGTAATGAATAAATAAAGGAGAAATATATGACAGAACTTGAACTTGCAAAAGAAATAGTAAAAGTCCTTGATAAGAAAAAGGCAATTGACATCAAGGTTATTGAAATAACCGAGCACTCAATCGTTGCCGATTACTTTGTAATTGCTTCGGGTACATCAAATACTCATGTAAAATCTCTCGCTGATGAGATTGAATATGAACTCGGTCTCAAGGGTGTTGAGCCTCATCATATCGAAGGCAGAGCCACAGGCTGGATTTTACTTGATTACAGCAGTGTGCTTGTTCACGTTTTCACCGGTGAAAGCCGTGATTATTATAACCTTGAACGCTTATGGCAGGATGCAAAAACAGTTGACATTTCCGACATTATTACGGAAGACTGATTTTTAAATAAAGAAATAATTAAACGGAGTGATAAATTTGAATTACGATTTCAGAAATGCTGAAACAAAATGGCAGAAGAAATGGGAAGACTCAGGTGTATTTGAAGCACAGGATAATTCCGATAAGAAAAAGTTCTATGCCCTCGTTGAGTTCCCTTATCCCAGCGGTGCAGGTATGCACGTTGGTCACATCAAGGCTTATTCTGGTCTTGAAGTAATTTCCAGAAAGCGCAGAATGGAAGGCTATAATGTGCTTTTCCCCATCGGCTTTGACGCTTACGGTCTTCCCACAGAAAACTACGCTATCAAAAACGGTATTCATCCCCGTCAGGTTACTGACACAAATATTGCAAAGTTCACAAGTCAGCTTAAAAGAGTAGGCTTCTCCTTCGACTGGAACAGAGTTGTTGATACCACAGAGGAAGGCTACTACAAATGGACACAGTGGATTTTCCTTAAGATGTTCGAAAACGGTCTTGCTTTCAGAGATAAGACTCTCGTTAACTACTGCCCCTCCTGTAAAGTTGTTCTTTCCAATGAAGATTCACAGGGCGGTAAGTGTGACATCTGTCACAGCGATATCGTTCAGAAATCAAAGGACGTATGGTACCTTCGCATTACCGAATATGCAGACAAACTCCTTGAAGGACTTAAGGAAGTTGACTATCTTCCCAACGTAAAACTTCAGCAAGAAAACTGGATTGGTAAGTCAACGGGTGCTTTCGTTAACTTCACAGTCAAGGATACAGAGGAAACTCTCCGTATTTACACAACCCGTCCTGATACTCTTTTCGGTGTAACCTTTATGGTTATGGCTCCCGAACATCCTTTGCTCGATAAGTATAAGGATATGATTAAGAATTTCAGTGATGTAGAAAATTACAGAACCGAATGTGCAAAGAAGACCGAGTTTGAAAGAACACAACTTGTTAAAGACAAGACAGGTGTAAAACTTGACGGCTTTGTTGCAATCAATCCCGTTAACGGCAAGAAAATCCCCATCTTTATTTCCGACTATGTTATGATGGGCTACGGTACAGGCGCGATTATGGCTGTTCCTGCTCACGACCAGAGAGACTATGACTTCGCAAAGAAGTTCGGCGTTGATATTATTGAGGTTATCAAGGGCGGAGATATGGACGTTGAGGCCTACACCGGTGACGGCGAAATGGTCAACTCCGATTATCTTAACGGCTACACAGATAAAAAGTCATCTATTGCCCGTATTCTTGAAGAACTTGAAAAGAAAAGCATAGGTGAAAGAGGCGTTCAGTACAAAATGAAGGATTGGGCATTCAACCGTCAGCGTTACTGGGGTGAACCTATTCCCATCGTACACTGCGAAAAGTGCGGTATGGTTGCTGTTCCTTATTCCGAACTTCCTCTTAAACTTCCCGATGTTGAAAACTTTGAACCCGGCCAGGACGGCGAAAGCCCCCTTGCCAAGATAGATTCTTTCGTAAATTGCACCTGTCCCAAGTGCGGCGGCGCAGCAAAGAGAGAAACCGATACAATGCCTCAGTGGGCAGGTTCATCCTGGTACTTCCTTCGTTATATTGATCCTCATAACGACAACGAACTTGCCAATATGGATAAACTTAAATACTGGATGCCCGTTGACTGGTACAACGGCGGTATGGAACACGTAACCCGCCACCTTATCTACTCCCGTTTCTGGCATAAGTTCCTTTACGATATCGGTGCAGTACCTTGTGCTGAACCTTATGCAAAGAGAACTGCTCAGGGTCTTATTCTCGGTCCCGATGGCGTAAAGATGAGTAAGTCACGCGGTAATGTTATTGATCCTAATGAAGTTGTTGATGTTTACGGTGCAGACGTTCTTCGTACATATGTCCTGTTTATGGGTGACTACGAACAGGCAGCACCCTGGTCAGAAAGTTCCGTTAAGGGTTGTAAGCGTTTCGTAGACCGTATCTGGAATTTACAGGAAATCCTCACCGAGGGTGACGAATATTCTGCTGAACTTTCATCTTCTTTCCACAAGACAGTCAAGAAGGTTACCGAAGATATCGAAGCACTCAAATATAACACAGCAATTGCTGCACTTATGACACTTCTTAACGGTATCTACAATAAGGGCTCAATCAATAAGGCAGAACTTAAAACACTTCTTCTTCTTGTTAACCCCTTTGCACCTCACGTTACCGAGGAAATCAATGCTCTTGTATTCGGTGAAGAAAATATGCTTGCTGAAACTCAGTGGCCTTCTTTCGATGAAGCAAAGTGCATTGATGACGAAATTGAAATCGTTGTACAGATTAACGGCAAAGTAAAGGTTAAACTTAATGTTGCCGCTGATGTTGAGGCAGCCGATGCAATTGCACTTGCAAAGAATGACGAAAAGATTGCCGCTGAAATCGCAGGCAAAACTATTGTAAAAGAACTTTACGTTAAGGGAAGACTTGTAAATATCGTTGTTAAATAAGAAATTTGTTCAGATTTTTTATAAAAAACTTCAAAAACAATACAAATATCTTATTATTGTTGCGAAATTTCTCTTGACAACTGAAAATCTATAATGTATAATATTTTTCGTATCCTTAACGGAAATATACCCCTGCTAACAGGTAAGGGAGGGAAATATAAATGAGTCAGGTAAAAGTTAAAGAGAACGAGTCACTCGACAGCGCTCTCAGACGTTTTAAGAGACAGACTTCACGCGATGGTATCATTCAGGAAGTTCGTAAAAGAGAACACTATGAAAAGCCTTCAGTAGCAAGAAAAAAGAAGTCTGAAGCTGCTCGTAAGCGTAAATTTAAGTAATTGAATTGCAAAAATCACCCGAGGGCTTAATACCTTTGGGTGATTTTTTATATAAGTATTGATAAAAGGCTGGTAATACTATGATTAATAAACTTAAAGCATATCTCAAAGAAAAAGGCAGTGCCGCACTTATTATGAGTGAGGAAAATATCTGCTATTTTACTTCTTTTCATTCAACTAACGGTTATCTTGTTGTAACAGGGGATAAGGCATACTTTTTGACTGATTCCCGTTACATCGAAGCCGCACAGAATAAAATTACTTCCTGTGATGAAATTCTTCAGATTAAATCAATGGAAGCAGACCTTGTACCTCTTGTTAAAAGTCTTGGTATCAATTCTCTTGAAACTGAAAGTGAAAGAATCACCGTGTCGAGATATAACGAGGTTAAAAAACTCTTTGATTTTGCTGATGTTATCTGTGACGGTGAACTTGATAATGCCATAAGCGAAATAAGAACTGTCAAAAACGAAGCGGAAACTGCAAAGATTGTCAAAGCACAGCGTATTGCCGAAAGAGCCTTCGACTATATTTTAGGTTTTATTTCCACGGAAAAAACAGAAAAAGAAGTTGCACTTGAACTTGAATATTTTATGCTGAAAAACGGTGCTGATGCTCTTTCTTTTGAAACTATCTGTGTCAGCGGTAAAAACAGTTCGCTTCCTCACGGAGTTCCCACGGATAAGAAAATTGAAAAAGGGGACTTTATAACTATGGACTACGGTGCAACCACAGAGTTCTATCATTCGGATATGACCAGAACTGTTGCCGTAGGTGAGGTTTCCTCAAAGCAGATTGAAGTTTACGAAACTGTTCTCAAAGCACAGATGGCAGGTCTTGAGGCTATTAAGGCAGGCGTAAACTGTAAAGATGTGGACGCCGTATCAAGAAAGATTATTGCCGATAAGGGCTACGGTGATTGCTTCGGTCACGGTCTCGGTCACGGTGTTGGTGTGGAAATTCATGAATTACCCTCACTTAATCCTTCAAGCAAAGCCGTTCTTAAGGAAGGTCATATTGTAACTGTTGAGCCCGGAATTTATCTTCCCGGTGAATTCGGTGTAAGAATTGAAGATATGGCACTCGTTACTGCTGACGGCTGTGTAAATCTTACCGAATGCGAAAAGAAACTTATTGTTTTATAATTAACTCTATTTAACTTAAGGTGGTATATTATGCCGATGTATGAAAATAAAACTGAACAGGAAAAGGCTCTTCTTGTTAGTGTTGATACGGGAGAATTTGATGCAGAAGCCTCTATTGACGAACTTGAAGAACTTGCATATACCGCCGGTGCAGAGGTTGTCGGCAAGGTTATACAGAAAAAGGAGGCCCCCGAAAAGGCTACCTTCGTAGGTGTAGGTAAACTTGCAGAGATTATCGCTTTCTGTCACAGCAATGAGGTTGACATTCTTATTTTTGACAGTGAACTTTCACCCTCACAGCAAAGAAACCTTGAAAAACTTACATCTGTGAGAGTTATTGACCGCACAATGCTTATCCTTGATATTTTTGCTATGCGCGCAAGAACAAGCGAAGGTAAACTGCAGGTTGAACTTGCCCAACTTAAATATCAGCTTCCCCGACTTGCTGGTCAGGGTACGGCACTTTCAAGGCTTGGCGGCGGTATCGGTACGAGAGGTCCCGGTGAAACCAAACTTGAAAGTGACAAAAGACATATAAGACGAAGAATACAGAAATTACAGGAAGAACTTGAACATCTTGAAAAGCGCCGTAATCAGATGCGTAAAAGAAGAGAGAAAGACGGAGTTCAGACGGTGGCTATTGTCGGATATACCAATGCGGGAAAGTCCACTCTTATGAACGCTCTTACCAATGCAGGTGTCCTTGCAGAGAACAAACTTTTTGCAACTCTTGACCCTACTTCGCGCGCTCTTATTCTTCCCGACGGCAGACAGGTAATGCTTGTGGATACGGTTGGTCTTATCCGCCGTCTGCCTCATAAACTTGTTGAGGCTTTCAAATCCACTCTGGAAGAAGCAGCGCAGGCTACGGTAATTCTTAACGTCTGTGATGCCTCCGATGAACACAGTGCTGAGCATCTTGAGGTTACAAAAAATCTTCTCAACGAACTTGGCTGCGCAGGTAAGCCTGTTATTTCCGTAATGAACAAATGTGACCTTGTGGGTGATATTTACTCGATGCCGACCTTCGGCAAAACAGTTATGATTTCTGCTCTTGAGGGCAAAGGTTTCGATGAACTTCTTGATGCCATTGTCAAAGAACTTCCTCCCACAAGAAGAAAAGCAGAATTTCTTCTTCCTTTTTCTGCAGGTGCTGTTGCCGCAAGAATAAGAAAGGAAGGCGTGGTTGAATCAGAAGAGTACCGTGAAGACGGTCTTTATATGAAAGCCACGGTTGAAATAAGCCTTATTAACGAAATCAAGGAGTATCTCCTGTAGGCATAGTGAAAGTGTGCATAAAGCCACTGAGTTCATTGGAGCAGATGTCTCCGCCTATGACAATTCCCTCATATACCAGAATATTTCCGCAGATTATTCCGTCGGTGTTTTCGTAGCCGGGATAATTCAGTATATTATAACTCCAAAGTTTCACTCTTGCGCCTTTGTATTTTTCAAGGTCAAGATTCTGCTGACGCTGAATGTCGTTATATTTCTCATAGGTTTCGTCAAAATCAACGGGTATTATCACCTCTTTGACCTGAACGGGGTTTTCATCAATTTCCCATCCGAACTGTGAAAAGAAAGACATTCTCTCTTCGTGGGTTTCGGCTCTCATAACGATTCCGCCTATATTGCTTACAGGTAATGATTTTTCTTTTGCAACAGATATTACGGCACCGATGGTCAGTGCAAAGGCGAGCAGAAAACAAAGTGAAAATTTAATTGCTTTATCGGATTTTACGGAAAGAACAAACATATTTTTATCCACCAATCATTATTTCTTTGATAAATTTATATGTTTGATTTATAAACTTAGAACTTACAACTCATCTAAAAGGATGTGCTTTATGGATTTTATCCCTTATAATTCACGCAACACTCTTCATAAAAGTAAATTCGGTGCCTTGAAAATGGGTGAAAACATTGTATTCAAGGTGATTATGCCGCGTTCTTTCGGTGTCAGCCGTGTTGACCTTGTTATTAAAAGTGACAGGGGTGATTATGAATATCTCCCGATGAAATGGCTTTCAATGGAAGGCGACAGTGAAGAATGGTGGGCGCTCGGTTACACGGCAAAGGAGCCTGATATTTACTTTTATCATTTTGAATATGAAACAGCCTGGGGCAGAAGTTATATTAAGCACAGCGGTAACTGTCTCGGCAGAGTATCGGCAGGGGAGGAAGATTGGCAACTTTCCGTTTATGCTAAAGATTTCACCACTCCCGGTTGGCTCAAGGGCGGACTTTTCTATCAGATTTTCCCCGACAGGTTTTATTTTTCCGGCGAGGAAAAATGCTGTGTGCCCAGAGATCGGAAACTCCGTACCGATATCTACGGTGAGCCTGAATGGAAGCCCACAAGTGAGGGCAAGGTTCTTAACAATGACTATTTTCAGGGCGACCTTAAGGGCATCGAAGAAAAACTCGATTACATAGCATCTTTAGGTGTTACCTGTCTTTATCTCAATCCCATCTTTGAAGCACAGAGCAATCACAGATATGACACCTCAGACTACAGTAGAATAGATTCGCTTTTGGGTACTGAAAAAGACCTTGTTTCCCTTTGTAAAAAGGCGGAAGAAAAGGGTATTTCCGTAATTCTTGACGGCGTTTTCAGCCACACGGGTGATGACAGTATATACTTCAATAAGTACGGCAGATATAATTCCGTAGGTGCTTATCAGTCGGAAAAATCACCTTATTACAGTTGGTATAAATTCATAAATCACCCCGATAAATACCATTCCTGGTGGGGTATAAGTATACTTCCCGAGGTTATTGAGGAGTCGGAAGGTTTCCTTGACTTCATCACAGGTGAAAACGGAATATCAAGAAGATGGCTTCGCACAGGTGTAAGAGGCTGGAGACTTGATGTTGCCGATGAACTTCCAGATATTTTCCTTGACCGATTCAGAAAAGCAGTAAAGGAAGAAAATCCTGATGCTCTTGTTTTAGGTGAAGTGTGGGAAGATGCTTCAAATAAGTTCAGTTACGGTCAGAGACGCCGTTATTTTGGCGGTAAACAACTTGATTCTGTTATGAACTATCCCTTTGCCGATGCTGTTATTTCATTTATACGCACAGGTAAAGTTGAAGGCTTTTCCGATAAGATACTTACCATACTTGAAAATTATCCAAAGTGTGTAATTGATGTGCTTATGAATCACATCGGAACTCACGATACAATGAGAGCCATTACTCAGCTTGCAGGTGAAAGTTGCGAATACAGAGACAGGTCATGGCAGAGTAAGACTCACCTGACACCTGAACAGTATGAAAAGGGAGTAAAACTTCTTAAACTTGCTGCTGTTATTCAGTATACTCTTCCCGGTGTACCCTCACTTTATTACGGTGACGAGGCAGGCATGGAGGGTTATAAGGACCCGTTTAACCGTTACTGTTACCCCTGGGGAAGAGAGAATAAGGATCTTATTGACTTTTACCGTGCTTTAGGTAAGGTAAGAAAAGAATGCTCTTGCCTTAAAGAGGGTGAATATACCACCGTTTCCGAAATGCTCGGCTGTCTCGCATTTGAAAGAAGAGACAGCAAGGACAGTATTTTGGTAATAGTAAACCGTAACGAACACGAAATCGAATATTATCTGTCCACGGATTGGCATAATTCAAAGGCGGTTTTCGGCAGCAGAATGCAGGGACAGAGTGTAAAACTTGCACCTCTTGATGCCGTAATACTTAAAAAAGGAGAATGATTATGAGTGACTGGACCGAAGTTAAAATCAGCGTAAATGCCAATGATGTTGAAAAGGCAGGAGATATTGCATCTATGGTTGTACCTTACGGCATTTATATAGAAGATTACCGTGATCTTGAAGCTGAGGCATGGGAAATAGCCCATATTGACCTTATTGATGAAGACCTTCTTAAAAAGGACAGAACAAAGGCGATAGTACATATTTATATTTCACCCGAGGAAAACCCTGCAGAGGCAGTTGCATTTTTGCGCGAAAGATTTACTGCCGAGGGAATTGAAAACGAGATAATACTCAATGAGTGTAAAAATGAAGATTGGGAAAATAACTGGAAACAGTATTTCCATCCCATTCCCGTAGGTGAAAAACTTCTCATAAGACCTACTTGGGAAGATGAATTTGAAGCAGGGGAAAGAAAGGTACTGAACATTGAGCCGGGACTTGCTTTCGGTACGGGAACTCACGAAACCACCCGTCTTTGCCTTGAAACTTTGGAAAAACACATAAATGAAGATACAACCGTTCTTGATATCGGTTGTGGCAGCGGTATTCTCTCCATAGCCGCACTCCTTCTCGGTGCCAAGGAAGTAACAGGTGTTGATATCGATGCTCTTGCTGTAAAGACAGCCATTGAAAACGGTGAAGCCAATAATTTCTTCCCGCCCCGATACAATATCCTTCAGGGCAATCTCACCGATAAAGTCAGCGGAAAGTTTGACGTTGTTGTGGCTAATATCGTTGCCGATGTTATCATTCTCTTCTGTAAGGATGTGGCATCCTTTATGAAAGACGGTGCGGTGTTTATCACATCGGGCATCATTGACACAAGAGAGCAGGACGTTATTGATGCTTTCGCAAAATACGGATTTAAGATAAAGGCAAAACACACCGAAGGCGGTTGGGTATGCTTTGAATGTGAAAAAGAATAATAAATTTCAACAGGTGTTCATAAGAATGCCTGTTATTTTACTACACAAAAAGAGAACCGACACATCATATCGGTTCTCTTAAATTTTATGCCATTTTCTGTACTTCCTCGATAGGACCTCTGAAGCACTCTTCCTTTACGGGGATTTCTCCGTTTACATCTTTAAGGAACGAATTATATTTGAGACCCTTAAGGTTTACGGAAAGCTGATACTTTGTAACAAGGTCAATGACCATTTCTTTCTTGTCTCGGTTTGTTCTTGCCGTAAAGTTTTCGAATGTAACTTCAGCACAGGCTTTCGGGGAAATACCCTTGAGGGAAATTTCAATTCTGTTTTTAGCCTTCCTGATTTCAGCAGAAACGTCCTTACCGTTAACCTTTACACTGATGCTTTCTGCATTCTTGACATCTTCAAAAACAAGAGTGTAATTCCTCCTTGCAGGAACAGTCGAACAGTTGCCTTCAGCGGGGCAGATGTTAAAGGTGAGATTCTTTTCTTTTTCGGCGACAACATATTTTGTAATTGCATAGTTGCCATTCTTGAAGTCGTTGCTGAATCCGTCATCTTCGTAAAGTTCAAAGGTGTTGTTACCTCTGTAAATACGGAGAATCATATCCTTGGGGTTGTCACTTGAATTGTCTCTGTCATTGGCTGAAAGGGGAATGATAGCACCTTCTTTTGCCAAAACAGGAATACTTTCAATGCCGCGGTACATAGTAATTTTCTGACCGCCCTGATAAATAGCGCCTGTGTAAATATCGGTCCATCTTCCTTCGGGAAGCCATACTTTAGTTGAGGCAAGATAGGTCTTCGGGTTTGCTTTCTGAGTGATGGGAGCAACCATAAGTTCCGAGCCGAAGAAATACTGATTTATCATTTCATAGGCTTCGGGTGCTTCGGGATACTGATAATACATAGGCTCGCAAAGAGCGATGCAGTGCTTGTGAGTACGGTAGTTCATTGAGTATAGGTAGGGGATAAGAGCGTGACGCTGGCGCAGACATTCCGTAGCGATTGTCTCTGCCTGGAAGTTATGTTTCCATGGCTCCTTACCCATAAATTCGTTACTCGTTGAGTGAAGTCTCATAATGGGGTTATAAAGTCCGTACTGTACCCAGCGGGTATAAAGTTCGTCGTCCTTGCTTCCCATCTGATGACCGCCGATATCGTGACTCCACCAGGTGTAGCCGATGTTAGTTGCCGTGTTTGTGAAATAAGGCTGGAAATCAAGACTTTCCCATGTGATGAATGTATCACCGGAGAAACCGAGGGGATATCTGTGGGAGCCTACTTCTGCGAAACGGGAAAGGATAAGAGGTCTCTTTTCGCCTGTTTCGTTGGCAAGAGTGTGGTAATGGTTAAGCGCCCAGAGGGGGTCAAGATTCTTAAGTTTGGTATTTTTGCCCTGCTGCCAGTCAATCCACCAGAAGTCTACGCCGTCATCTTCGTAAGGCTTGTGGACAAGATTGAAATAAGCGTCAATATATTTGGGGTCTGTGATATCAAATTCAATTCTCTTTCTTGTGGCAGGGTCAACACCCATGACCTTTGCCACATCCTCATACATGTCTTCAAAGAAACGGATACCCTGAGCAGGGTGAAGATTTACGGTAATTCTGAGATTTTTCTCTTTGAGCCACTTAAGGAAACCTTTATAGTCGGGGAAAAGTTCTGTGTTCCAACTGTAGCCTGTCCAGCCGTCACCCTGGAAAATGAAATCCGTTGTGTTGGGGAGAAAGGATTTCTTTCCGCCGATATTTCCGAAACGTTCCTTAACATTTACCCAGTGCCAGTCCATGTCTATAGTGGCAACTGTGAGAGGTATTTCCTTTTCGATGAATTTTTCCATAAGGTCGATATATTCCTGCTGACTGTAAGCCTTATATCTGCTCCACCAGTTGCCGAGGCAGTAACGGGGAACAAGAGGCACCTGACCGCAAAGGCTGAAGAAGTCCTTGAGACAGCCTCTGTAATCGTGACCGTAAGCAAAGTAATATTCGTCCTTGGTTTTTGCTCTTTCGCTTATGGTGCCGTCTTCGTTTAAAATAAGGCTCTTGCTGTCATCGATAACGGATACGCCGTTAGTTGACATAAGTCCGTTTCCGATTTCTCTTTCACCGTTAGCCATATCGAGGGTACGGTATGTACCCTTAAGGTTTCCGCTTTCGTATTCGGTAAGGTTTTTACCGCCTTTAAGGGAAATACCGATCATTTTTCTCTGTGCGGTATCATATTTGAAAATAGTTTTTGTTGTGATAATGATAACTCTGTCACCGTCTTCAACGATGTTGAATTTCGGACTGTCAAAATTTCTGTTTATGACAGATTGAGTGGGCTCGTCTGTGAAAATACCTTTTTTGTTATATTCAACTCTTAAAAGTCTCGATGTAAGAATTGAAAACCTAACGTTGTTTTTGATGAAAACAAATTTTTCGTCAGTTTTACTGTCAGATTTCCAGCCGAATGTTTTTACAAAGTATTCCGTTGTGTTACTCATAATTTAACCCCTTTCACTCTAATCTCTTATATGATACAGTATATTACCCGTTATTTCAATCAACTTTAAAAAGTTTAGTCAAAAGGTACAAAAACAGACTTTAATTTTCTACATCAGTAACATACAGATAATTCATTATAAATATTAAAAAAATTGTAGAAATATGTTATAATCTATTAAAATTTAAACATATCGGAGGATATTATGGACCAGAAAAAATATGTTCCCAAAAAAGAAGTCACTGCCTATGCCGTAGCCGCGCTCGGCCAGGGACTTGTCTACAGTTGTATGTCGAGTTACATAACCGACTACTATATGAGTGTTCTGAAACTCAATGCAATGTTCGTAATTCTTCTTATGCTCTTTGCAAGAGTGTGGGATGCAATTAACGACCCGATGATGGGTATGATTATGGACAGATTTTCCTTCAAAAAAGGCAGAATGAAGCCTTATCCCGTCGTAACTGCTATCCCCATAGCAATTCTTACCATCCTTATGTTTGTAAACCCCGGTTTTGACACAAACAACAAATCAATATGGCTTTATGTCTTTACTGCCGCAGTTTATGTTATCTGGGGTATGGTATACACTTCAAGTGACGTTCCTTTCTGGAGTATGCCTAATGTAATGACTCCCGACCCGAAGGAAAGAGGTAACCTTATCTCTTACGGTAAAACCGTCGGCGGTATCGGCTCTGCGGTAACTGTTGCACTTCCCATTATCGTAGGCTTTGTTGTTGCAGATATGGATGTAGAAACAGCAGGTATAGTAAAGTATGCCATTATGGCTATTTCAATGTCTCTTATAGGTATGCCCCTTTTCGCAATGTCTTCCTTTAAGGTTAAGGAAAGAATACAACTTCCAAACGCTACAAAAAGAGCACCCGGCGAGCCTTCTTCCCTTAAGAGAATTTTCACCTGTAAGCCTCTTGTGCTTGTGGTTGTTTCAGGTATGCTTTCCTTCGGCAGATATATGCTTCAGGCAGCGGCTCCTCACGTAGCCCGTTATTCAGGTTTTTATATCGGTACAAAGCCCGAAACCGTAGAACAGTACAATTCAAACATTTCCACTGTTGCTCTTGTTATTCAGGTCTGTGCGGCAGTCGGTATGTTCGGTGCAATGATTTTCTTGCCGAAACTTTATAAAAAATTCGAGTATAAGCAGATTATGATTGTCTCCTGTATCGGCGGATTTGTTGCCAGTTGCTTCACACTTATAATCGGCTGGTCTACAAAGAACCTTCTTCTCTGCATTCCCTTTATGCTCATTTCAAGCATTCCTCTCGGTGTTATCAATAACGTTTCATTTGCCATGGTCTGCGACTGCCTTGACTTTATGGAGTGGAAAACAGGCTTCAGAAATACAGGTCTCGGCTCTGCCTGTCAGTCCTTTGTTAACAAGATAGGTAACGCCTTTGCAACTGTTATGATTATCGTTATGTATATGGTTGTTAATATTGACGTTAATCAGCTTAATGTCGGCTCAGGTCAGCAGGTTGTTGATGCCATCAACAGTATGTCAAGCACTCAGAACTTTGCCATGTTCTCTCTTGTAACTATCATTCCCGGCATTAGTCTTCTTCTCTGTGCCATTCCTCTTTTCTTCTATGACCTTACAGGCGCGAAGAAGCAGAAAGTATTTGACGAACTTGCTGTTCTCAGAAAAGAACGCGGTATAGAAATCGCGGAATAAATAAAAAACAAAAACGGAGGGTATGTTTATGTTAACTTATTTATCGATGGGTTTAGGTATGGTTTCGCTTGTAGCATTTCTTGCTAAGTGTTACAAGCAAAGAAGCGTTGCAGGTGTTTTCATCAAAAACATTACAAGCATTTTCTTCCTTTTCACCACTGCAACCGCAACTTTCTACAATCAGGACTTCTGGAAGTACGGTATGCTTATTCTTATCGGTGGTGCATTCGGTATGCTCGGTGACATTTATCTTGACCAGAAATGGGTTTATCCCCAGCATAATGACAATTACCTCAACGCAGGTTTTCTTTCCTTCGGTATCGGTCATTTCTTCTATATCGGTGCCATATTCCTTCACCTCGGCTTCGGCTTGAAGGATTTCCTTGTACCCGTGATTGCCGGCGTAGTTGTTGCTGCCTTTACTCTTATTACCGAAAAGCCTACAAAGTGTCACTTCGGTAAATTCAAGGCTATCGTAACCGTTTACTGTCTTGTAATCGGTACAATGGCAGGTACCGCACTCTGGGGTATGATTCAGACGGGCTTCTCCGTACAGTACATCGTATTTGTGGTTGCTGCTGTATTGTTCCTTCTTTCGGATATCATTCTTTCCTCAATGTATTTCGGAGAAAAGAATACACTTGTTAATTTTGTTATTAACCACACTACATATTATTTCGCACAGTTCCTTATCGCATTTTCAGTATTCCTTATTAAATAATTCAGACAAAAAATTGACCTGTCCGTTGCTTCGGGCAGGTCTTTTTTTCGGTTTATAGCGTTTTATTGTGAGACAGTCTTGGTTTTTATCTTCCCCAGAACTTTCTGTCAAGGGAACGGTACTGAACGGCTTCGGTAATGTGTTCAAGTTCAATTTTTTGGCTTCCTTCAAGGTCAGCGATTGTTCTTGAAATCCTTAAAATCTTATCGTATGCTCTTGCCGAAAGTCCCATTTTTTCAAAGCAGTTTTCTAAAAGATTTTTACTTGCCGTATCAATTCTGCAGTATTCCCTGGTCATAGCGGGAGTCATTTTAGCGTTACAGGTAACAGGTGTATTTTCAAAACGGCTGTTCTGAATTTTTCTCGCCTTGTCAACTCTCACTTTGATGTCGGCGCTGCTTTCGCTTCTTTCGTCACCCGAAAGTTTTTCAAAGTCAACCTGAGGCACTTCAATGTGAATATCAAGTCTGTCAAGAAGGGGACCGCTTACTCTTGAAAGATATTTTGCAGGGGCACCATTGGTGCAGGTACATTCTTTGGTCGGATGGCCGTAATAACCGCAGGGGCAGGGGTTCATTGCGCAAACGAGCATAACCTGACTGGGGTATGTAAGAGAGCCTGAAACTCTTGAGATTGTAATTTTACCGTCTTCAATAGGCTGTCTCATAGCCTCCATGGAAAGACGGGAAAATTCGGGAAGTTCATCAAGAAAAAGAACACCGTGGTTGGCAAGACTGATTCCACCGGGACGGGGTACTCTTCCGCCGCCGGTAAGACCTGCCGTTGAAATAGAATGATGTGGAGAACGGAAGGGACGGGCAGATATGAGAGAGACGTTCTGTGGCAGAATACCTGCTACGGAAAACATTTTAGTAACATCCAAACTTTCCTCAAAAGTCATATCGGGCAGAATTGACGGAAGTCTTTGTGCGAGCATACTTTTACCCGAACCGGGAGGGCCGATCATAAGAACATTGTGTCCGCCTGCCGCTGCAACTTCAAGGGCTCTTTTAACCTGATACTGACCTTTCACATCGGCAAAATCGGGCATAAAAGAAAAATTGTATCTGTCCTCGATGAAAGATTCCGAATCTACTGCGGGGAGTTTCTTTTTACCTGTAAGATGGTCGAAAAGTTCTTTTATATTGTCGGGAGAATAAACATCAATACCCTTTACCACACAGCCTTCATTGGCGTTTTCTTTGGGAACGAAAATCTCTTTGTAACCAAGTTCTTTTGCCTTAATAACCATAGGCAGAGTGCCGTTTATTCTTCTTATTTTTCCGTTGAGAGAAAGTTCACCTATAAAGGCGCTGTCGGAAATATTACAGGATAGTTGACCTGATGCCATGAGCAGAGTGATAAGAATGGGCAAATCGTAAACAGGGCCTTCTTTTTTTATGTCTGCAGGAGTGAGATTGACGGTGATTCGTTTGTCGGGAAAAACAAGATAACTGTTTTTCATGGCAGAACGTACTCTGTCTCTCGATTCACTTACGGCTGTGTCGGGAAGACCCACAATGTCGAAACGGGGCAATCCGTTGTCAATGGAGGCTTCAACTCCCACACCGAAACTGTTCATGCCGAGCATACCGATGCTGTTAACTTTTGCAAACATCAAATCAGTCCTTTGTCTTTTTTTGTCATTATACTACTGATTTCTTCTTTTGTAAACAGAATTTTATTCCTTTGTCACAAGTTCTGTACCTTTGTAAAAGTGGGCAAGAATTTCCTTATAGGTGCTCCCTTGTCTTGCCATATAATCTGCGCTGTACTGGCTCATACCTACTCCGTGACCTTTGCCGTAAACGGTAAAAACTATACCGTCATCGGTTTTATCTATACTGAAAAAAGGACTTTTCAGAGCGTAGGCAGAACGCAGGTCTGTGGCGGAAAGAGTTTTATTGTTGTATGAAATCTCACTTATATAGCCCTCTGTATCCTTTTTTGCACTTTTTATAAGTGCGTCGGCATCTGCCTTGCCGAAGGGCTTTGCAAAGTCATCTTCACTTAAAGTGACAACAGACGTGAAGTCGGGGGAAAGTTTGTCGCCGGGTGCTGTCACGCTCCGGAGATAAGGTAAATCACTTTTCCATACTTCGGCAGAGCTTTTTGTCACACCGGGAGACAGGCCGTGGAAAACCGTCATAGCCGTTTCACCGTTATAGGCAAGATATTCATTCATTACGCTCTTTACGGCTTCTTTGACTTTTTCGGAATAGATGTGATAACTGCTGCCCCATTTTTCTTTCAATTCTTCTTCTGTTATAAAAGCCTGATGTATGGCGGAACTGTCCGTTATATCTGCTTTGAAAGGGGAGATGTTGTCCGCATTTTCCTTAAGCCATTTCATATAAGTGTAGCAGGCTACAGCCTGGGCTTTCAGTGCCTCATAGTGGAAGGAAGCGGGCATTTCTGCGCATACAGCACCGTAAACATATTCTTCGGCACTCATTTCTTCGGTTTTTCCGGTGGCGGAAACTTTCACACTGACGGTTTCTGCTGATTGTTCTGCGCTTGTCTGAGTTGACTGCTCAACCGAAACAGTCTCCGTAGTATTCTGTGTCTGTTTTTCATCTTTCTCAATAAGAGTTATGAATGGGAAAAATAAAGTAATGAGAAAAATAATGACAGTCATAATTATGTGATTTTTCATCGGTGTATGCTCCTGTAATTTTGATAAAATTTTGGTAAACCAAAGGATTTTTTATTGACAATATTATTAGTATGTTATAAAATATAAGTTGATTACATTATTATGAGGTATTATAATTTTTTTCGGGAGGATACGCAAAATGAAAAACAGTATAAACCCAATCTCGCCCGAATTGCTTGAAGTAATGAGCGATAAGATTGAAAAGAAAAGTAAAATTGACCTTGATGCTTTCTGGAAATACGGTGTTAAAAGAGGTTTGAGAAATCCTGACGGTACAGGTGTTATGGCAGGACTTACCAATATATGCTCCGTTGACGGTTATTATATTGAAGACGGCGAAAGAGTTCCAAAGCACGGTGTACTTAAATACAGAGGCATAAACATCAATGATATTATTGAAGCATGCGAAAAAGAGGATCGCTTCGGCTTTGAAGAAGTAGTATATCTTCTTTTATTCGGTTCGCTTCCCACTGAGGGACAACTTGAAATTTTCAAGGAAGTTTTAGGTATGTGTCGCCAACTTCCCGGCAGATACATTGAAGATGTGCTTATGACGAATGCTTCAATGGATATAATGAACAAACTTTCACGCTGTGTACTCACTTCTTATTCTTTTGATGAAAATCCTGATGATGTCTCAATTGAAAACGTACTTCGTCAGTCGGTGCAGATAATTGCTCAACTTCCTGTTATGATGTGCTATGCATATCAGGTAAAAAGAATGAAGTTTTACGGCAAGAGCATGTATGTACATCCTGAAAAGAAAGAACTTTCCACTGCCGAAAGTATTCTTCGCTCCATCCGTCCTGATCGTAAATATACCGATGAAGAGGCTAAACTTCTGGATATCTGTCTTATTCTTCACGCTGAGCACGGTGGCGGTAATAACCCAACTTTTGCCACAAGAGTTCCCACTTCAAGCGGTACAGACACCTATTCAGCCGTAGCCGCATCTATCGGTGCACTCAAAGGCGGAAAGCACGGCGGCGCAAATATCAAGGTAAGTACCATGATTCAGGAAATAAAAGAAAATGTTGAAGATATAACCGATGAGAAGCAGGTTTTCGATTATCTTGAGAAAATAGTAAGAAAACAGGCAGGCGACGGAACAGGCCTCATTTACGGTATGGGACATGCCGTTTATCTTCTCTCTGACCCGAGAGCCGTTATTCTTAAAAGAAAAGCAAGAGACTTTGCTTACAAAAACGGCTTCGAGAAAGATTTTGAACTTCTTGCAAATATCGAAAAACTCACCCCGGAAGTTTTTCGTAAGGTCAAGGGAAGAAACAAGGTCATGTGTGCCAATGTTGACCTTTATTCAGGCCTCATTTATAAAATGCTCCGCATACCTGAAGATTTATATACACCGATTTTTGCTTCGGCGAGAATTGCAGGTTGGTCTGCTCACCGCATTGAAGAACTTATCTCCGGCGGCAAAATCATAAGACCTGCTTATAAGAGTATCGCTCTTCCAAAAAAGTACGTTCCCATGGATGAACGTATTGAAAATTACAACAGTAAGAACGAATACATACCTTCCGAGCAGAGATATTACAAGGAGGACGGCAGTAATGAAGATTAAAGAAAATAAAGAAATTGCACTTTATAATAAGATACCTTTAATTTTCTTTTTATGTTGTGCTGTTACAGTAATAGTAAGAACGGTACAGGTGTTCCTTTTCCTTGACCGAGAAACAGGCTTTTATCAGGGCGGCAGTTTCCTGACAACTCTGCTTTATGCTGTTATTGCAGTGGCTTCTGTTTTCTTTGCACTCACAGCGTTTATGAGTAAACAGACAGCCGCAGTTACTTTGCAGGTGAAAAAAGATAATCTTATTTCCGTTCTCGGCTGTTTGCTCGCTGTAAGTTTTCTTACGGATTCTGTTTCCGCTTTTATCGCATCCTTAGATTCAACAGGCAATATATCATACGGTATTTCAGCCTTTCAGGCTATGATGCTTTCGGGCACAATACCCAAATTCTTTCAGAGTATATTTGCTGTTTTATCGGCTGTTTACTTTTTGATTTTCGTTAAAGGTATAATCAAAGGAAACAACAATTCGGCAAAACACAAAATCCTTGCCGTTGCACCTGTATGCTGGGCAGGATTCAGACTTATTCACCGTTTTGTTGAACAGATAAGTTACATCCGTGTTTCAGAACTTTTTCTTGAACTCATTCTGCTTGCTCTTATGGTTATGTTTTTTATGGCATTTGCTCAGATGGCATCGGGAGTATATGTAAAAAATGCCCGTTGGCGTATAGCAGGCCTTGGTCTCTCTATGGCTCTGATTTCTCTTACACTCAATATTCCCCGTCTGCTTCATATCATTTTAAAAGGTTCTGATGCATTGAGCGTAAAATATCCTTTTAGTGTCTGCGATTTTGTGTTTGCACTTTTTGTGCTGGTACTCGTTATTAAGATTATTAAAGAAGAAAGAGAACCGGGTGAGGTTTGATTACAGGAGAATTTATGGATACTGTTTTAGTTAAATTTGCCGGAATACCTTTTGAATTTGAGGTTTCTAAAATTCTTAATCTTGGATTTGCCGAGGTAAGATGGTACGGTGCTATTATCGCTTTCGGCTTTCTTCTTGCCGTGCTTTTAGGCGGCAGAATTGCCCATATGTGGAAGGTTAATCTTGATAAAATGATTGACATTCTTCTTTTTGGTACCGTTGGCGGTATCGTCGGCGCCAGAGCCTATTATGTTGCTTTCGAGTGGGATTACTATTCACAGCACCTTTCCGAAGTATACAAGATATGGGAAGGCGGACTTGCCATTTACGGCGGCATAATCGGCGGTATTCTTGCTGCATTTGTGGTCTGCAAGGTGGAAAAGATTAATTTCTACAACCTTCTCGATATGGGCGGTATAAGCCTTCTTGTCGGTCAGGGTATCGGCAGATGGGGCAACTATGCCAATCAGGAAGCCTTCGGTTCTTTCACTTATAAGAATTTCGGTATGATGAGTGACACGGTGGCTGCCTATATTCAGAAGCCGGAGGTTGCAGTACAGTACGGACTTGAAAACGTGGAAAATATTCCGCAGTATATAGCCGAAAATAACCTTTATGTTCATCCGACTTTTTTCTATGAATCCGTGTGGTGTCTTCTCGGTGTTCTTGTTCTTTACATCGTAATGAAAAAATACCGCAAATTCAGCGGCGAGATGTTCCTCATTTACGGTTTATGGTATGGCTTGGAAAGAGCAGTTGTTGAAGGATTGCGTTCCGACAGCCTTTATATCGGTAATACAGGACTGAGAGTTTCTCAAGTGCTTTCAATCGTCATAGTTGCAGTATGCGGTGCTTTACTTGTTACAAAACTTATCAAATACAGCAAAAACCCCTGCGAGGTTGAAGGTACGGATTATATTGCTGTTTCAAGCGATAAAGAGTATAAACGTATAACAAAGGCTCTTGACAAAAGAGCAAAAAGGAAGAATTATAAATTCGAATATAACCGTGTGGATGACAGGCTTTATGTTACCGCCACTACGGATAAAGGTGTTAGAACCAATAAAATTATCTGATAACAGAGGTTGAAAAAATGTACAGATTGATTGACGGAAAAGAAGTTTCAAATTATATTAAAAGCAAAGTTAAAGAAGAAATCCTTTCACTCGCAGAAAAGGGTATAAAGTCAACTCTTGCCGTAATTATCGTCGGTGAAGATCCTGCTTCAAGAGTTTACGTGAACAATAAAAAGAAAGCCTGTGAAGTGACGGGCATTATATCAAAGGAATATTCTTTGCCCGAACAAACAAGTGAAGAAGAACTTCTTGCCCTCATTTCCGAACTCAATGCGAATAAGGATATCAACGGTATTCTTTGTCAACTTCCTTTACCGAAGCATATTGACGAGAAAAAGGTAATTGATGCCATCAGTCCCGAAAAGGATGTGGACGTTTTTTCGGAAGTCAATGTGGGTAAAATGTGGGTAGGGGATTATGATGTAGCCTCCTGTACACCCAAAGGAGTTATTGAACTTCTTGAATATTACGATATTCCTCTTGAGGGCAAAAACTGTGTTATTATCGGCAGAAGTAATATAGTAGGCAAGCCGATGGCATCACTTCTTCTTGAAAAAAATGCCACTGTAACCATCTGTCACTCCCGCACTTCTGACCTTTCGTTCTTTACCCGTAACGCAGATATAATTGTTGCCGCTGTGGGCAGAAAGAGATTCGTAACGGCAGATATGATAAAAGACGGAGCCGTTGTGGTTGATGTGGGAATAAACAGAGATGAAAACGGAAAACTTTGCGGTGATGTTGACTTTGAAAACGTTAAGGAAAAATGTTCTTTTATCACTCCCGTCCCCGGCGGATGCGGACCGATGACAATTGCTGTTCTTATGAAAAACACACTTGCAGTAACAAAAAAACAGAATGATGTTTAAAATATAATGTGAGGATGATGAATTATGAAAAAACTTTATTTGGGCAGAGACAAAAAAATAAGCGGTCTTTGTGCAGGTATAGGAAATTATCTGAACATTGACCCCACTCTTATAAGAATAATTATTGCAACAATTTCAGTATTCACGGCTGTTTTGCCGATGTTTATCATTTATCTCGTTATGTCTCTTGTTGTGACACAGGCACCTGACGATTATGTTGAAGTAAATACCGGCAGAATACTGACAAAGGGTATGGATAAAAGAATCTTCGGTGTTTGCAGCGGCTATGCTGATTATTTCGGCTTTGATGTTACGGTGGTAAGATTTATTTTTGCCCTGCTTGTTCTGTTTGTGGGCGGAGGCTTCTGGCTTTATCTTATCAGCCTGCTTTTTATGCCGTCCTATCATGTTCCCGAAGAATACAGGCAATAAAATCACAAGGGTTTACTTGGTAAGCCCTTTTTTATTATAAAGGAGATTATAAAATGACCTGCCTTCTTGATATAGAAAATTTCGATGCTTCTTTTATGGAAAAAATAAAAGAAGCGGAAAAGAAAATATTTATAACCGATAAACTTCTTCGCGGCAACAGATATTCTCTTTGCGGAAGAATTCTTTTAGGCTATATGCTTAAAAAGTATTACGGTATAAATTCCTTTTCTTACCGGTACGGAAAAAACGGAAAGCCTTATCTGGAAAATGAAGACATATTTTTCAATATAAGCCACAGCGGAAATTTTGTCTTGTGTACTCTTTCGGATAAAGAGACAGGCTGTGATATAGAGAAAATCAAAGACTATAATCCAAGAGTGGCAAAAAGATTTTTCTCTGCAAGGGAAGCGGAACTTTTGGAAAATAAAGAGACAGAGGATTGTATCTTTGCAAGACTCTGGACACTTAAGGAAAGTATACTGAAAAAAGAAGGTACGGGTATAAGCGGAGGGCTCGACACCTACTGCTTTGCCGATTACGCGGAAAAAGAGGAATTTTCAGTTTACGGGTATAACTTTTTAAACTGTCAGTACGGTGAATATATGCTTTCCATCTGTTCTGAAACTTTACCCGAAAAGCCCCTTAATGTTACAAAAAAAGAAATCGAAGAATATACAAACGAGATAAATTCAAAAAATACTTGATTTATTCTGTCGTGTTTTGTATTATAATATGGAAGATATTCTGAAAGGAGATTATCAATGGAAACTATAAAATACATAAAAGGAAAAATCGGTTACGGTATCGGTGCTGTAGGTCTTGACCTGAGTTACGGTATGTTCTATTCTTTCCTTGCCAAATATCTTACGGACGTTCTTGGACTCGGTGCATCCTTCCTTCTTATTCTTACCGCTGTTGCGAGAATATGGGACGGCGTAAATGACCCGATGATGGGTACAATCGTTGACAATACTCACACAAAAATGGGCAAATACAGACCTTGGATTTTAAGAGGCTCCGTATGTAACGCTCTTGTTCTTGTACTTTTATTCAGCAATCCCTTCGGCCTTAAAGGCGTGGCTCTTTGCGTTTATGTTGCCGTGGCTTATATTGCGTGGGGTATGACAAACACAATGGCAGATATTCCTTACTGGTCAATGGTACCTTCTTTCACAAGTGACCCAAAGGAAAGAAACCTTGTTTCCACCATCGCACGTACTTTCTCCGGTTTAGGTCAGGGTATCGTTTCTATCGGCGCACCTCTTCTTATGACAGCCGTAAGTGTTACAACTTCTCTTGATGAAGCAGGTAATGCCGTTAAGGTACACGATGCACGCAGTTATCTTGTCTGCGCAATTGTATGTGCTGTTTGTCTTATTTTCTTCTCATCTGTTTCCGTTGCTTCAACCAAGGAAACGGTAGCGCCTAAAGCAGCCGAAAAGTTCTCTTTAAAGAAGAGTTTCGAAATTATCAAATCAAATGACCAACTTCTTGTGTTTATGCTCTTTGCCATGATTTCAAATGCAGGATGGTATCTTACATCAGGTGTTGCAACCTATTACTTTGACGTTGTTGTAGGTGATCCCAACAAGCAGTCCACCTTCTCTCTTTTCCAGGGTGCAGGCTCGGTTATCGGTCTTTTTGTTCATCCCATTATTACGAAGTATCTTTCCAAGCGTAAGGCATATCAGTTCTCACTTATCTTTGCAGGTCTTGGCTATGTGGGCATTTCCGTAGGCGCTTTCACAGGCATATTTATGCTTATGAATATTTCCTACTTTATCTGTGCCGTCGGTATGGCTTCAATGTTCATTTCACAGACAATATTCCTTGCAGACGTTGTTGACTACGGCGAGGTAAAATTGGGCTTCAGAGCAGAGTCAATCACTTTCTCAATGAAGGGCTTCCTTCAGAAAATGGCATATACTTTCCAGACCGTTATTCTTTTCGGTTCACTTGGCCTTTCAAATTATAACGGTGAACTCCACAATCAGAATCCCCAGAGTGCAAAGTTTGCAATTACGCTTATGCTTTCAGTAATTCCTGCAGCACTTTTCTTTGTTTCACTTATTGTCTTTTCAACAAAGTTCAGACTTCACGGCTCATATATGGATGAAATTACAGCCGTCGTAACAGAGAACAGACTCAAGAGAGAAGCGGCTCAGGGCGAATAATCAAAACTTAATATTAAAGCAACTGCTACGGTGATATCACTTCGGGCAGTTGCTTTTTTGCGTCTTTTTATCGACATAAAAATCACCTCTTATGCCATATAATAGACAAGGTGATGTTATGAGTCAGACGGTTTATGTTGATGTGCTTGTTATTATTAATATATACATAAATTATGCTTTGTTGCTTCTTACCTGCTTCGTGCGAAAATACAATCCTGACCGTCTGAGGCTGCTTATGTCCTCACTTTTCGGCGGTCTTTACTCTTTAATTATTCTCGTGCCGGATATAAGCGAGACGGCAGTATCCCTGTCCCGTATACCTGCTCTCGTGATTATGGTTTACCTGGCTTTCGGTTACGGTGGGGTGAGAAAGTTTTTAAAGCAGATTTTTGCTTTTTTGGGTATAAATCTGGTTTTTGCGGGTGCTATGTTTTTGCTGTGGCTTCTTGCGGCACCCGAAAATATGTACTTTAACAGCGGGGTGGTTTATTTCGGAATAGATGCACTGACACTTGTGCTTCTTACAATAGGCGCATACGTACTTATTCGTCTGGTTGCACTTTTTACCAAAAGCCGTATACCGCAGAATTTCATTTATGATGTAAGCATTTTTCTTTCGGGTAAAGAGCATAAGTGCCGGGGATTTTACGATTCGGGAAACAGTCTTTGCGACCCTTTCAGCGGAGAGGGAGTAGTAATAGTTGATATTAATGTTGTAAAAGAAACGGTAGGGGAAGATATGTTTGAAAAATTTGAAAGTGCACAGGGCGATATAAGAATGAAACTTATTCCCGTTAAGTCTCTTTCGGGCGAAAAACTTCTGCCCTCATTCAGAGTAGAAAAGATAATAATAAAAGGTATTGAAAATAATATTTCCCTTGAAAAACCAATTATTGCTCTGTGTAAAGAAAAAATTCACGGCGGAGACTACGGTGCGCTGCTGTATTCGTCGGTTTTTGATAATGATACTATTGAAGGAAAAGGTGAAAATTTATGTTTTACATACTTGAAAAAATCCTGAGAAAAATTGATGAAAAACTGTTCAGACGTACGGAAAGTGAAGAGGTTTACTATGTCAACGGTTCGGAGAATTTACCTGCACCGCTTACAAAGGAAAGAGAAGAAGAAATACTCACCGAATTTACAATGGAAGATTACAGAAACAGAGAACTGCTTATAACGCACAATCTGCGTCTGGTGGTTTACATAGCAAGAAAATTTGAGAATACAGGCATAAATATTGAGGATCTTGTCTCAATCGGAACAATCGGACTTATAAAGGCTGTAAACACTTTTTGCCCGGGTAAAAAAATTAAACTTGCAACATACGCTTCCCGCTGTATTGAAAATGAAATACTGATGTATCTGAGAAAAACAGCAAATCTTAAAAATGAAATGTCAATTGATGAGCCTTTGAATGTTGACTGGGACGGAAATGAACTGCTTTTGTCCGATGTGCTGGGAAGCGACAGTGACCTTGTAAACCGTAATATTGAAATGGAGGATGAAAAGAATCAACTGCTTAAAATTGTTTCAAAACTTGAAGAAAGAGAAAAGCAGATAATGACAATGCGTTTCGGGCTTTTCGGCTCAAAGGAATATACACAGAAAGAGGTAGCAGATATGCTTGGCATTTCGCAAAGTTATATATCACGTCTTGAGAAAAGAATAATCGAAAAAATAAAAATACAACTTATAAAAGAGCAGTAAATTTTGTTGACAGAGTATGAGATTTGGTATAAAATGTAAAAAAATGCAGGAGATTTATAAATATGAGTTTTGCAGCAGGATACGGAAAAACAAATGTGGATTTACTCTTTGAAAATATGCCGCGCCTTCCCGAAGAGGGCGAGGAAATTTATACTGATAAGTTTTCTTTGTGTATAGGCGGAGGCGTGCCGGGGACTATGATAACTCTCGGCAGACTTGGAATTGAATGTAAAACAGTTACGGAACTTTCCGATGATATGTTTTCTCTTTTTGCAAAGGAAGAGTTCAGGAAAGCAGGTGTTGAACCTGTCAATGTTTTTCACGGTAATAATGTTGCAGTAAATATTACTGCTGCGGCAATAACGAAAAATGACCGCACCTTCTGGTCTTACGGTAATACGGAAGATTCTGCAAAAGCAGAAGAAATCTATTCTGCCCTCAAAGGGGCCAAAGCGGTAGCCATGCACGAAAACTACACAGATGTTTACCGTAAACTTAAAGAGGAAGGAACAACAGTAATTCTTGATACGGGCTTTATCGAAGGGATGTCACTTGTCTCTTTCAAAGATAAACTTCTTATCGCCGATTACTACCTTCCCAACCGTAAGGAAGCCACTATTATTACAGGGGAGAGTGACCCGAAAAAAGCAGCACAGGTGCTGAAAGAATATCTTGATATTGCAATTGTGAAACTTGATAAGGACGGCTGTCTTATTTACGACGGAAAAAGTTACACTTGTGTAAAGAGTGTTGATGAGTTTGTTCATGTTGACTCTACCGGTGCAGGTGATGCTTTCTTTGCAGGGTTTATGTTCGGTATAATGACAGGTGAACCTATTGAAAGATGTGTTCTTTTCGGAAATATCACAGGCGGAAAATGTGTTACGGCGGTTGGCTGTACCACTGCTTATGTCACAAGAGAAGAACTTTACTGTCTTGCTGAAAAATACAGGGACAATATAATTTATAATTATTAAGGTGTCGGGATGAAAGAAAAAGATTATTCTCATTGGCTTGTGGTGTCGGATATCGACGGCACACTCAACAATAAATTAAGACGGACACCCCGAAATAATATTCGGGCAATTGACCGTTTTGTGCATACCCTTGGTGGAAAATTTACTCTTGCTTCAGCCAGAGGTGTGCAGTCCTTAAGACCTCATTATATGAATCTTCCTGATGTGAACACACCTGCAATTGTGCTTAACGGTGCGGGTATATATGATTTTTCAAAGGAAGAGATGATATGGTTTAATTCCATACCCTCTGCGGCAAGAGATATTGTAATAAATGCCCTGAACGAGTTTCCGTCACTTGAAATAGGTGTTTTTACCGATGATATGATTTATCTTGTCAGAGAGAGGGTGCTGGCACCTGTTATGATGGCTCTTGATTCTCTTGACCACAAAAAATGCGCTTCAATTGATGAAGTACCCGAAGGAAAATGGGGCAAGGTAATTTTTTACTGTCTGCCTCATATGAAAAAGAAAATCAAAGAGTATGTCCTTTCCATTTCGGGTGATGACCTTGCGTATATAGATACAACTTCAATGTCTTTCGATATGGTCAGCAGTACCACTCATAAAGGAAACGCTGTTCTTGCTCTTGCGAAAATACTCGATATACCTGAGGAGAACATTGGCGCTATAGGTGATTATTATAATGACCTTGATATGCTCAGAACTGTTTCCCATCCAGCCTGCTGTAAACAGGCACCTGAAGACATACACAAAGTATGTGAGTTTCACGCCTGTCACTGCAGCAAAGGTGCAGTAGCAGATTTTCTCGGATATATTGAAAAGAAATATTGAATAAAGAAAGGAAGTTATATTATGAAAAAAGTTCTTAGCATTGTTATGGTTGTTGTGATGCTTTTATCTTCCACTGTGACAGTAGGTGCAATTACGGAAAATCAGACAGAACCTTATGAAGGTTCTCCTCTTGTGGTTGTAAGAGGTATAGATTTCGGCGGTTTCTATCTTGTTGACGGAACCCCTGCAATAAACTTCAAGGCGAGTTATTTGCTTGATTTTGTCAAAGATTTTTATCAGCAGTTGATTGTGGAGAAAAATGAAAATGCTTTTCTTGACAGTGCTCTTGGTGTTGTAGGTAAAATCTTTGAGCCTATCAGTATTGATAAGGCAGGCAAGTCTCTTTATGAAGTTTATTATGATCAATATGAATACTCTATGGCTCATTACACCGAAGAAATCAATTTTATGGAAAACACCGGTGAAACAGGTATTATCAAAACTGCCATAGACAGAATCGGTGCTGAAAATGTCTATTATTTCACATATGACTGGCGTATGAGTGCCGAAGATATGGCTGCTGACCTTTCAGCATATATTGATAATGTGCTCTTTCAGACAGGTGAAGAAAAGGTAAACATAATTGCTGTAAGTATGGGCGGTATGGTAACTACTGCTTATCTTAATTATCACGGATCCGAAAATGTTAACAACCTCGTTTATGTTTCTTCGGCTCATAACGGTACATATTCTCTCGGTGACTCTGTCAACGGTAACATTTGCCTTAACGCTGATACAGTCTACGCAAGAGCAAGACGACTTGTTGAAAACAAACCTTTAAGAAGATTACTTGTTGATATCATTGACAGAATCGGAGTCTTTGATGCACTTGCAACTGTAGCAAACAAGGTTATTGAGAATAATCCTCAGGCTCTCAACAATGATGTACTCAGGGAAAAATTCGGTACGATTACAGGATTATGGGCTCTTTGTCCTGATGATGTTTTTGAAAGCGGTGTTGATTTTCTTTACAAAGGATATGAAAAGGAATATTCTGCACTTCTTAAAACACTCGGAGAAACCAAAAAGTTTGTCTTCTCCACTGAAAAAATTATTGACAGCGCAATTGAAAACGGAGTGAATGTCTCCTTCGTGTCTAACTACGGTTCGCCTCTTGCTCCTTTCTTCAAAAACTCAGACCTTCAGAGCGACAGCGTAGTTGAAACAAAATTTACCTCTAACTTTGCTACGGTTGCTCCTTACGGACAGATTTTATCTGAGGAACAGATAGATTCAGCACAGGCTGAATATCTTTCACCCGATAAGATTATTGATGCTTCAACTGCTCTTTACAGGGATATGACCTGGTTTGTCAAGGGTGCACCTCATGTGGCAGCAGAATACGGAAGTGAATATGCCGACTTTGTAATATGGCTTATACTTTCAGACGAACAGCCTACAATAAATAGCAGTGAAGATTATCCGCAGTTTATGGTGCTTGGAATAAACAAAGAATTAACAGCGGCAGAATAAAATTTAAGATACCGTTTCTTACTGAAGCGGTATTTTTTTGTTAAGTCCGGCATCGGTCAATCTCCGATTGACAGGGGAGGAAAGAGGGCTATTCAGGGTAAACAGGTGCAAAAGGTTGGGCGGCGAGCCAAGACAGCGCCCATAAGCGCTGTGATGCAGAAACATCAAGGTTTCTGCATCACCCTGTATACAGGGCTTGGCTCGCCGCCCAACTCTTTGCACTTCGTAAATTTAAAGCACACTTTTTTTCTTTGCCGTGAAATATGCCAAGAAAATAAAACTGCTGTTTCCCATAACAGAAAACAGCAGAGCCTTTATTTTAATAATTTTTTACCGAAAATACATGCTGCTGCAGTTATACCTACGGCAATACCGACTTTCCTTGCAAGCTTCAGCCCTTCATCAAGGGAGGAGGGCATATGCGAAAAAATAAATTCTTTTACGGGCTTTGACGGCTTGTGGGAACAAAGGTCATCCATTGTAACAGTGTAACTTTCATAGTTCCTTATATTCTTTTCGTCAAGGGTGTATATCCTGACACCTCTCTTGTTGCCGGGGCCGTAAGTGTTGAATCCTGCGCCCTGACAGTAACCGAGGTCAATACCGTCTTTGTTTACTATGAAACTGTTGTTGTGGTCGTGACCTGCGAAAAGACCGATAACATCGCCTTTTTCTTTTAGTGCATCATATTCACCGGTGTTGACTTCGGGGACAGCAGGTGACTCACCCATAAAACCGCCTTCTGCTTTTGTCTTGTCATCAAGTTTCCAGAAGGTGTTTTTTCTGCTTTTGAAGGCTTCAACGGAGCCTTTTTCTTTTTTGGGACAGTTTATAAGCGCATCGTAAAATTCAGGTACGGGAATATGCTGAAAAACAAAGGAGGGAAGATACTTTCCGACTTTATCTTTAAGTCTTTCTCTTTCACTGCGGAACCACTCGATCTGCTCTTTTTTTACGGGTGAGTATGAGCCGTCGGGGTCCTTTTTGTTTGCGTCAATAAGATAAAGATTAAAAATCTCCTTTTCTTTTTTACTGTCATAAATCTGCAAAGAGTATGTACCGGGGTCGCTTTCGCATCTTGGTGTACCGTATCTTGAACAGGAGTAAGCAGAGTAAAAACGCATCTGTATGTTTTTGTTTATGCCGCCGTCATCGTCATGGTTCCCGAAAGTGAGACAAAATGGAATCCGCCTTTCTTCCATAGGTGTTATGAAGGAGTTGATAACATCCTGCACTTTTCTTTCTCCGTCTTTTTTATAACAGGAAGAATATCCCTGAATCTGGTCGCCTGTAAGAACCACAAGGTCAGGCTTTTCTCTGTCAAGGGCAAGAGAAATAAGTTTAACGGTGTCGGGGTTTACGGGAAAATTTTCCTGTATATCCGCAATCTGCATAATTTTGAATTTTCCGTCGTTGAAATGAAGCATCTTTCTGCCTCCTAAAAAAATATCTGCTGACAGTATATTCCTTTTTCTTCGAAAGGTCAATACGGGCGGGTAACAAGAGTAAACATAAAACCATATAATAAACCGATAAGGGGGTAATTGAGTTGACATATACCTATATAAAATTTGAAAGTCAGACACAAGGCGAAAAAGCAAGGTCATTGCTTATGAAAAATAATATTAAATCTCATCTGAGAAGGAATCCGAATCCTGACCGTAAACAGGGCTGCAACTTTGCCCTTTTCGTTGATGGTAATATATGGAAAGCCTACGAAATAATTACAGTAGGAGAAATAAAAAGTTCAGGGGTAGAAACCTACCGTGAGAGAATATGATATATCTTGATAACGGTGCTACATCTTTTCCAAAACCTTACTGCGTAACGGAGAGCGTAATTAATGCGATGAAATTTTCAGCGGGAAGTCCGGGAAGGGGAGGCCACAGAAATACTCTTAAAGCAGGCGAGACAGTATATAAAACAAGAGAAATAACAGCAGAGATGTTCTCTTGCGAAAGTGAGGGTGTCATTTTTACGGATAACTGCACAACTGCACTTAACACAGCAATAAAAGGTGTCTGCTGTGAAGGAGACAGAATACTCACTTCCACTCTTGAACACAATTCTGTATTGAGACCTTTGGAAAAGTTAAAAGAAAAAGGTATTATAACTTACGATACTGTCAGAGTCAATCCTTTGTGCGAGGATGAAACAGTAGAAAATTTCAGAAAAGCCATAACAGAAAGTACAAAGGCAATAGTCTGCACCTTTGCTTCCAATGTCTTCGGCACAGTTCTGCCCATAGAAAGAATAGGCAGGCTTTGCAGAGAGAGGGACATAATTTTTATTGTAGACGGTGCTCAGGCTGCTGGTGCTTTGAAAATTGATATGAAAAAGATGAATATTGATATTCTTTGTCTGCCGGGACATAAAGGACTTTACGGCCCTATGGGTACGGGTATTATGCTTTTATCGGGCAGAGTACTTCCGGAAGAACTTACACAAGGAGGAACGGGCAGTTTTTCCATGGAAAAAAATCAGCCGACCGTTATTCCGGACAGATATGAAAGCGGTACACTGAATCTTCCGGGGATATCGGGTCTTTATGCCGGCGTAAAATTTATCCGATGTTTCGGCGGCGAAAAGGCAATACACCGCAAAGAAAACGAACTAATAAAAATTTTGGAGACGGATTTGTCGGTAATAAAAAAAGTAAGGCTTTATCCGGAAATGAAATCAGAAATTACTGCACCTATCCTTTCTTTCAATATAGACGGAATGCACAGTGAAGAAGTGGCGGCGCTTCTTGATAAAAATGCAATTGCAGTAAGGTCGGGTTATCATTGTGCGAGACTCACTCATGAAAACTACGGTACGGCTGAAACGGGGTGTGTAAGAGTTACTCCGGGAATATTTACCTGCAAAAAAGATATAAAAAACTTCGTTTTTTGCTGTAATAAAATTGCATTGGGACAAAAAGTGTGATATAATTACCGTATCAGTATTTATATGTCTTTTTTGCGGAGGATAATATGTTGGAATTTTTTGAAGAAATATTTGAAGGTGCCCAGAAACTTATAAGGTCAGTCGGCTGGTATGATATAGTAGACATAGTCTTTGTTACTCTTACCGTTTATTATGTTATTAAACTTTTAAGACAGACCAGAGCCTTCCATCTCGTTAAAGGTATCGTTCTTATGGGGCTTCTTTATTTTGTTGTGTCTACTTTTAATATGAGTGCCAGCAGTTATATCTTCAACCAACTTTTCAGTAATATTGTTATTGTAATGCTTCTTCTGTTCCAACCTGAACTCCGCCACGCAATAGAAAGTTTCGGCAGAGGAAACTTTAGTAAGTTTTCCTTTTTCTCTTCAAAAAATTCCGGATTCTACGCTGAAGAAAGTGAGTCAGTAGCTACTGATATTTCAAAAGCCGTGTCCAATATGAGCGACAGCAGAATAGGTGCACTTATTGTCGTTGAGGGAAAAACTCCTCTTGGTGAAATAATCGAAACAGGATGTACTGTTGATGCGGCAGTCACTTCAGCCATTATTGAGAATATTTTCTTCCCGAAATCTCCGCTTCATGACGGTGCGGTAGTTGTTCGTGACAACCGTATTTATGCGGCGGGGTGCATACTTCCTCTTACTCAGAATGAAGTCAGCGCAGAACTCGGTACACGGCACAGGGCGGCCATCGGTATGAGTGAACACAGCGATGCTCTGGTAATCGTTGTTTCCGAAGAAACGGGCGGTGTTTCTGTTGCGAGTTCCGGTACTCTTGAAAGGAATGTAACGGTAGGCGAAGTGCGTGAAACTCTTGCTGACTTTCTTAAAAGTGATGAATCGGAAAACGGAAAATCCTTTAAAATTCTTCGGAGGAAAAAACAATGAGTAAAAGCAAGAAGAGTATTATTGAAAGAATAATTTATAACGATAAATTGCTTATGGTTTTTTGCCTTATTATTTCCGTTGTTCTTTGGGCAGCGGTTAAAATCAATTACAGTGCTGATACGTCCAGAATTATAAGCGACGTAAAAATTACTCTTGTAAACAATACGGACGGTTCTGATTTGGTACCCTTTGTCGGTGAAGAAGCACTTTATGCCGAAGTTGAGGTCAGCGGTAAGGCTTATAATATCAATTCATATGCTCTTACAAAGGATGATATTGTTGTTGAAGCGATCGGAACATATATTGATTCGGCAGGTTATAAGACGCTGAACCTTACTGTGAAAGCATCGGAAACGGGAGATTTGTCAGGGATCGAAATAACGTCTGTTTCACCCGCCAGTATATCAGTTTATTATGACCGTAAAACAACACAAACCTTTGATGTTGAGGCGAGAATTACCAATGATTTGGAAACTCTTTCCGAGGGTGAGTTTACTGTCGGTCAGCCTGTTCCGTCTCTGAGTACTGTTGAGGTGTCCGGACCTGCAACGGTTCTTAATAAGATGACAAAGGTATATTTTGAAGGTTCCGTTATCGAGGATGAACTTCCTCTTACAAAAGCCAAGGTTATCCCTGCCGATATTTCTTATGAACTTGAAAGTAAACGGTATGAGAAGTATCTCACCTGTGAAAGCATAAACGATGAGTCAAATCCTGCTACGGTAACAATTCCCGTTTATGTAACCAAAAACGTACCTACTCAGGTTAAATTCATAAACCAGCCTGCATATTTCACTGAAAATCCGCCTAAGGTAAAAATAACACCGGCTGAACTCAAAATCACATATAACCCTGCTGAAAGTGAGGATAACGAGTTTATCACCGTGGGCACGGTTGATTTCCGTACTCTTCTTGATAAGGTGAACATCTTTGAGTTTGAGGTGGATGAAAATTTAAAAAATTCAAGCATTGATACATCTTTCGGTAAATTCAGAGTTGACGTTGATATGTCTTCTATGTCCCGTAAAACTTTTGATATTACCGGCGGCAAGATAGTTCTTCTCAATCAGGTGGAGGGATACAGTTATTCTGTCGATACTTCACGCAGTAATTTTGACAGTGTTGTTATTGTAGGGCCGAAAGCAAGTCTTGATAAAATAACCGTTGACGATATACAGGTAGAAATCAATGTATCAAGCCTGTCGGTTAAGGCACGGGGAAATCAGACATTAGAGGTTTCCAATATTTCAATTGTCAACGAAGAGATTAAGGACTGTTGGATTTACGGCAAATATAATGCGATAATCGGTGTTTCGGTAAAGTAAGATAAAAGGAAAGAGGCTGAAAGCAGTCTCTTTCTTTGTTTTGCGGTGCTTTTTCTTTTATCTGCTTTTTTATCAATCCGCAGGAAGGCTTTTTCAACTTTTTTTGTTTTACACTTGTTTAATGTTTCTTATTATGCTATAATACAAGGTGAATTAAAAATATGCGGATTTTATATTTCCGTTATATCCGGAGGTTAAAAATGATTGAATATATTAAAATGCTTTTAATTGCTCTTGTGTGCGGTGCGACCTTTCCTTTGCCCACTTCTTCTGCCGCCCACTTCTCTTTTCTTAACAGCGTAATGAATTTTTCCTCAGATGTGAAACTTCTCGGTTTTTACTATTCTGTTATGGCTCTGACTTTTTCGGCAGTGACCTTTTTTATGCTCAGAAAGATTTTTTCTTCTTCCGTGAAATCTCTTTTTGTCAAAGACGGCAGTCTCGGCAACTACAGAACACTTATGAAGAAAATTCTTCTTTCTCTTATACCTATGGCAGTTTTATTCGTACCCGTCAGTGAAGGCAAACTTCTCTGTGACCTTTTTGATAATTTCCTTGGCAGAAGTAATCTTCTTCTTGTGGGCTTTGCAAGTATTATCAGTGCTCTTGTTCTCGTCATTTCCATCTGGTACACAAAACAGGGATACGGTGTAACAGATAAGGGTGCAGGCACTAAAACAGTTCTGCGTTCATCGGTTTATCAGGTCATTTCTTATGTCATTCCCGGCATTTCTCACGTTTCATCCGCTAGCACCAATATGCTTATCTGCGACGTTGAATCAAAGGTTATCGTAAGAGAGGCTTATCTTTACATCGCGCCTCAGATGTTCCTTGTCAGCCTTGTTAAGATTATAAGATACCTCGTTGCAGATGTTATTATCAATCCGTTGCTACTTATTATATGCGTTGTGGTTGCGGGTGCTTTGTGTGCTGTTGTAATAACAAAAATGAGCAAAATCAACATCAGACGTATACTTCCTTTCTTTGCTGCCTATTCTGCAGTTTCGGGTATACTCTTCGCTGTTCTTTCTTTTGTACTTAAATAAAAAAGGGGAATATAACAAACTATGGCAAATAAAAAAACTACAACTAAAAAGTCTTCCTCTTCAAAAAAGGGGAAGGCAGGAACAAAATCAAAATCTGCCTCCTCTTCAAAATATGTTGGCAAGAAAAAGGATTATTCTCAGCCTTTTTCCGAAAGATATCACAATGCTATTATGCTTTCATATATTCTCGGAGGTATATTCCTTGGGTGTATAGCATTAATTCCCGGTTACAATCTCTGGGAAAAACTTCGCGGACTTCTGTTTTCCGTTTTCGGACTCAGCCTTTATCTGCTTGTGGTGCAGATGCTTGTTGTGGGTATAAGACTTGCTCTCGGAAATCTTAAGAGGAGCCTTATAATAACTAATATTTCAGGTTTTTTTGCCGTGTCAACACTCTGTTCAATTATTCATCTTATTAATTTTTCAATTGCACAGGGCGGCTTTGACGAATGGAAAATGCAACTTTTTGAAACTGCAAAAACTTCGTGGAATATCGGTACGGGAGAGTTTTCTTTCAGCGGCGGTATCCTCGGCGGTATTTTTGGCGGTACTGCACTTTTTACCTGCGGTAAGGCAGGCGCATTTGTAATTGTTATTACTGTATTTCTTGTCAGCCTTTTCCTGCACCTTAATATTGATATAAATTCTTTCGGTGATACGGTTTCTGCCACCATTAACGGGGGAAAGGCAAAACTTGATTCATCAAAGGAAGAACTCAGAATTAAAAAAGATGAAAGGGCAGCCTTGCGCGCTGAAAAGAAACAGCAGCGTCTTGTTATGCTTGAGCAGGAAAAACTTCGTCAGCAGGAAGAGGAAGAAGAACAAAGACAAAAAGGAATTCCCGAATCCTTCGATTTCAACGAAACAGAAATTGAATATGACCCTATAGACAGAGACACGGGAAAACCTCTCAGACCTCTTAAGCCCTATACTCCAAAAGACAGTATTTTTACTTATGCAGACGGTGAAACACCTAAATCTGCTCCCGAAGAAAAAAAGTTTGATATTGACTTTATCTCTTCATCAAGAAGAAGACCTCAGGCAACCGTTACTCCCGTCAAAGAACCGTCTGTTGCGGAAAAGGCAGAGGAAAAAGATATTGCTTTGAGTGAAGTTACACAGGAAGATATTGATGCACTGATTCCCGATGATGATACTCTTTCAAACGATGCGTCGGAAATTGTAAAAGATGCAATAAAAACAGCAAACGCCAAACTGAAGAAGAATATGGCTGAGGTTTCTTCTTATACGGAAGAAAAGAAAAAGATCAAAAAAGAATACAGACTTCCTCCCATAGACTGTCTCAACGAGCCTATTTTCGGAAGCGATGAAGACTTTGCCGGAGAAATGCGTGTTACCGCCAAAAAACTTGTGGATGTTCTCAAGTCTTTCGGTGTTGAAACAACTCTTATCGGTGTCTCAAGAGGACCTTCCGTAACAAGATATGAACTTTCACCGGCTCCCGGTGTTAAAATCAGCAAAATTATTAATCTTATTGATGATATTGCCCTCGGTCTTGCCGCTTCAGGTGTCAGAATAGAGGCACCTATTCCCGGTAAATCTGCCGTAGGTATCGAGGTTCCTAACAAAACCCGTTCCACAGTAACTCTCCGTGAGATTATCTCTTCTGCCGAATACAAAAAGCATAAAGGCAAACTTCTCACAGTTGCTTTAGGTAAGGATATCGCAGGTAATATCAACTGCGCCGACCTTTCAAAGATGCCTCATCTTCTTATTGCAGGTACCACAGGTTCGGGTAAATCTGTTTGCCTTAACGGTATGATTGCAAGTATTCTTTACAATGCTACTCCCTCGGAAGTCAAACTTCTTATGATTGACCCTAAGCAGGTTGAATTTACCGTCTATAACGGTATACCTCACCTTCTCGTTCCTGTTATTACAGATGCAAGAAAAGCGGCAGGCTCTCTTGCCTGGGCAGTAAGCGAAATGGACAACCGCTATAAAACCTTTGCTCAGTGCGGTGTGCGTGATATCGGTGCCTTCAACAAGTACATTAAAGATCACCCCGAACTGCAGTATATGCCTCAGATAGTCATCTTCATTGACGAACTCAATGACCTTATGATGGTGTCTCCCAAGGAAGTTGAAGATTCTATCTGCCGTCTTGCACAAAAGGCGAGAGCCGCAGGTATGCATCTTGTAGTTGCAACCCAGAGACCTTCCGTCGATGTTATCACAGGTCTTATAAAAGCAAATATTCCTTCGCGTCTTTCACTTTCAGTTTCTTCACAGGTTGACTCACGAACAGTTCTTGATTGCATCGGTGCTGAAAAACTCTTAGGTAACGGTGATATGCTCTTCAGCCCCGTAGGCATTTCAAAGCCTGTAAGAATACAGGGGGCATATCTGTCCGACGAAGAAATCGAAAAGATAGTTGATTTCATCAAAGAGCAGGAAAATGCCGAATATGATGATGAAATTATGGACGAAATCGAGCGTAACGCTGTGGCAGACAAGAAAAAAGGCGGCGGCTCCTCGGGCGGAAGTATAGCAGAAGATTCTGACGGTGAATATGACGATATGCTTGACGATGCCGTAAATGTTATAACTGAACTCAATTCTGCATCCACCACTGTTTTACAGAGAAAACTCCGTGTAGGCTATGCCCGTGCGGCGAGAATAATGGACGAACTTGAGCAACTCGGTTATGTCAGCGCCGCTGAAGGCAACAAACCGAGAAAGGTTCTCGTTTCCCGCAGTCAGTATCTGGAAATGAAAGCCGGTTCAGAACCGAGTAATGACGATTTTGATATATTATCAGATTAACAGGTGATTTATGAGTGGATTTTTACCTTTATCAAAAAAAGAAGCCCTTGAAAGAGGCTGGGAAGAAGTAGACTTTGTCTATGTAACGGGTGATGCTTATGTTGACCATCCGTCTTTCGGTCCTGCCATAATTTCAAGAGTGCTTGAATATAACGGTTTTACAGTAGGTATAATTTCACAGCCTGATTGGCACAGTGCAGAGGACTTCCGTGAATACGGGCGTCCTCGCCTTGGCTTTATGGTGTCTTCGGGTAATATTGACTCCATGGTAGCCCATTATACTGCTGCGAAGAAAAAGCGCAGCGACGACGCTTACACTCCCGGCGGAAAAGCAGGGGCAAGACCTGACAGAGCCGTTATTGTTTACTGTAACCGTATCCGTGAGGCTTACGGAGACGTTCCCATCATTATCGGCGGACTTGAGGCGTCGCTAAGGCGATTTGCTCACTATGATTATTGGGACGATAAGATAAGACGTTCCATAATTTTTGACTCTCAGGCAGATCTTATTTCCTACGGAATGGGTGAAAAACAGACCGTTGAAATTGCCGAAAGACTTCGCAGCGGAGAGCATATCTCCACCATTACCGATATAAGAGGCACCTGCTATGTCTGTGACGTTAAGGATACACCCCTTACAGGCGCAGAGTGTCCTTCCTTTGAAAATGTCTGTGCAAGTAAAAAGGAATATGCTGTTTCCTGCCGTATTCAGCAGGATGAACAGGACCATATAAGAGGTAAACTTATAAAACAGCGCCACGGCAATAAAATGCTTGTTCAGAATCCTCCCATGCCGCCTCTCACAACAGCAGAACTTGACGAGATATACTCTCTTCCGTTTATGAGAAATTATCATCCGTCCTATGAAAAACTCGGCGGTGTACCCGGTATAGAAGAAGTAAAGTTTTCCATAACCCATAACAGAGGATGTTTCGGCGGATGTAACTTCTGTTCAATCGCTTTCCATCAGGGACGGTATGTAACGTCGAGAAGTAAGGAATCTATTCTCCGTGAAGCGGAACTTTTAACAAAGATGCCTGATTTCAAAGGGTATATACACGATATCGGCGGACCCACAGCAAACTTCCGTGATACCTCCTGTGAAAAGCAGAAAACTGCAGGTCTTTGCAAGGGCAAAAAGTGCCTGGCTCCGAAGGTGTGTCCTGCCCTTAAATCTGACCACAGTGAATACATTGATATTTTAAGAAGCGTAAGAAAAATTAAAGGCATCAAGAAAGTCTTTATCCGTTCAGGTATCCGTTATGATTATATGCTTCAGGATAAGGACGAAACCTTCTTCAAGGAACTTATAAAACACCATATCAGCGGTCAACTCAAAGTTGCTCCCGAACATTGCTCAGCGGTAGTTCTTGAAAAAATGGGTAAGCCTTATATTGATGCTTATGTCAATTTTTCAAAGAGATATTTTGAACTTACCAAAAGCGTCGGCAAGGAGCAGTACCTTGTACCCTATCTTATGTCGTCCCATCCGGGTTCAGGTCTTGCCGAGGCAGTAGAACTTGCACTTTTCCTTAAAAAGAGAAGCATAAGACCTGAACAGGTGCAGGATTTTTATCCTACTCCCGGTACAATTTCTACCTGTATGTTCTATACCGGTCTTGACCCGTACACAATGAAAGAGGTCTATGTGGCAAAGACAGCCGAAGAAAAGGCTATGCAAAGAGCGCTTCTGCAGTATTATAATCCGCAGAACAGAGATATTATTCTTAAGGCTCTTAAAAGGTGCGGAAGATACGACCTTATCGGTACAGGTGAAAAATGTCTTGTAAAACCCGATAAAGTTCCCGTAAAGCAAAAAACTGCTTACGGTACAAACAATAAATATAAAGGAGGAAATAAGAACTATGGCAAAAAGAAGACGAAAAGGTAAAAAAGGCAAAATCAGTTTTTTTTGCGTTCTTGTTGCAGTTATTGTTGCGGTTCTTTCCTCCTTTTTCGGTGAAGCAGAGCCGGGAAAACTCACCAACACCTATGTGGGTGACGGCGAAGCCTACGTTCATTTCATTGACGTAGGGCAGGGAAGTTCCACGCTCATTCAGAAGGGTAACAAGGGTATACTTATCGATACGGGCGAAGACGATTACGGAGATTATCTTGTCTCTTATATCAATTCCTGCGGTGTGGATTATCTTGAATATGTGATTGCTTCACATCCGCATTCTGACCATATCGGCGGTATTACCGATGTATTTGAAGCCTTTAAGGTTGGTACCGTTGTAATGCCCGAACTTTCCGAAAAGAATATTCCGACAACCCGTGTCTATGAAAAAATGATGGAATACATTCTTGATAATGACCTTGATGTACTTTTTCCCGATGTCGGCAAAACTATTCATCTGGAAGATGTTTCCGTCAGTTTCTTCGGCCCTGTAAAGCAAAGTGAAGACCTTAACGATATGTCTCTTATCTGCAAGGTAAATTTCCTCGGTACAAGAGTGATGATTTTGGGTGATGCTGAAAAAGATGAACTTTCTTCTGTGTATGAAACGGTAACAGGGGAATATGAATCCGACATCCTCGTTATGGGGCATCACGGAAGCAGTACCTCAATTTATAAACCTTTCCTCAATGCAGTTGATGCCGATGTTGCCGTGATTTCCTGCGGCAGAGATAATTCCTACGGTCATCCTCATAAAGAGGCTCTCAATTACATTTCACAAAAGGGCATTGAACTCTTTCGCACCGATAAAGAAGGGGACATCGTTTTCAGATGTACAGCCGACGGTTATGAAAAGGTGAACTGATATGGAAAGATTAATTGTGGACAGAATTGAAGAAGGCTTTGCTGTGCTTGAAAAAGAGGATATGAGTCATATGACTCTGACTCTTGCATCTCTTGATATTCCTTTGTATGAGGGAGATATACTTCTTTTTGACGGCAAAAAATATATCAAGGATGTTCAAGAAAAGCAGGCAAGGAAAGACAAACTTCTTCTTATGCAACAAAAACTTAAAGAAAAGAGTAAAAATAAGTAAAAAACTTTAAAATTATACTTGCATTTTGCTTTTTCTTGTGATATACTCTTCGAGATAACGCACGCATAGGGATTGGTATGCCCGTTTCGCCCTTTCGGGTGTTGCGTACTTTTGAACTTGCGGTGGTTAAAAAAACAAAAGGAGGACATAACAATGTCAGTAGTATCAATGAAACAGCTTCTTGAAGCAGGTGTACACTTCGGTCACCAGACAAGAAGATGGAACCCGAAAATGGAAGAATACATTTTCGCAGAAAGAAACGGAATTTACATCATTGACCTTCAGAAAACAGTAAAGAAGCTTGAAGAAGCATATTCTTTCATCCGTGAAGTATCAATGAACGGCGGTGAAGTTCTCTTCGTCGGCACAAAGAAGCAGGCTATGGATTCAATCCGTGAAGAAGCAATCCGTGCAGGTATGCCTTTCGTTAACGCACGTTGGCTCGGCGGTATGCTCACAAACTTCGGCACAATCCAGAAGAGAATCAAGAGACTTGCTCAGCTTAAGGTTATGGAGCAGGACGGCACATTCGCACTTCTTCCCAAAAAGGAAGTTATCAAACTCAACCTTGAAATCGAAAAACTTGAAAAGTTCATGGGCGGTATCACAGAAATGAAGAAACAGCCCGCAGCACTCTTCATCGTTGACCCCAGAAAAGAAAGAATCGCAGTTGCAGAAGCACACAAACTCGGTATCCCCATCGTTGCTATCGTTGACACAAACTGTGATCCCGATGAAGTTGACTATGTAATCCCCGGTAACGACGACGCTATCAGAGCAGTAAGACTTATCGCTGGTGCTATGGCTGATGCTGTTATTGAAGGCAGACAGGGCGAATCAAACGCTCCCGTAGTTGAAGAAGCAGCAGAAGAAGTTGCAGAATAATTCAGTTTAATTTATAACCCCGTAAAAACGGGGTTTCTTTGAAAAAATACAAATTACAGGAGGAATTTTATTATGGCATTTACAGCTAAAGACGTGCAGGCTCTTCGTGAAAAGACCGGCGTTGGTATGATGGATTGCAAAAAGGCTCTTGTTGAAGCCGATGGCGATATGGATAAGGCAGTTGACCTTCTCAGAGAAAAAGGTCTTGCTTCTGCCGCTAAAAAGGCAAGCAGAGTTGCTGCTGAAGGTATAGTTGCTGCTTACAACGATGCTACTGCAGGTGCACTTGTTGAAATTAACTGTGAAACTGACTTCGTTGCTAAGGGCGAGCCCTTCGTTAACCTTGCTTCCAAGGTTGTTAAGACTGTTGTTGCTGCAAAGCCTGCTGATGTTGAAGCTCTTCTTGCTACAAAGGCAGTTGACTCTGACAAAACAGTTGATGAAGAAGTTCAGGAGGTTTTCCTTGCTCTTCGTGAAAATATGAAAGTCCGCAGATTTGCTCTTGTTGAAGGTCACACTGCATCATATATTCATGCAGGCGGTACAGTTGGTGTTCTTGTTGCATTTGATGTTGATGATGCAACAGCAACTAACGGTGATTTCGTTGCAATGAGCAAAAACGTTGCAATGCAGATTGCTGCTATGAACCCCGAATATTTAAGCAAAGCAGATATTTCCGATGAAGAGTTTGCTAAGATGAAGTCAATTACTATTGACAGCGCACTTAATAAACCCGAATCACTTCCCGTTCCTATTCTTAACAGCATTATTGAAGAAGCAACTGCTGACAAAAAGTGGAGCGACGAAGACATTGCTATTTATCAGGGTCTTGACCAGAAGCAGAGAAAGAATTTCACAAACTTCATTTCAAAGGAAGCACTTGCTGCTCTTGCTGAAATTGCAGTTTCTCACAAGGCTGAAATTTCTGAAAACAAAATCTTTACAGGTCTTGTTCAGGGTCGTCTTGCAAAGCAGATTAAGGAAGTTTGTCTTCTTGAACAGACATTCGTTCGTTCAGACCTCTTCGAAGGTGATGTTAACGGCTATGTAAATTCAGTAGCCAAAACTCTTGGTGCAGATATCAAGGTTAAGAGTTTTGTTCGTTTCGCTAAGGGCGAAGGCATCGAAAAGAAAGTTGACGATTTCGCAGCAGAAATCGCTTCAATGGTTAAATAATTGATTTTCGGTTTTAAATCCACTCCTTTGGGGGTGGATTTTTTCTGTTATTGATTGACTTTATGCCGCAAAAATGATATATTATTTAGGATAAAAAAGGAGTGATTAATATGAAAAAAGTATTATCATTAATTCTTTCAGTTCTTCTCATTCTTTCTTGCTTTTCAGTGAGCGTCTTCGCGGCTGAAACATCGGAAGATTATCGCTACAACAGCCGTTTCAATGCTGCACTTATTGCTTTCAATGATCTTTCACTCATTACCGAAGAGTATTTCGCAATTCCCGGCCTTGAAAACACAGTCCTTACGGGTGACGAAAGTTGTTCTGCTATGACACCTCAAGGCCTTTGTGTTAGTGAAGATTATATTTTTATCTCTGCTTACTGTGGCATCAAAAGATATAAAACCGACCTTGAGGAAAACAAAATCTTCGGCAAAAATAAAGACAAACTTGCCGCTGAGGAAAACCATAATGTACATAACTCCGTAATTTATATCCTCGACCGCGAAAGCGGAGATTTACTTAAAACTCTCGTTCTTCCCGATGATAACCATGTAGGCGGTCTTGCCACAGACGGGAAAAATCTTTTCATCGCAAAGAGCAGCGACAAGCAGGTCAGCATTATTTCCTTTGCGCAGATTTCTCTTGCGATGCAGACAAAATCAAAAACTGTAAAGGCAGTTTATGAATACAGTTTTGACTGCGACTGCACAGCATCATTTGTAACTTATCATAATGACATCCTCTGGGTTGGCGTTTTTGATGAAAAGAACGAGGGTGAACTTAACGGATACGAAATCGGTCTTCTCGGACTTGAAAAGGTTACTTCCGTGAAAATTCCTGCCAAAGCAAACGGTGCCGCTTTTTATGAAACGGGCGGCGAAATCTGTCTTGTGGTCGGTTCCTCTTACGGAAGAAAAAATCTCTCCAAGGCTTATCTTTATTCTGTAGATTTCTACGGTGAAGAGAATATGACTATAAAAAAGGAAGATATATATACACTTCCTCCCACTGTGCAAAATTTCGCTTTTTATGACGGCAAGGTTTATCACATTTATGAATCTGCCGCAACCTGTTACAGTCAGGTAGACTCACTTTTCGAAACAAAATCCACTTCTTTCCCCGTTGACCGTGTGTGTATCGGTCAGGCAGACAACTTGTTTAATTGGCATAATGAAAATCTTTTCCTCGCGCGTCTTTCGGCTTTTGTAAGAGCAGTTAAAACAGTAGTAGAAAATATTTTTTAAAGGCAGATACGGAGAAAGTTCAAAGGAATTTTTCTCCGTATTTTCATGTGCACAGCACAAATAAATATACATTATATATTGACAAATATAATAATTAATGTATAATAATTAGAAAAAATACGTAATTTTTGCATAAAAATTTATAAATGAGGTTTGTTATGGCAAAGGTATTTATCGACGGACAGGCAGGAACAACAGGACTGCAACTGAAAGCAAAACTTGAGAAGCATCCCTTTGTGGAACTGCTCGAAATTGAAGACAGCAAAAGAAAGGATACAGCCGAAAGACAAAGGCTTATGAATGAAAGCGATGTTGTTTTTCTCTGTCTTCCCGATGAGGCGGCAAAGGAGGCTGTTAAACTCGTTACAAATCCGGAAACTGTTGTGATTGATGCGAGTACTGCTCACAGAACAGCAGAGGGCTGGACTTACGGCTTTCCCGAACTTTCTCAAAAGCATTTGGACGATATTAAAAATGCCAAGCGTATAGCCAATCCCGGCTGTCACGCAACAGGTTTTATCTCTGTTGTTTATCCTTTGACGGCAGAGAAAATTATTTCACCCGACTATCCCGTAACCTGTCACAGTATAACAGGCTACAGCGGCGGAGGAAACAAGATGATAGCCGACTATGAAAATCCTGAAAGAGAAGAGGAAATCGGCACTCCCCGTCAGTACGGTCTCGGTCAGACACATAAGCATCTTCCCGAAATGAAGGCTGTTACGGGACTTTCCGACTATCCCGTTTTTTCTCCTATAGTCAGCGATTATTTTTGCGGAATGGCAGTAACTGTTCCTTTGTTCACTAAACTTTTCGAAAAAGAAATGACTTTGGAAGAACTTTATGACTTCTACTGTGAATTTTATAAAGACAGCACTTTCATTTCCGTACATAAGGCTGAAACTTCTATGCTTTCTCCAATAGGACTTGATGGTACAAACAAAATGAATATCTACCTTTGCGGCAACAATGAAAGAATTACAGTCACATCGGTTTTTGACAATCTTGGTAAGGGTGCATCATCGGCGGCGATAGAGAATATGAATATTGCTCTCGGTTTACCTGTTGGTACGGCACTCACATAAACGGAGGTATTATTATGGAATTTATAAATGGCGGTGTTACGGCGGCTAAGGGTTTTACCGCTTCGGGTATTCACTGCGGAATAAGAAAGAATCAAACTAAAAAAGACCTTGCTATGATTAAAAGTGAGGTTAAATGCTCTGCGGCGGCAGTTTACACACAGAATAAAGTTTACGGTGCACCTATTACCGTGACAAGAGAAAATCTCTCCGACGGTATGGCACAGGCAGTTATCGTTAACAGCGGTAACGCAAACACCTGTAACCATGACGGCGTTGAAAAGGCAGAACTTATGTGTAAGATTGCATCTGAGGCTATGCAGGTTGATAAAAAGGACATTATCGTTGCCTCAACTGGTGTTATCGGTATGAGCCTTGATGTGACACCTATAGCAGAAAGTGCCGATGCACTCGCTTTACATATGAACACACAAGGCGGTCACGATGCCGCCGAGGCTATTATGACCACGGATACCGTAGCGAAAGAATGTGCAGTTACCTTTAATCTCGGCGGCAAGACAGTAACTTTAGGTGCTTGCTGTAAGGGTTCTGGTATGATTCACCCCAATATGGCAACAATGCTCTGTTTTATGACTTCTGACTGTGCAATTTCTTCTGCTATGCTTCAGAAGGCGCTTTCCGATACTGTTAAGGATACCTTCAATATGATTTCCGTTGACGGTGATACATCCACAAATGATATGGTTTGCATTATGGCAAACGGCAAGGCGGAAAATCCTCTTATCGACTGTGAAAATGGAGATTATTATATTTTCAAAGAAGCACTTACGGCAGTTTCCGTAAAACTTTCACGCCTTATTGCAGGTGACGGTGAAGGTGCACAGAGACTTCTTGAATGTAATGTAACTTCCTGTTGCGATGAAAAAACTGCAAAAGATATTGCGAAGAGCATTATCTGTTCCTCTCTAGTAAAGACTGCTATGTTCGGTGCTGATGCCAACTGGGGCAGAATCTTATGTGCCATCGGTTACACGGAAGGTGATTTCTCCGTTGATAAGATTGACGTTTATCTTTCTTCCCGTAAGGGGAAAGTAAAGGTCTGCGAAAAAGGTTTTGGCATTGAGTTTTCCGAGGAAAAGGCAAAGGAGATTCTTCTTGAGGATGAAATCATTCTTGATATAGAAATGAATCAGGGAGATTTCTCGGCAACGGCCTGGGGCTGTGACCTTACCTATGATTATGTAAAAATTAACGGTGATTACCGTACCTGAGGTGACAAAATGGAAATTAATGATGCTATGAGGGCAAAAATACTGACCGATGCCCTTCCTTACATACAGAAATATTACGGCAAAACCGTTGTTGTGAAATACGGCGGTAATGCCATGATCAATCCCGAACTGAAAAAGGCAGTTATGAGCGACATTATTCTGCTTTCTCTTGTCGGTGTCAAGATTGTCCTTGTACACGGTGGCGGACCCGAAATCAGCGGTATGCTTTCCAAACTCGGCATTGAGTCAAAGTTTGTGGGTGGTCTGCGTTATACGGATTCAGACACAGCAGAAGTTGTACAGATGGTTCTTGCGGGAAAGACAAATAAAGACCTTGTTTCTCTTATCGGTGTTTGCGGCGGCAAGGCAATCGGTCTTTGCGGTATTGACGGCGGAATGATTAAGGCTGAAAAACTTGCTGACGAAAACTTTGATTACGGCTATGTCGGTGAGATTGTCTCCGTTGACCCGAATCCCATTAAAAAAGTATTAGAGGAAGATTATATACCTGTAATTGCTACAGTAGGTATTGATGATGACGGACAGGTTTATAATATCAACGCTGACACTGCGGCGGCTGAAATCGCGGCAGCACTGGGTGCGGAAAACATTATCACCCTTTCCGATATACCCGGTCTTATGCACGATGTCAACGATAAAAATTCTCTTATTCCCGAAATACATATTGACGAAATTGACTCTCTTATTGAATCGGGAGTAATATACGGCGGTATGATACCGAAAATTAAAAGTTGCGAAAAAGCAATCCGTTCAGGTGTTAAAAAAGCAGTTATGATTGACGGCAGAATACCTCATTCAATTATTATTGAAATGTTCTCTAAAGAGGGTATAGGCACGCTTATGCAGGGGAGTGATGTAAATGAGTAACTTTGATTTAATAAAAGATGCTGACCAAAGTTTTGTTGCAGGCACATACGGCAGATTTCCCGTTGCAATTGAAAAAGGAAAAAATGCAACCTGTTACGATTTTGACGGTAAGGAATATATTGACTTTTCAAGCGGTATCGGTGTTAACTCTCTCGGTTTCTGCGATAAAGGCTGGATTGAGGCTGTTACAAATCAACTTAATTCCTTACAGCATATTTCAAATCTTTACTATACCAAGCCCTGTACCGATGCGGCAAAAATTCTTTGCCAGAGAACAGGTATGAAAAAAGTGTTCTTTTCAAACAGCGGCGCTGAAAGTAACGAAGGTGCAATCAAATGTGCCAGAAAGTACAGTTATGAGAAATACGGTGAGGGCAGAAACAAGGTTATCACTCTTGTAAATTCTTTCCACGGCAGAACTGTTACCACTCTTGCAGCTACGGGACAGGATGTGTTCCATAAGTATTTCTTCCCTTTTACGGAAGGCTTTGAGTTTGTTACTGCAAATGATATTGAGGCATTGAAGCGGTCTCTTGATGGCACGGTTTGTGCTGTTATGGTTGAACTTATTCAGGGTGAAGGGGGAGTAATGCCTCTTGATGCTTACTATGTAAAAGAGGTTGAAAGCATCTGTAAAGAATATGACCTTGTTTTTATTGTTGACGAGGTACAGACAGGTGTAGGCAGAACGGGTGAACTCTTTGCTTTTCAGCATTACGGAATAAATCCCGATATTGTAACTACGGCAAAGGGTATAGGCGGAGGTCTTCCACTGGGATGTGTTATGTTTGCTGAAAAAACCGAAAAAGTATTCTCTCCCGGTGATCATGCCACAACCTTCGGCGGAAATCCTGTTGCCACAGCTGGTGCGGCACATATCCTTACCCGACTTGACGAAGAGTTTCTCTCCGAAGTTAAATCTAAAGGCAACTATATGCGTGAAAAGATAATGACAATGCCTCATGTTGTCGGTATCGACGGTCTGGGACTTATGATGGGTGTCCGTCTGGATGAAAGCGTAAAAAGTGCCGATGTAGTGAGGAAAGCAATTGAAAAAGGTGCCCTTCTTCTTACTGCAAAGGCAAAAATACGTCTTCTTCCTCCTTTGACAATAACAAAGGAAGAGATAGATAAAGGACTTGCCGCAATGGAGGCGGCACTTGCTGAAGTTTAATTTTAAGGGGCTGCTGTATAAATAGCCCCTTTTATTATTTTACTATTGTAAAAGAAAGTGTTTTATGATAATATCAAATTGCAATAATTGGGGGGAGAAAAACAAAAATGAAGATAATAAAAATGGATAAAGCAACACTAAAGGATATAACCCGTAAGGCTTCCGAGGCTTTCGCTGATGATCCTGTTCATAAGCACTGTACAAAGGTGAAAGCGATACGCAAACGCTTCCTCTATCATTTTATGATGGAACGGTTTTTCACTTCCAACGGCGAGGATATAATCTATCTTGACGAAGAGAAAAGAGGTATGTGTATCTGGAGAGATGCGAAAAACGATTACACTGCAATTGATTTTCTCAGGTGTCCTCATTGGATTTTCCTTGCTGTTTACTGGGTTTCTCTTGTTAGAACACTTATTATATATGCACGCAGAGACCTGTCTGTTTTCCCTGATAATACCCTTCTGATAGAGCCTGTCTTTGTTGCAAAGGAGCATCAGGGTAAAGGCGTGGCATCTTCTCTTATCAGACGGGGTATAGCCGACCTTGCTCCTCTCGGTTATAATCTCGGTCTGGAAACGCAGAATCCCGATAATGTTCCTGTTTACGAAAAATTAGGTTTTAAAGTTATTTCTAAGAAGCCCCTCTTAAAGGGCAAGATAGATAATTATTCTATGATATATATGCCCGATGAAATTGAGGGTGAATAATATATTGCTTATTTATTTTTACTTGTTGACTGCAAAGGATTTTTATTGTAAAATAAGAATGAGATGATTCTCAACTAAATAAAAGGAGAAAAAATTATGGCAAACAGATTTGTACTTAACGAAACATCCTATCACGGTAAAGGTGCAATAGCAGAAATTGCAACGGAAATCAAAGCAAGAGGCTTCAAAAAGGTTTTTGTATGTTCTGACCCAGACCTTATCAAGTTTGAGGTTACAAAGAAGGTAACTGACATTCTTGACGGTGCAGAAATTCCTTATGAAATCTATTCAAACATCAAACCCAATCCCACAATTGAAAATGTTCAGACCGGTGTTGAGGCTTTCAAAGTAAGCGGTGCGGACTGCATCGTAGCCATCGGCGGCGGCTCATCAATGGATACAGCCAAGGCAATCGGTATTATCATTACTAACCCTGAATTTGCCGATGTACGCTCCCTGGAGGGCGTTGCTCCCACAAAGAACCCCTGCGTACCCATTATCGCAGTTCCTACCACAGCAGGTACCGCTGCAGAGGTAACAATTAACTATGTTATCACCGATGCCGAGAAGGACAGAAAGATGGTTTGTGTTGATGTTCACGACATTCCCGTTGTTGCAGTTGTTGACCCTGATATGATGGCTTCAATGCCTAAGGGACTCACAGCCGCCACAGGTATGGATGCTCTTACTCACGCTATCGAAGGATATATCACCAAGGGCGCATGGCAAATGAGCGATATGTTCCACATCAAAGCAATCGAAATTATTGCAAAGAGTCTTCGCGGAGCAGTTGAAAATACACCGGAAGGCAGAGAAGGTATGGCTCTCGGTCAGTATATCGCAGGTATGGGCTTCTCAAATGTAGGCCTTGGTATTGTTCACTCAATGGCACATCCTCTCGGAGCACTTTATGATACACCTCACGGTGTTGCCAACGCAATCATTCTCCCCACAGTTATGGAGTACAACGCACCTGAAACCGGTGAAAAATACAGAGACATCGCTAAGGCTATGGGTGTAGACGGCACAGATGACATGACACTTGACCAGGCAAGACAGGCTGCTATTGATGCAGTTAAGAAACTTTCCGCAGATGTCGGCATCCCCGCTGACCTTAAGGATATTGTTAAGACAGAGGATATTGATTTCCTTTCACAGTCAGCCTTTGATGATGCTTGCCGTCCGGGCAACCCCAGAGATACAAGCGTTGAGGAAATCAAGGAACTTTATCTTAAACTTATGTAATAATTTTTAAATTTAAAGTGCAGTAGAACTTAACTACTGCACTTTTTTCATAATGTTTTTAACTTTGAACATAATAGTTGAGGGTAAAAATGAATTTAATGTAAATATTTTTCACAATATGTAAAACTCGATAACAGTATTTTTCTTTGAAAAAATTTTTTTAAATCGTCCCTATTATTCGACAGAATGTACCTTGAACGGATATGAATAATGTGGTAATATCTCACTGTAATTCAGAAATATGTAAAAAATATACACATTACAGGAGGTTTTTCCAATGGCGAACAAAATTAGAATTATGATTACAAAAGAAGACAAAGAATTTGAGAGGCAGTGCGAAAATAATCTGTCTGCGGCGGATTTTGATGTTGTTTTTGTAGAAAAGGACGGTTCAAAAATAATAGAGCAGGTTTATAAATACAAACCTGATATGCTTCTTCTTGACGTGTTTATGCAAAAAATCGATGCTCTCGGTGTTCTTGCTGAACTGAAAAAAACAAACATAAGTAAACCGATAGTTGCGCTTATGTCTTCCATAGATAATCCGGCATTTCACAATGAACTGATTTCTGCAGGTGCAGATTATTATTTCCTCAGACCTTTTGATTTCGGAATAATGGCTCAGCGTCTCCGCCAACTTGTGCAGTGGTCCGATAAGAAAGGTGATACTGCAGGCAGGGATACATATTCCGTTGAAACCGTAATATCTGATATTATGAGAGAGATAGGAGTCCCTGCCCATATAAAAGGCTATGAATATCTTCGCGAATCAATCAAACTTGTCATAAACAAACCTGACCTGATTCATGCCGTAACCAAGGAACTGTATCCGACGATAGCAAAGAATAATACAACCACTCCTTCAAGGGTAGAAAGAGCCATTCGTCACGCTATTGAAGTCGCATGGGACAGGGGAGATGTTGATGTGCTGAGTTCTTATTTCGGTTATACTATTCTTAACTCAAGAGGAAAACCGACAAATTCCGAATTTATTGCTATGATAAGTGACAAACTGAGACTCAAAATGAGATAAAAAGAGATTATAAAAACTAAATTTAATAATTGCATAAATGTGTTACCGCACTCTGAAAGTATAAGTAAGTTAATAAAGGTTTTCAGTAGAGATAAAATCTGACCGGCTGTCTTTGCCCCTGCCACGGGGCAACCCCTTGTAGAGCGTTCTGTAAGGAGGTACTGAAAGGTGAAAAAGCAGAAACACTGTTAAAGAAGGCAAGTTAAATATATAAAAAAACTTTTGTACAACGGCAGTTTCCTGTCTGCGCACCTGCCACGGTGCACCCTCAAGGGAAAGTATTTGTTTTAGAACTGTCCAATAAAAACTAACTCTTATTGTAGGCACTACTTAACCGAAAGGCACTATCTTTTCCCGTCAAAAAAAGCGGGGTTTTGCTTACTTTGCCGCCGCGAGAGCAAAGTAAGAGCCCAAGCGGCTCGAGCGTTGACGACTAACGGTTTTACTGAAACGAAGACCGCAATCGGCGTAGAGACGATTGCCCTCGACCTTTAGGTTTAATCATATAACATTACAGAAACCATTGTAACTAAGTCAAAAATCTGACTTTTTTACAATCCTCAAAAAAAGAGACTGAAGATTTCCTTCAGTCTCTCATTTTGGTGCATTTATGCGTGGAAATAAACCCCCGGTTCTACTGGGGGTGAAGAAGGCTTCTAGCAAAGCCAAAACGGGCGAGCTCAAAGCAAGCCCAAGACACTTGCCAATAAATTAAACCTCCATATATAATAGTAACGG
>JAZSPI010000089.1:0-2743 GCA_045537395.1 Acutalibacteraceae bacterium | reverse complement strand
TGGACTTGTGACTGCGGTGCTGTAAATCAGGGTAAGTTCTGTCAGAATTGTGGCAGTAAAAGACCGGAAGGTGCTCCGCTTTATAAATGTGATAAATGCGGATGGACACCTGAAGATCCGCAAAATCCTCCGAAGTTTTGCCCTGAATGTGGCGATGTATTCGATGAAAACGATACTAAATAAGAATTTTTGAAAAGGAGAACTGCGATATGAAAAAATTTATAAGCATTTTACTTACCTTTACAATGCTTCTTTCCTGTATAGGAATAGTAGCGGTTTCTGCTGAGTCAGAATATGTAGAAGTTGGTACGGTTGAGGAATTTAGAGATGTTTTACAGAGCAGCGGAGACAGGAATATTATTGTAACCCGTGATATTATCTACACCTGTCAGGTGAATGATGTAGGTTCTTACTGGATAACACTCGGCAGTGGTGAAAAAACCCTGAATTTAAACGGTAAATCCGTTGAACTTAACGCCGAAACAGGCATGGAAACCACTATGATAAGAGTGCCAAATGGGGCATCTCTTATTATAAACGATACAAGCGGAGATAATTCGGGTAAGCTTTTCTGCTACGGAAAAATGCCTGTGATCAGGGATGGTGACGGTGTTTTAAGATATTTCAACAACAGCGTAATGTACAGAAATGTTTTGGAAATTAACGGTGGTGCCGTAACTGTAAACGGAGGCACATTGGAGGCAGGACGCTCCAAAAAAACATGGATATATAACGGCAGAGATGTCTATAGTTTAAGACATCTGCTTGATTATGCGCTCCAATTCGGCGTTCTTGGCTACGCAATCGGTGCAAGATATGACGGTTATGCCTGGCAACAGATAAACGGCGATTGTATCACGGTAAATAACGGAAGCCTAATGGTAAACGACGGCATTTTCCTCGGCAGAGGCTTTGCGGATATAGAAACCTTTATAAAGGAAAACGATAATGATGTTGATGTCCGTTTTGTGCGTTCAGCGTGCTTAAGACTTGTCGGAGGAAACACCAGAATTAACGACGGTAAATTCTGGGGCAGAGGGAATGCCGATGTTCTTGCCACTACAAAGGATGCTAAAGTTACGGTAAAAAGCGGAACATTCAGTACAAATCATCTTCGTGTTTTATCGGTTCCTTCTTTAAGTGTCACACTGCACGGATACTTTGAACCCTACGTTATAGGACATGAACAAAGATATGGATATCAGTATCATCCTGCATCTGATGTGGGCAGTGTAAGACTTACTTCCGACATGCTTGACCCACAGAGAAACACAGCAGAGATTAACGGTGAAACCTTACCTGTCAGCGAATGGGCAAAGCTTAACGCTACAGGAAATGATGGCTCGGCTACAGTTGTTGTAACGCACCATATGTCAAATGCCGACAGAAGAAACTTTATGTCGGGCAGAGATACCAAAAAAGAAATATCAAGACTTAACATTGACGGAACAAATGCTTACGGCATGACTCTTTCCCCCGATGTTCTCTCCTGCAACGCAGATGGCATCAGAAACTATTCTGTTGAATGGTATCATAACGATGAGCCTTGCGATGATGAAACAACAATGGTTGCAGGAAAATATCAGGCAAAGGTTGAGGTAATGCTTGAAAGTGACTATGTTTTCTCCGCTTCCCCCAACTTCTCGATTATGGGCGACAGAGTAAGCGACTATGAACTTTCTGCCACAAAAAGAGCGGTAACGCTTTGGTCAAAGGTTTATAACTTAGAATGCAATCATTCCTATAATGAGGACGAACACCTCCATTTTGACAACGATAAGCATTTTATGCAGTGTTCGGTATGTAACAAAATTCTTCTTAGTGAAGAACACGTTTTCCTTGACGGCGAAAAGGCAGATAACGCAATAGTCTATAAGTGCCGCACCTGCGACTTTTCCTACGGTGAGGCAGATGACGGCAAAGTCAGAATAGATTATGTCAATATAAATGTTCCGGATCCGAAGACGGGCTATACCCCCGAATACTTCGGCTTAATCAGCGGAGAAGGCATAAGCTTTGCAAACGGCGGAGATGAATTTACAAAGAACGGTATCCGCTGGGGACTTTATGCGAACGATTTCGGTGTTGGCGAAAATGACCTTTTCGCAAGCGGTATGGGGTACCGTGCTACCTTGTACTTAAGAGCTGACGAGGGATATACCTTCAGCAGGGATCAGAATGCACAGTATAATCCCGTTGTAATCGTAAACGGCGAAGCAGCAGAGTTTGAAACAGACGGCACTCTTATGACGGTTAAATATGAAGTGAATGCTCCCGAGATTTCCGTTTCATATATCAATATATCCGGAATTGATTTCCCCGAAGTCGGAAAGACTGCCGACCGCGAATCCGAATCAGATGAGCCTAACTATTACAACTGCACGAATATCACCTGGTATGAAAACGGCGAATATATGGATTACGGCAACACCTTTGAAGAGGGCAAGGAATATAAGGTCGAAATGTACATAGACACGATCCGTTCGGGCTGGGATTACACCGCAAAGTTTGCCGATACCTTGAATGCATCCCTTGACGGATTTGCAGTTAAGGATGAAGATGTACGGAAAATTCACGATACAACAACCGTTATAACCTACACGTTCCCCGTTCTCGAGGAAGACAAACCAACAGAAACCGAGAAACCTACCGAAACAGAAAAACCGACTCAAACCGAAAAACCTGCGGAAACAGAAAAACCGCAGGATACAAAATCCAATCCTTTTGTTGATGTGATAAAGGG
>JAZSPI010000073.1:0-12288 GCA_045537395.1 Acutalibacteraceae bacterium | reverse complement strand
TGGCACGGTTGCGGTGCTTTCAAAAAGTTCGGGTTCAGTACTGCCGATGCTATTTTCGGTGCTTCAAGAAAAGATATGGAAAAATATCCTTTCAACAGAAACTACACCCATGTAACCGTAAGCAGTCCTGAGGTTATCTGGGCTTATGAAGAAGCAATGCAGTATTCCCATGAAAGCGGCGTTGTTAAAGCTCTCGGAAGCAGCCGTACAGATATCTTCTATGATCAGGATTTCATAAACAAATCCTATGATATACTTTATGAACGCTTCCCTGCCGCAAAGGATAAAAAAGTTATTCTTTATGCTCCTACTTTCCGCGGAAGAGTTGCAAAAGCAAAGTCTCCCAACGTTCTCAATCTCAATATGCTCAATGAGGCTCTCGGTGACGAGTATGTTGTTATTATGAAACACCATCCTCTTGTAAGAAAGCGTCCGCGAATCCCCCGTAAACTCATCAATAATTTCGCTGTTGACTTTACTGATGATATGAGCATTGAGTCGCTTCTTTGTGTAAGTGATATCTGCATTTCAGACTATTCATCTCTTATTTTTGAATATTCACTCTTTGAAAGACCGTTAATTTTCCTTGCTCATGACCTTGAGCAGATGTTTGATTGGCGAGGCTTCTACTACGATTACGACGAACTCACTCCCGGTCCTATTGTTTCAACAAATGAGGAAATCATCGACTATATTCAGAATCTTGACACAAAGTTCAACAAACAGGAAGTTACAGATTTCAAAAATAGATTTATGAGCGCCTGTGACGGTAATGCAACCCAGAGAATTATTGATACAGCAATGGGCGAAGATTACAACAGACATAAAAAGGCTGTTCCCCTTCCGAAGGATGATTATCATCTTATCCCCAGCGCTGATGATTTCAAACCCATCGACGAATGATGAAAAGATAAAATATTATGAGAGCCTGTTCATTCAGGTTCTCTTTTTTTGTTAATGATATACATTGACAATATATGATATTTAATGTATACTATATTAGTGGCGGATTAATCTCTGCCGTATAAAATAATTACAGAGGTGATTACAAATGATATACGCAGTTATCGCAGCCGGCGGTATCGGCAGCAGAATGGGTAATGTTGAAAAACCCAAACAGTATATTACTTTAAAGGACAAGCCCATTATTGCTCATACAGTTGAAAAATTCTATGTAAGTGACTGTTTCAAAAAAGTCATTATTCTTTGTCCTGAACAGTGGGTAAATTATACCAAGGAAATCCTTCAAAAGTATCTCCCCGCTGATGACCGTGTTGTTGTTCTTCAGGGTGGCAGCACAAGAAACGAAACTATTATGAATGCCATCAAACACATCGAAGAAACAGACGGTCTTGATGATGAAACAATCATCGTCACTCACGACGCTGTTAGACCTTTCGTTTCTGCAAGAATTATCAATGAAAATATTGAAGGTGCCATCAAATACGGCGCAACTGATACTGTTGTTCCCGCCACGGATACAATCGTAGAAAGCCAGAACGGAGCAACAATCAGCAACATCCCCGACAGAAGCAAACTTTATCAGGGACAGACTCCTCAGGCCTTCAAGGCAAAACTTCTTAAGGATTTATATTACAGCCTTACCGAAGAAGAAAAAGATATCCTTACCGATGCCTGCAAAATTTTCAGTATGAAAGGCTATGATGTGCATCTTATCGACGGCGAAGTACACAACATCAAAATCACCTACCCCTATGATTTAAGAGTTGCAAAGGCACTTTTAGACGAAGAAATCAAATAATTCTGAAAGGAAAAGTCAATGCTTAATACAGTATTCAGATTAACACAGCCGAGAAAAATCGAAATCGCTTTCAGTGAAATTGATATTTTCAGCGGCGATGTCATTGTAAGACCTACCTATCTTTCAATATGTAATGCAGACCAGAGATATTTTCAGGGCACAAGAGATCCTAAGGCTCTTGCTGAAAAACTCCCAATGGCTCTTATTCACGAGGCAGTCGGTGAGGTTGTTTACTCCCCTGTTGAAGATTTCAAACCCGGTGATTTTGTGGTAATGATTCCCAACACACCCGTTGAAGAAGATGAAATCATCGCAGAGAACTATCTTCGTTCAAGCAAGTTCAGAGCCAGCGGTTTTGACGGCTTTATGCAGGAATATGTTTCAATCAGTGCGGACAGACTTGTTAAACTTCCCGCTGATATTAATCCTGAAGTCGCTTCTTTCACCGAAATCGTTTCCGTAAGTGTTCACGCTATCAGACGTTTCAAAAAGTTCTCCCACGAAAGAAGAGAGATAATCGGCGTATGGGGTGACGGTAACCTCAGTTACATCACCTGCGTTTTCCTTCGCAAGTTCTTCCCCGATGCAAAGATTTATGTTTTCGGCGTTGTACCCAAAAAACTTGCTGACTTCACTTTTGTTGACAAGACCTTCCTTACAACTGAAATTCCCGAAGATATGAAGTTTGACCACGCCTTCGAATGTGTTGGCGGTAACGGTTCACAGATTGCCATCAATCAGATTATCGACTACATCAAACCCGAAGGAACAATTTCTATTCTCGGTGTAAGTGAGTACCCTGTTCCCATCAATACAAGAATGGTTCTCGAAAAAGGTCTTCGCATTTTCGGCAGCAGCCGCAGCGGACGTGAAGACTTCGTTCAGACAGTTGAAATGTATAAACAGTATCCCGAAATCATTGAATATCTCAGTCATATGGTCGGATACGTCAAGCCTGTCAGAAACATCAAGGATATGATGGAGGCCTTTGACCTCGATATTAACAAGTCCTTCGGCAAGACAGTTATGAAGTGGGAAAAATAATCATCCAAAAATTTTACAGAGCAGTCTTAATTGGCTGCTCTGTTTTCTTATTGGTTCATTTATGCGTAAAAATAAACCTCCAAATATAATAGCAATGGTTTGGCACCGCATTACCAAAATACAGGAGGTTTAAAACAAATTAAGATAGACAGAAAACCGATAGGTTCAATAATCGGTGGCTTTGATTATAAATTAAAGTCCTGTCTTTTCTCTGATATAATTTCTTGCGAGAACTGCATATTCGTAAGGGTTAGCAATTGCAGGATCCTGCTCTGCTTCAACAACAACCCAGCCTTCATAACCTGCTTCATCAAGAACATCAAATACAGGTGTGAAATCAAAGTCACCGTCACCGGGAACTGTGAAGGAACCGGCACGAACTGAATCAAGGAAACTGTAACCCTTTTCCTTTGCGTCTTCAATAACATTCTTACGAATACTCTTAAGGTGAACGTGTTTAACTCTGTGAACGTACTTTTTAAGTACACCGATTACATCTTCGCCGCTGAAGGAAAGATGACCTGTATCAAAGAGAAGATATACAAGGTCAGGGTCTGTAAGTTCCATAAGTTTATCTATTTCTTCGGCTGTCTGCACGCCTGTACCCATATGGTGATGAACGGTGAAGTACATACCTTTTTCCTTTGCAAGTCTGCCCATTTCATTGAAGCCTTTTGCAATAAGAGCCCACTGCTCTTCAGTATAAACAGGCTTTTCACCGAAAATACTTACATCCTTACCCTGGATGCTATTGCCCTGTTCAGAAGCACCGATAACCTTTGCGCCGAGAGCGTGAAGGAAATCTCTGTGCTTGATAAAGGCTTCTATTGTAGCCTCATAGCCATCAGAAAGAAGAAGTGAAGAAAACCATGCATTACAGATTCTCATTCCGCGTACATCAAGTTTATGTTTGAGAGTTTCAACATCTTTGGGATATTTGTTACCGATTTCACTGCCTGTAAAGCCTGCAAGTGCCATTTCGCTCACACACTGCTCAAAGGTGTTTTCTGCGCCAAGGTCAGGCATATCGTCATTTGTCCATGCAATAGGTGCTATGGCAAGATTTACTTTTTCTTTATTAAGCATTTTTCATTCTCCTTAAAATTAATATAAACGAGCCTTTTCAATATTGGCCTTCATATCTTCATAACATTCGCGCACTCTTTCACTTTCGGAAACTTCGGCAACGCCGACTCTCCACCATGAATCGTAGCCGTCGGTCATAGACTTATGAGCAACTTTGATGTCAAAGAGTGTGGGTACTGTCTGATTTTTAGCATCCTCAAGTGCTTCATAAAGTTCCTTATCTGTGGTTACTCTGTAAGCCTTACAGCCGTAACCCTCAGCAATTTTAGCGTAATCGGTAAAGATAACTTCGCCGTCAAGAAGTCCGCTTTCGGTTCTTCTGGTAAATCTTGTACCGAAAGTATCCGTTCCCTGTCCGTTCTGAAGATTTTCAATACATCCCCAACCGATGTTGTCAAAAAGCATAATATTAATTTTCTTGTTTTCCTGAACTGCCGTGTAAAGTTCACTGTGAAGCATAAGGAATGAGCCGTCACCGACCATAGAGTAAACTTCCTTGTCGGGACAAGCGAGTTTTGCACCTAAGGCACCGCAGATTTCGTAACCCATACAGGAGAAGCCGTATTCAACGTGATAGGTGTATGGAGCCTTGGACTTCCATATTCTCTGAAGACATCCGGGAAGCGAGCCCGAAGAGCCGATAACGATTGAATCATCAGCAATAACCTCATTGATAACACCGAGGGCTCTCATCTGTGAAAGTCCGCCTTCAGTCACTGCATTATAGCAACGGTCAATTTCTGCTGTAAAGGAATCCTTTGCTTCGGCAATTTCGGCAGTCCACTTTGACTTATAACCGTCAAGTTTTGCCATTATTGCTTCAACGGAAAGTTTGGCATCGGCGATAACTGCTGTTGAATCCATCTTGAAAGCGTCGAAGGAACATACATTTATTGAAAGCATCTTAACAGCGGGATTCTGGAAGCCCCATTTTGAACAGGTTGTAAAGTCCGTAAGTCTTGTGCCCACAGCGATTACAAGGTCTGTCTTCTTAGCAATTGCATTAGCGGCAGCACCGCCTGTTACACCGCAACCACCGAGATTGAGAGGATGGGCAAAGGGAATCTGTCCCTTGCCTGCTTGTGTCTCACCTATAGGTATGTTATACTTTTCTGCAAAGGCAAGAACCGATTCGTAACTTTCGGAATATGTAACGCCGCCACCTACTATAAGCATAGGCTTTTCGGCATTTTTAATCATTTCAACAGCCGCATCAATTTCTCTTTCAGAAGGAACTCTTCTGTCCATATACCAGACTCTCTTCTGCAGGAAATAGTCGGGATAATCGAAGGCTTCCGCCTCAACATCCTGAGGCATAGCGATGCAAACAGCACCTGTGTCCGCTGCATCGGTAAGTACACGCATAGCGTTTATGCAGGCAGTCATAAGCTGTTCGGGACGTTCAATTCTGTCCCAGTATTTACAAACGGCACGGAAAGCATCATTTGAAGTAGTAGAATAAGAAGTCGGCTGTTCAATCTGCTGTAAAACAGGGTCCGGCTGACGGCAGGCAAAGGTATCACCGGGAAGAACGAGAAGAGGTATTCTGTTCGCTGTGGCAGTACCGCATGCTGTAACCATATTAAGTGCGCCGGGACCGATTGATGAAGTACAGGGAATAATCTTTCTTCTGTTGTTCTGCTTGGCAAAAGCGATAGCGGCATGAGCCATACCCTGCTCGTTGTGTCCCTGATAATATGTGAGGCTGTGTCCACCCTGCTCAAGAGCCTGACCGATGCCTACAACACAGCCGTGACCGAAAATACCGAAAATTCCGTCAACAAATTTGGTCTCTTTACCGTCAAAACAGACATACTGATTATCAAGAAACTTAACAAGAGCCTGAGCCATTGTAAGACGCATATATAATCAATCCTTTCAGTAATAAATTATCTCAATAAACACTTCAAGGAGTGCTTTAACAGCACTCCCAAAGCAAAAATTATACTATTTCAGAAATTTTAACAGGTCTGCCTTCCTTAACGGATTTCTTTGCTGCAAGAGCAACAAGAATGGAATTAAGACCGTCAAGACCGGTTGTCGGTGTGAGTTTGTCATTCTGTACAGCATCAACAAACTGAACCATTTCATCACGGAAAGACTGCATATATCTTTCGAGGAAGAAATAAAGAGGCTTATCGGTAGTAACACCCTCACTGTTCATAACTGTTACGTTTGTGGGAGTGTCATTAGAAGCCATAGCAGCACCGAGTGAACCGAACACTTCAATTCTCTGGTCATAACCGTAAGCAGCGCGACGGCTGTTATCGATAACACCGAGTGCACCGTTTTCAAACTTGAGATTGATGATAGCAGTATCAACATCACCTGCTTCACCGATAGCGGGATCCACAAGGCAGGTAGCACTTGCATATACTTCTGTTACATCGCTGCCGGCAAGGAAACGAGCCATATCAAAATCGTGAATTGTCATATCAAGGAACATACCGCCTGAAACAGCAGCATATTCTGCCGGAGGAGGTTCAGGGTCACGGGAAGTAATTTTGATAAGTTCTAGATTACCGACTTTGCCTTCGTTGATAAGTGAACGAACATGTGCAAAGTTATGGTCAAAACGTCTGTTGAAACCGACCTGAAGTTTAACGCCTGCTTTTTCCACAGCATCAATGACAGCCTTTACTTTTTCGGGTGTAAGGTCAACAGGCTTTTCGCAGAATACGTGTTTGCCTGCCTGTGCTGCTTCGATAGAAATATCAGCATGTGTGTCCGTTGAAGAGCAGACAAGAACTGCATCAATATCCTTGTCAGCAAGCATTTCTTTGTAATCAGCATAAACTTTTTCGATTCCGTATTTATCGGCAAGTTCCTGCAACCCGTCCTTGAACACATCAGTAATGCCAAGCACCTTTGCTGAAGGTACGTTGTATGTAATTGACTGCATGTGCACTTTACCGATACGTCCTGCACCGATAATACCGATGTTTAACTGTTTCATATTTTTGCCTCCGTTATTTGAAAATGAATTTTTGTGCTTATGCACCATTCCTGTTAAGTATAACACAAGAAGTTACTTTATTCAAGAAAAAACTTTAATGTTATATAAAAAAATTAATAAAACAGAACTTTTTTGTTTCGTAGATTACATTTTAAACAGGTTATCGCAGGCTTTTCAGACGCAATTTTGATTTGAAAACTCAAAAACTTTTTCTATTGCGTCTGCTATTACTTTGTGACCGAGATTTGTAGGATGAATACCGTCAATTGCAAGTTCTTCAGGTTTAAAGGTTTTCTGTGCTTCATTAAAAACTGTTTGAAGATCAAGTACCTTTGCACCATTTTCGAGAGCAATATTTTTCAGTTCTTCTCTGAATTTATCGAGCGTTTTATGAAAAGGTAATTTTTTCTGCTCACTTGACGCCTTTTCTTCATTTTTATAACTGACAAATGTAGTATACACTATAACGGTATGCGGGAGTCAAGAGTTTTAAACAAATTTATATTTTCTTTTTCATAAGTCCGTGTTTATTGCAGTAGATATACAGATAGCCTCTGCCACGGAATCCGATTCTTGCTTCTGCATTTCCTTCGGGATACAGTTTTATAAAATGTACTCTGTCTGAGGTAACATAAGCAATAAAAGAAATAAAATGGCGTTTGGTCATTACGTGATGTACCGTAATAAACTTCTCATCTTCTACAGGCTCAACAGTTACGGAATGTTCTTCGTCAATTTCCTCCGCTTCAAGAAGCGGTAAAGTAATTCCGCAACAACTTATTACGGTTTCACCCGTAGTGTGAATAACATTTCCGCAAACAGGACAAACATAAAACTTTGAAAACAAAATATTTGAAGAAATATTTTTATTGATAACAGTGTCACCTGACATCAGTTCCATAACAGAAACGCCGAGTATCCTACTTAAAGGCTCAATAAGAGAAATATCGGGCAATCCTTTTGCCGTCTCCCATTTCGAAACCGCCTTACAACTTACACCGATTTTTTCGGCAAGTTGGGTTTGTGTCATACCTTTGGTTTCGCGCAATCTTTTTATCGTAGAACCGGTTATATAATTATTCATGCTATCGCTCCTCTTACTTTTTATAAGTACATTATAATCTGCATGAAAGCAAAAAACAACCTACGCTTAGTAGAATCAAAAACATCAGGCAGTACACCAAAGTGCACTGCCCATTTGTCTTTAAACGTTCTTTCTGATTAAAATAATGTCCTGTTCTGCAAAAGAAATATCTGTTATGTGTCGGTTTCAGTAATTAAATTATTTATTCTTTCTGAACAACGATACAACGCTGCTGAACGCCTTGTATGCAGGACCTTCAAGTTCATTTTGAGCATTTTTTAATTCCTTTCGGATTTCAATACTCTGCGGACAATGTTTTTCACATTTTCCGCATCCTATACACTTTGATGCAGGTGCAAATTGCCCTGAAGTTGTGCTTTTGACATATTCTCTGAACCCCGCAAAACTGCCGTCGGCAAAACGTCGGTTATATGCAGTAAAAGTTCCGCTGATATTAATATTTTGAGGGCAAGGCATACAGTAACCGCAACCGGTGCAACCAACCTTCATTTTTGAATTGATAGCCTTGACAACTCTCTTAAGCATTTCTTCATCCTGAGAGGTAAGTTCACCGATTTCGGTATCGGACGCAGTTTGAATATTATCTTCAACCATTTCATCGGAATTCATACCCGAAAGCACAACGGTGACCTCCGGCTGATTCCACAACCAGCGAAACGCCCATTGTGCAGGTGTGTGCTTAACCGGATGTTCATCAAAAATTTGTTTTGCTTCTGACGGAAGATTGTTTACGAGCCTGCCACCGCGAAGAGGCTCCATAATCATCACAGGAATCCCCTTTTTATTGGCGTGATTCAGACCTTTACGGCCTGCCTGAGTATGCTCGTCCATATAGTTATACTGTATAAGGCACATATCCCAATCATAGGCGTCCACAATCCGGCAAAACATATCAGAATTACCGTGGTACGAAAATCCTATCTGACGTATTGCACCACTTGCTTTTTTCTCTTCAATCCACTTTTCAATGCCCATACTTTTTAAGCGTTCCCAAACTTTGATGTCGCCCAACATATGCATAATGTAAACATCAATATAGTCTGTGCGAAGTCTTTTCAACTGCTCATTAAAAAGTTTATCAAGAATATCTATACTGCGCATAAGTTGCGGAGGAAGTTTTGTCGCAATATGCACTTGATGGCGGATATTATTCTTTTCGAAAATTTCTCCTATTGCTGATTCGCTTCCGGGATATATGAAAGCAGTATCAAAATAATTGACGCCATTGTGAAAAGCAGTCATTACCTGACGCTCTGCATCTTCCATATTAATCTTGCCCATTCTCTTGTTAAAGCGCATACACCCGAAGCCTAAAACAGACAGTTTGTTTCCGTATTTGTCCTCACGGTATTTCATAATATAACCTCCTGATTTGAAATTAAGTTTTTGTAATTTATTTAATTTTACTGACATTCATTTCAATCTCAGTTATTTTTCAAAATAAATTGCACCGCTCTGGGCAAAAATCAAGGGCGGTAAATCCATACCTTTTTGTTCGGGTATTCTTGATGCAATTGCAATATCGTGGATTTTGCTGTATAGGAATCCCGGCTCAAAAACCACGTGAGCACATAAGAATCCGTCTTTTTTAACAGGAAGAGTAACAGAAAAATCGCCTGTTTTCTTTGCAGTATGTGTAAAGCATTCACCGTCTTTATCGAAAACAATTAATTTATGATTTTTACGAAGTTTTTTGACGTTAATACTGACTTCCGTGTTTTCCTGAAGTTTTACTGTATCACCCAGAATCGCGTCGCCGCTTGTGATATCAATAAATGTTGTACCGACATCAAAGCAAATTGTTGTGTGACCTTTAACAATGGCATCGAGAATATCTTCGGGAGTGTTTGATTTAGCATAAACATATGTAACAGGCCAGGTTAAAAGGTTGGTTACAACATAGTCTCTGTGATAATCACTTCCGCCTACAACAGGAAGTTTGTGACCGTTTCGGAGTTGCTCATGCCACCACTCGGTACATTCAAGGTTATCAAAATGAGTAGGCGCATTCCAGACTTCAAGAACATCAACATCCGCCGCGTTCTTTTCCCATCTCCAGGGACACTGCTTACAATGAGGATGATTCATGCAAATAACTGCTCCGCGTTTTTTAGCCTCATCTTTAACACGCAAAAAGTCTTCATAAGTTTCGCAGGTTTCATAATCCACTTGGTCTATAACATCCTTGACGCCCCACATATTGCAGTGACCGCCATGTTTTGTCAGTTCCGCGCCGTAAATAAGGTTTAACCCATCCACTTTGGGAAATTCCTTACAATTAACATTATGGTCGGTGAGCATAAGAAAATCAAGTTTGCTCTTTTTTGCCTTGCTGATAACCTGTTCCAGGGTTAAACCGCCGTCAGAGGCAACTGTGTGACAATGTGGCACACCCACATACCATTTGTAACCGTCGTAACTCATTTTAATTTCTCCTTTTATGATTATTGGACAGGGACAGAAGGACTTGAATTTTATTCCCTATAATTTTTAAGGGTTTAATGGGCATTTTATCCCTTAAACCCTATACTTTTACACTAAATTATACTGTGCGTAACTTCTTTACCGCTTCTTTCTGGTGTTATTATATCACAAATAAAATCAAAATACAACATCCGTATGAAGGTAAAATCAACATTCAGCGAAAGAAAAAGTACCCACAGGTGTGAGCACTTTTTTCTTGAAATATTTATAGATTCTTATCCGGGAAAGTATTTAGCACAATATTCCTTCAGTTTTATATTATACTGTACACTGCTGATGGGAGTAAAAATCAAAATGTGGTCGGATAAAGGGAAAAGTATAAAGTCATAAGCAGCACCCGACTCCTCAAAAGCCTTTTTAACAGATTCGGCATTTCCAATAGGCACAGTTTTATCCTTGCCGCCGTAAGCGAACAAAGAGGGTATTGAATTTTCGTTAATATAAGCAACAGGTGAAACAAGTTCAATTAATTCCTTCTCTTTGCCTTCCTGCATGTATTGGTTGGAAATTTCCGTACCTGCAAGCATTTGTGCAATTCTGGGACCTGCTTCTCCCCAGGCTTCCGTAGTAAAATCGGAGGGACCTACCTTATTTGCGGCAAAAGCAAGCGGAATAGCACTTTCGTCTGCTCGTGAATACGAATAAAGCATAGAAAGATGTGCACCGGCTGAATAGCCCGAGGTTGCCATTTTTGTTATGTTAAGGCCTTTCTCCTCTGAAAATCTTTTAATTTCTTCAATGGCTAAGGAGATTTCATCAAGAACAGTCATAACACTGTATGTATCTCTGTTGTCATCGGTTATTAAAGTATAACTCATAGTTGCGGCAATATAGCCTTCATTTGCAAGGGTCACACATTCTCCAAGCATTTCATCCTTGCTGCCTGAGGACCAGGAGCCGCCGTGAATGAAAAGAATACAACCGTTTTCTTCTTTTTCATAAGCCTCTGCAGGAACGTAGATGTCCAATACATTTCTTTCGCTTGCAGTTGAATATGTTATATTCGAAAATACCTCATATTTCGGTGTACCGCCTAAAAACGTTGAACTTACAAATGTGAGAATTGCCAGAATAATTCCTATTATTTTTTCAAACATTCTAAAAACCTCTTTTCTTTTTGATAAGATTTACAGACAGTATCTCAGTCTATATTTTTATTATAACTCTAATAGAAAAAATAATCAATTAAAAACTATTATAAAGAGATATGGAATTGAAAAACAAGGTCGAACCTAAAGGCAACGAGATAACAATTCTACCCTTTAACCCACTTAACCTTCGTCACACATTCTGTACTATAATGTATGAAGCAGGTATCGATGTCATGACCGCTAAATTCGGTGCGAATAATAATAACGGATCTGCTGAAATAATTCCGTTGCCCGAAGGGTACCTCGTTGTGCCGTAGGCACATTTCATTGGCAAAGCCACTTCATTTGACGTAAGGCAACTTCATTCGTTTATGTCAGCAAAATGAAGTTCGCCTTAACAGCCGAAATGAAGTTTTCTCCCGTTGGTCGAAAAATGAAGTTATGTCCTGCGGACATAAATGAAAAATCCAAGTCTGAAGACTTGGATTTTTGGCAGGGGCAGAAGGACTTGAACCACTTCGTGGCCCTCTTGCGGTTCCCAAAATCGCTTTTTCGACTTGGAGCGTCGAGCGATTTTGGCCGCTGCGCCATCCTCGCCTCGCTTCTTCGTCCACCGGACGCGCTTCGGCGATGATGCCCAACACGCTCCGCGTGCTTCGGGTTCCGTTTGTGATTTCAGAAAAAGAAAAGAACACCACATAAGTGATGTTCCTCATGGCAGGGGCAGAAGGACTTGAACCCTCGGCACGCGGTTTTGGAG
>JAZSPI010000098.1:0-10748 GCA_045537395.1 Acutalibacteraceae bacterium | reverse complement strand
AGTATAGTGTCACTCAAAGGTGCGCAGAGAGTAAGAAAAAGACCTGCTGTTATTTTCGGCTCAAACGGTATCGCCGGCTGTGAACATTCGATTTTTGAGATTCTCTCCAACTCCATTGACGAAGCGAGAGAAGGTCACGGTGATAAAATTGTTGTTACTAAATTCTCTGACGGCTCCGTTGAAGTACAGGACTTCGGCAGAGGTATTCCTGTCGGTTACAACGAAAAATATGACCGTTATAATTGGGAACTTGTTTTCTGCGAACTTTATGCAGGCGGTAAATATAAGACTAACTCCGGCGGCAGTTATGAATATTCCCTCGGTCTTAACGGTCTCGGTCTTTGTGCCACACAGTTTGCAAGTGAATATATGGATGCCGAAATCAAAAGCGGCGGCGAAAGACATACTCTCCACTTCGAAAAGGGTAATAATATCGGAGGTCTTGTCAGCGAGCCTTATTCAAAAAAAGACACGGGTACCCGTATAAAATGGAAACCCGATACGGAAGTTTTTACGGATATAGATGTATCTCTCGAATATTTTCAGCAGGTAATGCAGAGACAGGCTATCGTAAATCCCAAAGTTAGATTTGAACTTAAAAATCAGATTAAGGGCGGTTTTGAAACCTTTTCTTATTACTATGAAAACGGTATAAGTGATTATGTAAAGGAGATAGCAGGGGAGGATACTATTTCTTCTGTGCAGTTCTGGCAAGCTGACAGACAGGGTAAGGACAGAGAGGATTTACCCGAATATAAGGTTAAACTCAATGTTGCTCTCACTTTCTCCAATAAAAAACAACTTATCGAATACTACCATAACTCGAGTTTTCTTGAGTTCGGCGGTTCTCCTGATAAAGCCGTAACAAATGCCCTCGTGGCACAGATAGATGCTTATCTCAAGCAAACAGGAAAATACTCAAAGAGTGACAGCAAAATAAAATTCCAGGATATAGCCGACTGTCTTATTTTGGTTTCTTCATCTTTCTCAACGGAAACCTCTTATTTGAATCAGACAAAAAAGGCTATCACAAACAAGTTCATACAGGAAGCAATGACGGAATTTCTGCGCCATCAGATGGAAGTTTACTTCATCGAAAATAAAATGGAAGCAGACAAGATTGCCGATCAGGTGCTTATAAATATGCGCAGCCGTGTCAAGGCTGAAGCCGCAAGAATCAACATTAAAAAGACTCTTGCTTCTTCGAATGATATGGCAAACCGTGTTCAGAAATTCGTTGACTGCCGCAGTAAGGATATCGACAGACGAGAACTGTTTATAGTGGAAGGTGACTCTGCTCTCGGTGCCTGTAAGCAGGCGAGAGATTCGGAGTTTCAGGCCATTATCCCCGTAAGAGGTAAAATTCTCAACTGCCTTAAATCCGAATACGATAAAATTTTCAAAAGTGAAATTATAACCGACCTTCTTAAAGTTCTCGGTTGTGGCGTAGAAGTACATTCAAAAGCCATGAAGAATATGTCCACATTCAGCCTTGATAATCTTCGCTGGAGTAAAATTATTATCTGTACCGACGCCGACGTTGACGGATATCAGATAAGAACGCTGATTCTTACCATGATTTACTGTCTCGTTCCCACTCTTATTAAAGAGGGTAAGGTCTTTATTGCGGAATCGCCCCTTTATGAAATCACCTGCGGTAACGAAACCTGGTTTGCATATACGGAAAAGGAAAAATCCGATGCTGTCGAGGAAATCGGAAGCCGTAAGTATACCATTCAGCGCTCAAAGGGTCTTGGTGAAAACGATGCGGATATGATGAATCTCACCACAATGAATCCCGCGACGAGAAGACTTATCAAAATCGACCCCACAGATGCGGCTCTTACTGCCGAGAAATTTGACCTTCTTTTAGGTGATAACCTTTCAGGCAGAAAAGACTACATTGCAAACTACGGACATCTTTATATAGATATGACCGATGTCAGCTGATTATAGCGAGGTAAAGAAATGGCACGAAAAAAGATAACTAAAAAACAGGATGACGGTGATCTCCTTAAAAATACCCATATAGCCAATGCGGGTGAAATGATTGAACAGCACATCACCGATACTCTTGAAATCAACTATATGCCCTATGCGATGAGCGTTATTCTTTCCAGAGCGATACCCGAGATTGATGGCTTCAAACCTTCCCACAGAAAACTCCTTTATACTATGTATAAAATGGGGCTTCTTACGGGTAGCAGAACAAAATCCGCAAACATCGTCGGTCAGACTATGCGTCTTAATCCCCACGGCGATGCGGCTATATATGAGACTATGGTGCGTCTTTCCAAAGGTAACGAAGCACTTCTTAATCCTTTTGTAGATTCTAAGGGTAACTTCGGTAAGGCTTATTCACGCGATATGCACTATGCTGCAGCCCGTTATACTGAAGCGAAACTTGAAAGTATATGTAACGAACTTTTCCGTGAAATTGACAAGGATACCATTGACTTTGTTGATAACTACGACAGCACGATGAAGGAGCCTACGCTTCTTCCTGTAACCTTTCCGTCAATTTTAGCCAACACCAACCTTGGTATTGCTGTCGGTATGGCTTCATCCATCTGCTCTTTTAATCTCAAAGAACTTTGTGAAACCACAATAGAGATTATAAAAAATCTTGATCATAACTGCATTGAAACTATGCCCGCTCCCGATTTTGTCGGTGGAGGTACCATAGTTTATAACCGTGACGAAATGGAAGAGATTTACCGTACAGGCAGAGGCGGTATCAAGGTGCGTGCTAAGTATACTTACGATAAGGAATTTAACTGCATCGACATCAAGGAAATTCCGCCCACAACCACTGCCGAAGCCATAATTGATAAGATTATTGAAAGAGTTAAGGCAGGCTCCATAAAGGAAATCACCGATGTCCGTGATGAAACTGATAAGCAGGGCCTTAAAATTACTATTGACCTCAAGCGCGGAACAGATGCAGATAAACTTATGCAGAAACTTTACAGACTTACTCCTCTTGAGGACTCCTTCTCCTGTAACTTCAATGTTCTGGTTGACGGATATCCCCGTGTAATGGGCGTAAAGGATATTCTTATCGAGTGGATAAGATTCAGAGGCAGATGTGTAAGAAGAAGGGTTCTGTTTGACCTTAATAAGGCCGAGTCAAGACTTCACCTTTTAAGAGGTCTGGAAAAAATCCTTCTTGACATTGACAAGGCTATTGCCATTATCAGAAAAACCGAGGAAGAGGCAGAGGTTGTTCCTAATCTTATGATAGGCTTCGGTATTGACGAAATTCAGGCTGAATATGTGGCTGAAATCAAACTCCGTCATCTTAACAGAGAATATATTCTCAAGCGTCTTAAGGATATTGAAAACCTTGAAAATACCATCAAGGAAATGAAAGAAATCCTTGATTCAAAGGCAAAAATCAAAAAGATTATCATCGGTGAACTTAACGATGTAATTAAAAAGTACAGCAAAGAAAGAAAAACAGATCTTTACTATGTAACCGAAGAGGATCAGCAGGAATTTGTGGAAGAAATTCCCGACTATGCCGTAAATCTTTTCCTTACAAAAGGCGGATATTTCAAAAAAATTACACCGCTTTCACTTCGAATGGGCGGCGAGCATAAGTTCAAGGAAAACGATGAAATTTTCCAGAGTTTTGAAACCACAAACAACAATGACCTGCTTTTCTTTACGGATAAATGTCAGGTTTATAAAGCAAAGGTTTCCGATTTTGCCGATTCAAAGGCGAGCGTCTTAGGTGAATACATTCCTTCTCGATTGGAAATGGAAGAGGGGGAAAATGTAATCTATATGGTTGTTACCAATGACTATAAGGGTTATATGATGTTCTTCTTCGGAAACGGTAAAACGGCTAAGGTTACTCTTTCTTCTTATGCTACAAAGACAAACCGTAAGAAACTTATCAAGGCATACAGCGACAAATCACTGCTGGTAACTCTTATGTATCTTCCTGAAGATAAGGAGATAGTGCTTGAAACCACAGGCGGTAGATGTCTGCTTATCGATACTTCCGTAATTTCTCCCAAAGCTATGAAAGATACCCAGGGTGTAGGCTGTATCACTCTTAAGAAAAATCAGAAACTTTCCCTTGTTCGCGACTATGTGCAGGGTGAGTTCGTAAAGCCGTCAAGATACAAGGCTAAAAATCTTCCTTCGGCAGGTGCAATCATCAGTAACGAAGACGTTATGAAAAAGAATAACATCACCTTTGAAGGATTTGAATAATAGTGAAAACCTCCCGGACTGCAAAAGCCGGGAGGTTTAATGTTAATCCAAAATTAAATTTATAGTATCATCTCTGCTTGTATAAATGTGATAAGAACTACTGAAATATCCGTCGTTACCCGTGGAAAGACCGGTGATATATTCTCCGTAAAACTGCATACCGTCTTTGCCGTAAACGGCAAGTTTGAATCCGTTTTGTTGTATCTGTCTTTGGCTTGTGTTGTCGAACGTATGTACTACATATAATTTTTCGCCGTTCCATAAGGCTTTTATATTTGAGTCTTCGTATATTTCTGTTCCTATATACATTTCATCGTCTTCGTAATCTGCTTGAATGTATTTATAAGCCGTTATTTCATGCACAGGCTTCCCTTTTTCGTCAAAAGAGTAAACGGAAAATTTCGCTTCACGGTTTGGATGGTAAATATTGAAAATGATGAAATCATTCTCTATATATTCCGGATAAGCCGATTCGTCCTTATCTTCGGAAATTATCGTTCTTTCCTTTGTTTCAAAGGTTTCTGCATCGATGATTGTGAACACGTTTTTGTTTTCTTCCTTTGTAACCATGTAAAGCGACTTTTTGTCCTCACTTATTTCAAGAGCAGAAACTGTATAATCACTGTCAATGGGATAAATGTTTTTAAGGTTTTTAAAATCGAAAGAAACATTTTTATCTTTCTCGGAATATGGCAGACGGTAAATTCCGTAACCGCCGGGAATAAGACTTGTATCAACGGTATAGCCTAAATCACTCCTGTTACCGAAGTAAAGGAAACACTCATTGTCCGTTATGACACTATCTGTATAAAAGCCATAAGAATCTTCGTTTTCATCTAAACCTGTGCCTGAAGTTGTACCGCTTGAATAAATATTTCCTTCGTCTCCGACAGTAACTCTTATTTTTAGTTTGTGGTCTTTCATGATAGGGATTCTGAAAAATTCTCTGAAACTTTCAATTAAATCCTTTTCGCTTTCGCTCATATCATATTCCATTGATGAATCAAAACTGTACACGTCCGGAAAAGTTATGTCAATGTTCAGCGGGTAATAGTCAAGATAATCAGAAAGAAGTATAAGTTTTTCAGTTTCAACGTGTGGCTCGGCTGACTCAATGAGTTCGCTATAGGCCTTGTTCAGTCCTGTATATCTATCAAGGCCGTGCGATCCTGCAATACCTTGGTGAAAGGTTGAATGCAATTGAAAGTGTTTTCTGTATTCGTATTCTCTGGGTATACGGTTTTTATATAAAGAGAACTCGGTTTCTGCTTTGTTTTTACCGATATTATATGTTGTATCCCATAAAAGATTTTCTTTATAAATGTTTTTGAGATTAACAGTAACGTTTTCAGCGGATTTTCTGTCGCCGTAGACATAATTTTCCGATATAACAACATTTTCTTTTTCTCTGTTCACCACGGCAAACACTCCGCAGTAAAAGGAAATCAAAAGGATTATTACTGCTGTAAAAAACGCTAAGGTTTTGCGCATATTTATTCCTCCTTGCCGCTTAATTTGTCAAGAGCCTGTGCCACTCTGTCTCCTCGGTAATTATAAGTTTGTTTGATGTAACTTATAAGGTTGCTTCCTTCTTCTTCCAGTTCAACGGTAGTTTTGTCGCCTACGATTTTTCCGTTATGAATAAGAATTGCTCTGCCGATAAAATCAGAAACTTCCTCAATAAGATGAGTAGAAAGAAGAATGGTTTCGTTCGGCTCAAGAATACCCAGAAGGACCTTATAAAAATCTTCGCGGTTGAAAACATCGTTTCCTGCAAACGGTTCATCCATCAGAATGTAGTCTGCACCCTGAGAAAGAGCGAGAATTACCTCGAACTGATTTTTCTGACCTGTCGAAAAATGCTTGATTGCCTTGCTCTTATTAAGTTCAAAAAAGTCAAGCAAAGCATCAAATCTCTTTTCTGAAAAAGCAGGAAAGTGGGATTTATAAAATTCTTTATGTCCTTTGGCATTTATATCCGGGAAAAATGAATGTTCGCTTGTTGCAAAAGAAATTTTTGCAATGTTTTTTTTGCTTATTTTTTCTCCGTCAAGAGTTATTTCGCCCTCATATTTTATAAAATTAAGAATTGATTTCATAAGGGTAGTTTTTCCTGCTCCGTTTTCACCGAAAAGTCCTATGATTTCACCTCGGGGCAAAGTGAGACTTATACCGTCAATAGCAGTTTTACCTGAATATTTTTTAGTAAGATTTTTGATCTCAATCATAATGTGTTTCCTCCGTAAATTAAATTAATCCAAAAATTTCTCCATTGGTCGGGTAATAAACATTCGGGCGGTGTCACTGTAACGTAATGATAATAAAAAAGTAAAAGAAGAAGAAAAGAAAGAATGATACACAGTGCGATGCCGATTGCAGGCAGAGTTATGCATCTAATATGAAGTTCGCATTTCTGCGGTAATCTTTTCATAGTATAAATACTTTTACTGTCTTTGTGGTGATAACCGTAATGAAATATTATGGCGACAAGAAAGATGAATGCCGATATCAAAAATCCGTCAAAGCAGTTTTCTGTGACGACATGAAAATCCATCATGTCTCTTCCGGGTAACAGTACTTTTTTATCTCCAATAAATTCGAACATGCTGTTGTAAAAATTGTAATATGAATAAAAATATGAAAGTGAACGGCAAACAGAAAAAACCAATGCAATCATTCCTATGATAAGTTCTTTCTTAACGCTCAATCCCACGGGGATGATTTTATTTATCTTACCTGTCATAAGCCTGTCCCTCCAAAGAAATACGGGTGATTATTATTCCGATGACAAAAATACTTACACCCATAATTATCAAATCATAGGTCATTTCAGTCCAGTCTGCAGTAAAATTCAGCAAGATAACGGGTATTAGAATAAATGATTCGAAAGATAATTTTTTTCTTCGGGTGAAGTAGGGGAAAGCCGCAGTTGAAATGCCCATAGCAATTATCGCCGTAAGATTACTGATGTGTTTTAAAATGTCATCCAAGGGCATAAAACCGTGCAAAAGATTGTTTCTGTAAAAAGCAAGAAAAAGGGTCTGGTTGCTTAAAAAACCGTCAAAGTTGTATTCATGTCCTTTGGCAAAATTAATATATACAAGGCAAAGCGTAAAAAGCAAAATTGCCTCAACAATAATAAATATACCGTAGCAAAAAATACCGTAAAGACTATGGCAAATTAATGTTTCTTTTTCACTTATGTTAAGTCGTCTTAAGGTATAACCTTCTTTTGAAGATAAGCCGCTGCCCATAAGGCATAAAATTAAATAAATGAGCAAGAATCCGACTATGAGAATTAAAGTGAAGGGTTTATTGTACTTAAAAGCAAATTCAGCACCCAGAAGATAATTCTGATTTTCTCTAATGTCAACGATTAAGTCATTATTGTTAATGGTATGTAAAAAAGATGTTGTTTGTGCGCTTACCATAAGTAAAAGCAGGGCGGATATTTTAGTAAAACTGCTTTTTATGTAAAGTGAGAATACCGACAAATAATTTTTCAAATCAATCTTCCTCCTTCCAGAATCTGTTTATCAGTTCGAATGCTTCATCTTTGCTCACGCCCATTTGCTTAAGAGTGGCAACGGCATTTTTAGCATCGGTTTCAAGCAACTCTTTTCTGATTTTCTTTCTCATTAATTCATCAGAAACAATGAAGCTTTTAGCACCTGAATGAGACTGTATAATTCCTTCATCTTCCAAAATTTTGTACGCCTTCTGTACAGTGTTCGGATTGACTCCCAAAAGCGCAGAAAGGACACGTCGCGAGGGCATTTCGTCATCAGTTTTTATTGTTCCCGAGGAAATCTCTCTTTTTATGTACAGAACAATCTGCTGATAGATAGGCCCGTCGCCTAAAATTAATCTTTCAAATGAAACCAAATATAAACACCGCCTTTCAAAAAAAGTGTATTAATCGATTAATACGGTTTACAACTGTATTATACACATAGTACAGTTTCTTTGTCAATAGTTTTTTGTAAAAAAACAGGATAACTCTTTCATTAAAAATTTAAACCCCTTTGTCTCTGTTGAGACAAAGAGGCTGAATCTATGATTGCGCAGGACTTGCTCCGCACAACCGACGGAGAAGCCACAAACGCAACCGACTTATCCGCTGATTATATTATGTGAAATGCTTATCTTTTTATATATGGAAAAATATGTTATTTAAGTCTTTTAACCATCATCTGTGCCGCCTTGTAAATATCACCGCAGCCGAGAGTGATGATGATATCACCGCTTTTAGCGTTGGCGAGAACATGGTCGCAGACTTCCTCGAAGGTATTGAACCAAACGCTGCCGGGAATTTTATCAGCAAGATCCTTAGTATAAATGCCGATAGTATTGACCTCTCTTGAACCCATAATCTCCGTCATAACACACTTATCGGGAATTTGAAGCACTCTGACAAAATCGTCAAATAGAATGGATGTTCTCGAGTAGGTGAATGGCTGGAAAACTGCCCATACCGTATTGTATCCCATCTTCATTACGGCTTCAAGAGTAACTTTGAGTTCGTTGGGGTGGTGGGCATAATCGTCAGCAATAGTAATACCGTCAATCTCACCTAAAATTTCAAATCTTCTGCCTGCGCCTGAAAATGCTTCAATGCCTTTTTCACATTCTTCGGGTGTGCAACCGGCATTAATTGCAGCGGCAAAAGCAGCCAGTGAGTTGAGAATATTATGTTCACCGGGGATATTAAGTTTGAGATGAGCAATTTTTTCACCTTTACTCATAACATCAAACTCAGCAAAGGAGCCGCGGTTATATGTGATGTTTTCGGGATAATAATCACTTTCACTTGTATTGCCGAAGGTGATTTTTTCTCTGTCAACATTCTCTACTGCCTTGACAGTTTCGGAGTCGCTGTTATTGTAAATGAGTGTTCGGGATGTAAGAGTTGCAAACTTCTCGAACGACTTGATAATATTATCGAGATTTTTGAAATACTCAAGATGATCCTCGTCAACGTTTAGGATTACTGCAACATCGGGAGAAAGGTCATGATAATGGTCGCAGTATTCGCAGGCTTCGCAGACAAAGGTTTCATTTTTCCCAACTCTTGCATGGCTGTCGATAAGAGGAAGTCTGCCGCCAATGAGAGCCGACGGATCCTTTTCAGCCATAGTGAGTACCTGTGTGAGCATAGCGGTAACGGTTGTTTTTCCGTGAGTGCCGCAGATGCTTATGCAGTTATTATATTTACGGGTAATAGCACCGAAAATTTTACTTCTTTCAAAGCAGGGGATACCGCTTTCTTTGGCGGCCACAAGTTCGGGATTATCCTTTAAAATTGCGGCAGTATAAATTATCATTTCTGCTCCGACTATGTTTTCGGCTTTCTGACCTAATACAACATCAATACCCATAGAACGGAGTTTTATGATGTTATCTCCTGTATTGTTGTCTGAGCCAGTAACAGTGTAACCCCAACTGTGAAGAATTTCAGCAATAGGGCACATTCCGGAGCCGCCGATACCGATGAAGTGTATTTTTTTAACCTCACTTAACAATTTATCTATTTCGTACATTTTAAGCACCTCTTGTAATTATATCACCATATATTATATTGCATAAGTAAAAAATAGTAAACACCTTTAAGCAAATTAACAATAAAAATTTTAAAACATATTATAAGGTATATCGGAATTTATGGAGGTTGCTATGGATAATATCATAATAATCGGTGGAGACAAAAGACAAACTGAACTTAGAAACTTGTTATCGGCTCAGGGTTACAGATGCCGACATATTTCTTCCTGTGATAAAACAAAAAGTGTCTGTAAAATTCAGAAGGGTGATATTATAGTTCTGCCGGTTCCGGTAAGCAAGGGTAATGAAGACATTTACTTTTCTGACAGTAGTTTTACTGTGAAGTTGAATGATGTTTTAAATCAAGCAGATGATACAAATCTGATATTCGGAGGCGGATTTTCAAAAGCCGTCAAATCTTATCTCGATGACAAAAAAATATCCTGTTTTGATTATCTGGATTGCGAAGAATTTGTTCTTTACAATGCCTATCTTACAGGTCTCGGAGTCGTAAGATTACTGCTTGCGAACTCAAGTGAAGACATAAGGGATAAAAAAGTGCTTATAACAGGCTTCGGTAGAGTGGCGAGATTTACAGCACAGGCTTTAAAACAGGCGGGATGTGATGTATATGTATCCGCAAGAAATAAACTGCAACTAACCGAAGCGCAGTGTGTCGGCTATAAGTTAATAGATTTCAAAAAAATGAGTTCGTTTGTTTATCTATTTGATTTCATTTTCAACACAGTTCCTGAAAATATTTTTTCTTACGAAGATATCAATCATTTAAAAGGTAAATACTTTGAACTCGCTTCGTCACCTTTTGGTGTCAGAAGAGAATATTTCAACGGCAGAGATAATGATTATATTGACGGTAGCTCTTTGCCGGGCAGATATCTTTACCGTTCAGCGGCTGAAATTTTGGCTGTTATTACACTTAAACATATCAACTCAAGAAATGGGGGAGATTAATGAATAAACTT
>JAZSPI010000039.1:0-43871 GCA_045537395.1 Acutalibacteraceae bacterium | reverse complement strand
GGGCTTTCCCGCGGTTCCGTTTTATGTCCGCGTCGTTCCCGCGTCCTGCAAATAGATGAGTATTCCTACAAAAACAAATCGGATAACGTGGGGGAAAGCGTGATAAGGAAAGTAACTCCGTGCTTTTGATTATATGAACATAGAAAGAATATGGGTTATAACTAACCTTTCAATAGAGATAAAATCTTATCGGCTGTCTTTGCCCTTACCTCTTGCGGTTCCCAAAATTCATTACGGCTTGGAGCGCCTATGAATTTTGACCGCTGCGCCATCCTCGCCTCGCTTCATCGCCCACCGGGCGCGCTTCGGTGACGATGCCACGGGGCAACCCCTTGCAGAGCGTTTTGTAAGGAGGTACTGAAAGGTGAAAAGGCAGAAATACTACTAAAGAAGGCAAGTTAAATATATAAATACATTAATGTAAAACGGCAGTTTCCTGTCTGCGACCCTGCCACGGGTCGCCCCCCAAGGGAAAGTATTTGTTTCAGAACTTTTACTGAAAAGCACACTCTTATTGTAGGCACTACTTAACCGAAAGGCACTCTCTTTTCCCGCTAAAAAAAAGCGGGGCTTTGCTTACTTTGCCGCCGCGAGAGCAAAGTAAGAGCCCAAGCGGCTCGAGCGTTGACGACTAATTGTTTCATTGAAACATAAACCGCAATCGGCGTGGAGACGATTGCCCGATATCTTTCGGTTTAATGAATATAATAAGCATAAAACAAAAACACTGCAATCAATGATTACAATGTTTTTCTGAGCAATGTTTAATTGTACGGTATAACAACTTTGCTTATCAAAGAAGTTCTGCCCCGTGATCTTTGCAATATTGAATGGTCTCTTCATCCCAATAAGAGGATTGTACTTCGCCGATGTGCGCCTTTCTTAAAAAGAACAGGCACATTCTTGACTGACCTATACCGCCGCCGATGGTGTAAGGGAGTTCTCCGTTCAGAAGTGCTTTGTGGAAAGGCAGGGATTTTCTGTCTTCACAGCCGCTTTCCTTAAGCTGACGATTAAGAGCGTCTTCGTCAACGCGAATACCCATGGAAGAAAGTTCAAGAGCAATATCAAGAAGGGGATAGTATACGATGATATCTCCGTTAAGTGTCCAGTCATCATAGTCGGGTGCTCTGCCGTCATGAGGTTTGCCGTCGCTGAGTTTGTCACCGATTCCGATAATGAAAACGGCTCCGTGCTCCTTGGCGATTGCATATTCACGGTCTTTTCTGGAAAGGTCGGGGTACTTTTCTTCCAATTCTCCGGAAGTGATAAAGGTAATCTTTTCGGGAAGGAGACTGCCGATAAAATTATATTCTTTTGTTATGTAATACTCAGTATGTCTGAGTGCGGCATAGATGAGTTTAACGGTTTTTTTAAGAGTTTCAAGAGTTCGCTCCTCTTTGCCGATAATCTTTTCCCAGTCCCACTGGTCAACAAAGATTGAGTGGATGTTATCCGTGTCTTCATCACGGCGGATGGCATTCATATCCGTATAGAGACCCTCACCTTTTTCAAAGCCGTACATTTTAAGGGCGAAGCGCTTCCATTTTGCAAGAGAGTGAACTATCTCAAAATTTTTGCCGCTGAAGACATCAAAACTGACGGGTCTTTCCGTACCGTTAAGATTATCGTTCATACCGCTGTCTGCGTCAACGAAAAGAGGTGCAGAAACACGGGTGAGATTAAGTTCAATCGCAAGGTCTCTTTCGAAAAAGTCCTTTACTTTTTTTATTGCTATTTCTGTTTCTCTCAGATTAAGATGAGAAATATAGTTTTCGGGAATACAGTGAGGCATATAACCACCCTTTCGTGTCAGACCGTAATTTTACGGCATCAATATAAATGCCATTATATCAAATTTATCTGCTTTATGTCAATATTCAGTTGTAATTAATAGAAAAAGGTTTTTTCGTCAAAATATACAAAAAAATTAATCCATGTTCTCACAATTTGACTAAAGGGTAGAAACGATTGTTTTCGGGGATTTTTTTGCAAAAAACTATTGATTTTTTGTTTTTTGTAGTGTATTATAAGCACGTACTTGAGAGACAGGTACACTGAAAGGAACGGAAGTTCCTGATTAATATGCTTACTCCACTATAATGTTTTCTTCATATTTTCTCCTTTTAAAAGCACTCGGTTTCTCCCCGGGTGTTTTTAATTTTACAAAAGATAATTTTTATAAAAAATAGGTTTTTTGCCTTGACTTCATCACTTCATTGTGGTAAAATGCTAACACGTTAAATTAAAGAGGTGCTAAGCAATATGAAAAGAAATACACAGGCTGTAGAAAGATTTTTTCAGGCAATTCTTACTTTAAAGGACAAAGAGGAATGTTCTCTGTTCTTTGAAGATATATGTACTATACAGGAACTTGAAACTTTTGCTCAGCGACTGGAGGTTGCCGAAAATCTGGTTGCGGGAAAGAGTTATCAGGAAGTGAACAAACTTACAGGCGCATCTACCGCCACAATAAGCCGTGTGGGCAAATGCATAAACTACGGTTCAGGCGGATACAAAATGGTAATAAACAGATTGGATGAGATTGAAAAATGATTAACAGTTCCATACTCAAAAGTGAAGAAAAAGTGTCTTTTTCTCTTCGCTCACTTTACAGCCGTTTCGGTTACGGTAGATATAAAATGAACAAATTTGAAGAGTATGACCTCTATGTAAAAAATAAGGATTTCCTTATTTCTGACGGGGTTATTACCTTTACGGATACGAACGGTAAACTTCTTGCACTTAAACCTGACGTAACCCTTTCTATTATAAAGAACACAAAAGACATAAAAGGCTTTGTGCAGAAACTTTATTACGATGAACATGTTTACCGTATTTCAAAAGATTCCCATTCTTTCAGAGAAATCGCGCAGACAGGTCTTGAATGTATAGGCGACATCAGCCTTTCGGATATTTGCGAAGTGGTTTATCTTTCTCTTATGAGCCTTGAAAGTATAAGCGAAAATTATATCCTTGATCTTTCTCATGCGGGACTTATGACGGCACTTTTTGACTGTGTCGGTCTTGAAAAGGAAGAAAAGAGTAAGGTTATCTCTCTTATAAACGAAAAGAATTACGACGGAGTGAAGAGTTTCGGTGAAGAGATTGCCGGACTTGCAAAGGCTCTTATGACCTCACGCAAGGACATTGACGGCATAAAAAACGCAGTTGAGCCCTATTTTAAAAGTGAGACGGTAAAAAAGAATTTCAGAGAGTTTGAGAAGATTTACCTGTGTCTTTGCAATCTCGGTATGAGAGATAAAATTAACATTGATTTTTCTATAGTAAGCGATATCAGTTATTACAGCGGAACGCTCTTCAAAGGTTATGTTGAGGGTATTCCTGCAAGTGTACTTTCCGGTGGGCAGTACGATAAACTTATGGCAAAAATGGGCAAGAGTTCAGGTGCCGTAGGCTTTGCCGTATATCTTGATATGCTTGAACGCTTCGGTAAACAAGACAGTGAATATGACTATGATACGGTAGTTCTTACAAATGAAAATATACCTCCCGAAAAGGTGATAAAAACCGTTAGTGACCTTTCTGCGAAGGGCGAAAAGGTTATCGCACTCAAAAGTATTTCGGATACGGTGAGATATAAAAATTTAGTGAAAATAGGGGAGGGTGAAGATAATGATTAATGTGGCTCTTCCCAAAGGCAGACTTGGAGAAAAGGTCTACGCAATGTTTGAGCAGTCGGGCTATGAATGTCCTTCAATTAAAGAAAAAGGCAGAAAACTTATTTTCGAAAACAAAGAAAAAGGTGTGCGCTATTTCTGGGTTAAGCCTTCCGACGTTGCTATTTATGTTGAAAGAGGCGCGGCTGATATCGGTGTGGCAGGCAAGGATATTCTTCTGGAATATGAGCCTGATGTTTACGAACTTCTCGACCTTGATATAGGTAAATGTGTTATGGCTGTGGCTGCGAAAAAGGACTTCCGTGACAACACGGAGCAGACACTTAAAGTTGCCACTAAGTTTTCAAATATCGCCCGTAAATATTACAGCGAAAAATGCCGCGATATAGACATTATCCATCTTAACGGCTCTATAGAAATTGCGCCTATTTTAGGACTTTCCGATGTTATTGTGGATATTGTGGAAACAGGCAAAACTCTTTATGAAAATAATCTTGCGCCTTTTGAAACTATCGTACCCATAAGCGCAAGACTTATTTCAAATAAAGCATCATACAAATTCAAGCAGGAGGAAATTGAAAATGTACGCTCATCTCTTGCGGAAATTGTGAGGAATACAGATGATTAAGATTTTAGAATATAAAAACATAAATAAAGATGAAATCTTTTCCCGTATGGCAGAAACTCCTGATGTTTCGGATATAGTTGCCGGTATAATAGAAAAGGTTAAAAACGAAGGTGACAAGGCTGTTTTTGAATATACGGCGAAATTTGACAAGGCTGAACTTTCCGTCCTCGAAGTTACAAAAGAGGAAATCGAGGAAGCAGTTTCAGCCGTTGAGCCTGAATTTTTGAGAATACTTGAAACTGCCGCGGAAAACATAAGAAAATTCCATTCCAGGCAGGTAAGAAACTCCTTTATCATCAGTGAGGACAAGGGAATAGTAACAGGACAGAAAATAACTCCCGTGGAAAGAGCAGGTCTCTATGTGCCAGGCGGTACAGCGGCTTATCCGTCCACAGTTCTTATGGACTCAATTCCTGCCAAAATAGCAGGGGTAAAGGAAATGTGCATTGTCACACCACCCAACAGTGAAGGCAAGATAAACCCCGTCATTCTTGCAGCCGCATCAATTGCAGGGGTAGACAGAATTTTTAAAGTAGGCGGTGCACAGGCTATAGCCGCACTTGCTTACGGTACGGAAAGTATCCCTAAGGTTGATAAGATAGTAGGTCCCGGTAATGCCTTCGTTGCCGAAGCAAAAAAGCAGGTTTACGGGCTCGTTTCAATAGATATGATTGCAGGCCCCAGCGAAATATTGGTTGTGGCTGACGGAAAGAGCAATCCGGCTTATGTTGCCGCCGACCTTCTTTCACAGGCAGAACACGATAAAAATGCAAGTGCTGTTCTTGTTACGGAATCTCTTGAACTTGCAGAAATGGTAAGAGAAGAACTTGAAAAGCAGATACCGATGCTTGAAAGACAGAAAATCGCAAGAGAATCAATCGATAATAACGGTAAAATTATTGTTGCGGAAAATCTTTCACAGGGTATTGACATCGCAAATGAACTTGCTCCCGAGCATCTTGAACTTTGTGTGGACAACCCCTTTGATCTTTTGGACAGCGTAAAAAATGCGGGAAGCATTTTTATGGGCAGATACTGTCCCGAGGCTCTCGGTGATTACTATGCAGGCCCCAACCATACCTTACCGACAGGCGGTACAGCAAGATTTTCAAGTCCTCTTTCCGTGGATGATTTCGTGAAAAAATCACAGTTTACCTATTATACAAAAGAGGCTCTCTTTGCGGTGGCAGAGGATGTAGGTTTCTTTGCGGAAAAAGAGGGACTTACAGCCCATGCAAAAAGTGCAACAATCAGATTAGAGGAAGAAAAATGAGCAGATTTTTAAACGGCAGATATTCCCGTCTTGAAAGGTATGTTCCCGGTGAACAGCCTCAGGACAAAAAATACATAAAACTAAATACCAATGAGTCGCCATTTCCACCGTCACCAAAGGTAATTGAAGGGCTGAACAAAGAAGAAAAAGAGAAACTTTGTCTTTACTGTGATCCCGAATGTAAGGCTCTTAAAAAGGCTCTCGCCGACCTTTACGGTGTGAATACGGAGAATGTTTTTCTTTCCAACGGCTCCGACGATATACTCAATTTCGCTTTTATGGTGTGGGGCAAAGACGGTGCGATTTTTCCCGACATAACCTACGGATTTTACACGGTTTTCTGTGACCTTCACGGTGTTGAATACACACAGTATCCTTTGAAGGATGATTTTTCAATTGATGCCGAGGATTATATCGGAAAGAAGGAGTTTGCCGTAATCGCAAACCCCAATGCTCCTACAGGTATGACAATGGAAATGAGCGACATTGAAAAAATCATCGCATCAAATCCTGACAGAGTGGTGCTTATAGATGAGGCCTATGTGGATTTCGGCGGAGAAAGTGCCTTGCCTCTTACGGAAAAATATGATAATGTTCTTGTGTGTCAGACCTTTTCAAAGTCGCGATCTCTTGCCGGTGCAAGGCTCGGCTTTGCTGTAGGCAACAGGGCTCTTATCGAAGATCTTGACCTTATCAAATACTCAACCAATCCCTATAACGTAAACAGACTTACTCAGAAAGCAGGGGAGTATGCCGTAGAGGAAAATGAGTATTATGTGAATAACTGTAAAAAGATTATCGAAAACAGAGAGTACACTCAAAGGGAACTTGAAAAACTCGGCTTTACGATACTGGATTCGAAGGCTAATTTTATCTTTGTTAAAAGCGACAAAATCAGTGGCGGAGATCTCTATACGGCACTTAAGGACAGAGGTGTTCTTGTCCGCCATTTTACCAAAGAAAGAATAAAAGACTATAACCGTGTGACAATCGGCTCAAGGGAGCAGATGGAAAAATTCATAGAATGTGTCACACAGATAATTAAAGGAGAATGAAAATGAGACAGGCTGAAATTAAAAGAACAACTGCCGAAACTGATATTATCCTTTCTCTTTGTCTTGACGGCAGGGGAGAAAGTGAAATTAAGACAGGATGCGGCTTTCTTGACCATATGTTTACCCTTTTTGCAAGACACGGAGATTTCGACCTTAAAATCGACTGCAAGGGCGACACGGAAGTGGATTACCACCACACAGCCGAGGATATCGGTATCGTTTTAGGTAAGGCTTTCAAAGAGGCACTCGGCGATATGAAGGGTATTACCCGTTACGGCAGTATGATTTTACCTATGGATGAAAGTCTTATTTTAGTTGCCGCCGATATTTCCGGCAGAAGCCATCTTTCATATTCTCTCGATATTCCCACGGAAAAGGTTGGCGACTTTGATACAGAACTTGTGAAGGAGTTTTTCCTTGCCTTCGTGAGAAATGCAGATATCACTCTCCACGTCAAAAAACTCGACGGTGAAAACTCTCACCACATCATCGAGGGTGCTTTTAAGGCTTTTGCCCGCACTATGAAGCAGGCAGTAAAAATCGATGAGAATAACAAGGATAAAATTCCTTCCACAAAGGGTGTGCTTTAATGATAGCGATAATTGACTACGGTGTTGGCAACCTTTTTTCTCTTAAATCCTCTTTCTGCGCCATCGGGCAGGAGGTAAAGGTAACGGACAGCGCCGACGAAATAAGAAAAGCGGACAAAATCATTCTCCCCGGTGTAGGTGCTTTCGAGGATGCAGTCAAAAAACTTAAAAATACAGGACTCGACCTTGTCCTCAAGGAAGAGGCAGCAAAGGGCAAGCCTGTTATGGGTATATGTCTCGGTATGCAGATGCTTTTTGAAAGAAGTTTCGAATACGGCTGTCATGAGGGCTTAGGACTTATCAAGGGTGATATCATACCTTTTGAAGGTGAGATTGATTATTCTCTGAAAATTCCTCATATCGGCTGGAATGCACTGGAGATAAAAGAAGATTTACCTGTTTTTAAATATATAAAGAACGGTGACCACGTTTATTTTGTTCACTCCTATTTTGCTGCTGTTACCGATGAAACTATAGCAAAATGCGAATACGGAACAGTTTTCACCGCCGCCGTAGGTAAGGATAATATTTACGGCTGTCAGTTCCATCCGGAAAAAAGCGGACAGGTGGGACTGAATATACTTAAAGGATTCTGCGAACTCGGAGGCTAAGAAATGCTTATTTTACCTGCTATTGACCTTTATGATAAAAAAGCCGTAAGACTTTATAAGGGCGACTATGAACAGATGACTGTTTACAGCAATAACCCTCTTGAAATAGCGAGGGACTTTGAAGAGAAGGGTGCAACCTTCGTCCATCTTGTTGACCTTGAGGGCGCGAAAAACGGCACTACTCCCAATATTGACATCGTAAGAAAAATTGCCGACTATACCTCTCTTGATATCGAAATCGGGGGAGGCATAAGAGACGAAGAAACTATAAAAAAATATCTTGACATAGGTGTTACAAGAGTAATTTTAGGCACAGCCGCAGTAACGGACAGCGAATTTCTGGAAAGAGTTACGGCCAAATATAAAAGTTCCATTGCCGTTGGTGTTGACCTCAAAGACGGTTATGTGGCAATTAAAGGCTGGACTGAAAAGTCACAGAAGACAGCCGACGAGTTTTTCTCCTATCTTTCTTCAATCGGTGTGAAGACGGTTATCTGCACGGATATTTCAAAGGACGGTGCTATGGAGGGCACAAACAGGGCTCTTTATAAAGAACTTTCAGAAAAGTACAGTATGGACATTGTGGCTTCGGGTGGCGTTTCATCACTTGAAGATATAGAGGCTCTGCGCGAAATGAACCTTTACGGTGCAATCTTAGGTAAGGCCTACTACATAGGTGCCGTTGATCTGGAGAAAGCAATCGAGGTGGCAAAATGATAACTAAAAGAATCATACCCTGTCTCGACGTTAAAAACGGCAGAGTGGTAAAGGGTACTAATTTCAAAAATCTTAACGATGTTTCTTCCCCCGTTGAACTGGCAAGATATTACAGCGAGTGCGGTGCAGATGAACTTGTTTTTTATGATATTACTGCTTCCTATGAGGGCAGACAACTTTTTACGGATATTCTCAAAGAAGTCGCTTCGCAGATATTTATCCCCCTTACTGTAGGTGGCGGAATTAATACTGTGGAAGACTTTGACCGTGTGCTCAAGTGCGGTGCGGACAAGGTAAGCGTAAATTCGGGGGCTATAAAAAATCCTGACCTTATCTCTCAGGCGGCAAGACTTTACGGAAATCAGTGTGTAGTTCTCTCTGCTGATATCAAAAGAGTTGACGGTCAATTCCGTATCTTTGCCAAAGGTGGCAGAGAGGACACGGGAATAGAGGCTATCGGCTGGATAAAGAAATGCGTTGAGATGGGCGCAGGTGAAGTGGTGGTAAATTCCATTGATACCGACGGAGTGAAAAAGGGCTTCGATATTGAAATGCTCAAGGCAGTAAGGGAAGCAGTCAATGTTCCCGTAATTGCTTCGGGCGGTGCAGGTTCGGCAGAGGATTTCGTAACTCTTTTTAAAGAAATTCCCGATATGGACGCAGGACTTGCCGCATCGATTTTTCACTTTTCCGAAGTGCTTATTCCTGACCTGAAAAAACTTATGAAAGACAATGACATTAATGTGAGGTAAATTATGATTAACTTCGATATAAATAAACTTAAGTTCGATGAAAAGGGACTTATCCCTGCTGTGGTAGTGGACAGCATTACCAAAAAGGTGCTTACCGTGGCATATATGAACAGGGAAAGCCTTGAAATATCTCTTGAAAAGGGGCTTACCTGTTTTTTCTCCCGTTCCCGTCAGAAACTCTGGCTCAAGGGTGAAACAAGCGGAAACTATCAGCACATCGTTTCGATAACTGCTGATTGCGATTATGATGCGCTGACGGTGATGGTGGAAAAGGACGGTCCTGCCTGTCATAAGGGTACTGACTCCTGCTTCACAAACGAGGTTTACAAGAGCGAAGATAAGCAGGAATTTTCTCTTCAGGGACTTTATGACCTTCTTAAGGGCAGAAAAGAAACTCTTCCCGAAGGCTCATATACTACCTATCTTTTTCAGAAGGGTATCGACAAGATTCTCAAAAAAGTGGGTGAAGAATGTACTGAGGTTATCATCGCCGCAAAGGCAGACGACAAGGCTGAAACCGTATACGAAATTGCTGACCTTGCCTATCACGTAATGGTGCTTATGAACGAAATGGGTATCACCGTGGAAGATGTTCATAGGGAACTCGCTTCAAGGCACGTTATTGACCACAAGGTAAAGCAGGAAAAAATGACATAAGAGGTCAATTTTATTGACAATGCTGTTTTTCCTGTGATATAATTATTTAATCATTTAAAACACAGGAGTTATTTTGAAATGAAACTGACAGGCTCACAAATCGTAATAGAAACCCTTATTGAGCAAGGTGTAACCGATGTTTTCGGTTATCCGGGCGGTCAGGTTTTGAACATATATGATGCCCTTTATCAGGCAGGGGACAGAATCAACCATATTCTTACTGCTCACGAACAGGGTGCAGCTCATGCGGCTGACGGATATTCCAGAGCCACGGGTAAGGTAGGCGTTGTAATTGCAACATCGGGTCCCGGTGCCACAAACCTTGTAACAGGTATTGCCACGGCTATGCTCGACTCGGTACCTATGGTTGCCATTACCGGCAACGTTCCGACTTCTCTTATCGGAAGAGACAGTTTTCAGGAAATCGACATTACCGGCGTAACCCTTCCCATAACCAAGCATAATTATTTTGTAAGCGATATAAATGAACTTGCCGATATTATCCGTGAAGCCTTTAAAATCGCGAAGTCGGGAAGACCGGGACCTGTTCTTGTGGATATTCCCAAGGATATACAGTTGGCCTTTGCCGAATACGAAAAGGAAGAGATTGTCTCTCCTTTTGAAACCAAAAAAGCAAAAGATAAATATCTTCAGCAGGCGGCAGAACTTATTGCCGAAAGCGAAAGACCTTACATATATATCGGCGGCGGTGCCATGGGACAGAATATGGCGCAGGAGATTATTGACTTTGCTGAAAAGATTGACGGCTATATCGGTGCTTCCTTTATGGGACTTTCTCTTATACCTTCATCTCATGAAAGATTTTTGGGTATGCAGGGTATGCACGGCCACTATGCTTCCTCTATGTCCCAGAAAGAGGCAGATCTGATTATCGGTATCGGTGTCCGCTTCAGCGACAGAGCCACGGGGAATACGCAGAAATTCGCGGAGAAAACAAAAATTATCCATATCGAAGCCGACAGATCGGAAATCAATAAAAACGTTATTGCCGATATAGGTGTTCACGGCGATATAAAGGATAGCGTAAGGAAGCTTACGGAACTTTGCCAAAAGAAAACTCTTCCCTTATGGAAAGAAAAAATAGACAGTCTTAAAGCAGAGGAAAAAATCAACGATAAGAAAGCCGAAGAAATGTCTGTGGCACCTCTTACTCCGAAGATGATTTTCGATGTTATAAATAAGTACAAAGAGAAAGATACTGTTATCGCTACAGATGTCGGACAGCATCAGATGTGGACAGCACAGTATGCTGACTTCGAAAGCAACCGTACCTTCGTTTCAAGCGGCGGTTTGGGTACAATGGGTTACGGTCTCGGTGCTGCTATCGGTGTGGCTGTGGCAAAGAAAGAGACAACTGTTCTTGTTACGGGTGACGGCTCTTTCGGTATGAATCTCAATGAACTTGCTACGGCTGTGACTTATGACCTTCCCGTTGTAATAGTGCTTATCAATAACGGTGTTTTAGGTATGGTTCGTCAGTGGCAGACACTCTTTTTCGGTAAAAGATATTCCCATACACTTCTTGGTAGAAAGACGGACTTTGTAAAACTTGCCGAAGCCTTCGGTGCAGTGGGCAAAAGTGCTTCCACAAAAGAAGAGTTCGAAGAACACTTTTCTTCTGCTATGAAAAGTGGTGGTGTTACGGTAATTGATACAAAGATTAATATGGACGAATTTGTTCTTCCGATGCTTCCCCCAGGAGGATCAATAGATGACATTATCGTCAGCGTGGAGGAAAAATGATGAACAAGTATGTTATTGCGGCTCTTGTTGAAAATAAACCCGGTGTTCTTACCCGTGTTTCTTCGATGTTCACCCGTAGAGGCTTTAATATCGATGCTCTCACCGTTGGTGAAATTGAGGACAGCAAATATTCACGAATCACCATTACAATAAGCGGTGACGAAAATACAAGAGACCAGTTCGTAAGTCAACTTCGAAAACTTTTCAATGTCAAAAAGGTACAGGTTCTCGAAGACAACAGTACAATAAGACGAGAACTTCTTCTTATCAAGGTTAAAAATTCACCTGAAATAAGACCTGAAATTATGGCGGCGGCTGAAGTTTACAGAGGAAAAATCATTGACTATGCTGCTGATGTTATGAGTGTTGAGGTGACGGGTGAGCCCGTCAAAATCGACTCCTTCATCGAACTTATGATGCCCTTGGGCATTCTGGAAATGTGCCGAACGGGTATAGTTGCCATCGAAAGAGGCAAGGGCACATTGCTTACTGTGGAATAAATTATAATTCAAATATATTCAAAAGCAAAACAAAGGAGTTTTAATTATGCAGAATATTTATTATCAGCAGGATTGTAATCTTGCAAAACTCAGCGGTAAAACCGTTGCCATCATCGGCTACGGCTCACAGGGCCACGCACACGCTCTCAATCTTAAAGAAAGCGGCGTAGATGTTATCGTAGGTCTTTACGAAGGCAGCAAAAGTTGGGCAAAGGCTGAAAAGCAGGGACTTAAGGTTATGACTTCTGCTGAAGCAGCAAAGAATGCAGATATGATTATGATTCTTATCAACGACGAAAAACAGGCTAAACTTTATAAAGAAAGCATTGAGCCTTATCTTACCGAAGGTAAAACCCTCGCATTCGCACACGGCTTCAATATCCATTTCGGCTGCATCAAGCCCCCGAAGGATGTTAACGTAGTTATGATCGCTCCCAAGGGTCCCGGCCACACAGTAAGAAGCGAATATCAGGCAGGCAAGGGCGTTCCCTGTCTTGTTGCTGTGGAACAGGATGCTACAGGTGATGCACTTGAAATCGCACTCGCTTACGCTCTCGGTATCGGCGGTGCAAGAGCAGGTGTTCTTGAAACCACTTTCAGAACAGAAACGGAAACAGACCTTTTCGGCGAACAGGCTGTTCTTTGCGGCGGTGTATGCGCTCTTATGCAGGCAGGCTTTGAAACACTTGTTGAAGCAGGTTATGACGAAAGAAATGCTTACTTTGAATGTATCCACGAAATGAAACTTATCGTTGACCTTATTTATCAGAGTGGCTTTGAGGGTATGAGATATTCTATCTCAAATACTGCTGAATACGGCGACTATATCACAGGTCCGAAAATCATCACCGACGAAACAAAGAAGGCTATGAAGAAAGTTCTTTCCGATATTCAGGACGGTACTTTTGCTAAGGACTTCCTTCTTGATATGTCCGATGCAGGCTCACAGGTACACTTCGGTGCTATGAGAAAGATTGCTGCAGAGCATCCCTCCGAAGTAGTAGGTAAGGAAATCCGTAAACTCTACTCATGGAGCGACGAAGACAAACTTATCAACAACTAAAGGTCTGCTTCCACGCACATTACAAATAATCTAAAAGGGCTATGCAACAGTGCAGAGCCCTTTTTCAGAAAGGATTGTTATTATGATTAAAGATACAATCGTAGACGGCTTTCAGAATGCCCCTCACCGTTCTCTTTATCACGCTCTCGGTATGACGAGAGAGGAAATGGACAGACCTCTTATCGGTATTGTTTCCTCTTTCAATGAAATCGTTCCCGGTCATGTTAATCTTGACAAAATTGCGCAGGCAGTAAAACTCGGTGTTGCCATGTCGGGCGGTACACCCATTGTCTTCCCTGCCATTACAGTATGTGACGGTATCGCTATGGGACACAAGGGTATGAAATATTCTCTTGTAACGAGGGATCTTATAGCCGATTCTACCGAGGCTATGGTTCTCGCTCACGGATTTGACGGTCTGGTTATGATACCTAACTGTGACAAAAACGTACCTGGTCTTCTTATGGCTGCGGCAAGACTTAACATTCCTACTGTTTTTGTTTCCGGCGGTCCTATGCTTGCAGGCAGAATGAACGGTAAAAAGACAAGTCTTTCAAGTATGTTCGAGGCAGTCGGTGCTTACTCTGCAGGCAGGATTGGCGATAAAGAACTCAGTGAATGGGAAGAAAACACCTGTCCTACCTGCGGCTCCTGTTCAGGTATGTACACGGCTAATTCCATGAACTGCCTTACGGAAGTTTTAGGTATGGGACTTAAGGGTAACGGAACAATTCCTGCCGTGTACTCACAGAGAATCGAACTTGCAAAGCATGCAGGTATGCAGATTATGGAACTTGTCAGAAAGGACATCAAACCCCGTGACATTATGACACCTGCCGCAATTAAAAACGCTCTTATTGCTGATATGGCTATCGGTTGCAGTACAAACAGTATGCTCCACCTTCCTGCTATTGCAAACGAACTCGGCATCGAATTCAATCTTGATATGGCTAACGAGGTCAGTGAAAAAACTCCTAATCTCTGCCACCTTGCCCCTGCAGGTCACACCTATATGGAAGACCTGAATGAAGCCGGCGGTGTTTATGCAGTGCTTAAGGAACTTGAAAAACTCGGACTTATTGATACTTCCGTTATGACTTGCACAGGTAAGACACTTAAGGAAAACCTTGAAGGCATCGTGAATAAAGACGAAACAGTAGTTCGCACAGGTGAAAATCCCTTCTCAAAGACAGGCGGTATTGCTGTGCTTCGCGGTAATCTTGCTCCTGACGGCTGTGTGGTAAAAAGAAGTGCCGTGGCTCCCGAAATGCTTGTACACAAAGGTCCTGCAAAGGTCTTTGACAGCGAGGAAGAATGTATAGCAGCAATTTACGGCGGCAAGATTGTCAGCGGCGATGTGGTAGTTATCCGTTATGAAGGCCCTGCAGGCGGCCCCGGTATGAGAGAAATGCTTTCACCCACCTCTGCTATTGCAGGGATGGGACTTGATAAGGAAGTTGCTCTTATCACCGACGGCAGATTTTCCGGTGCAACCAGAGGTGCATCCATCGGTCATGTTTCACCTGAGGCAGTACGCGGCGGTCTTATCGCTTATGTCCAGGACGGAGATATTATTTCCATAAACATTCCCGAATATAAAATTGAACTTCTTGTCTCAGACGAGGAAATTGAAAAGAGAAAGACTACTACCGTTATCAAAGAGAAAACCGACATTAAAGGTTATCTCCGTCGCTATGCCAAGATGGCTCAGTCAGCCGATAAGGGTGCAATAATCAACGAATTTTAAAAGAGGCTTTATATGAATACGAAGTTAAACGGTCTTACTTTAAAACTTTCTTCTATTTCCCTTTTCAGGAACATTCTTTCTTCAAAAGAAATGTCGGCTTTTCTTGCGTTTCTTTCCTGTAAGGGTGATATAAGGGAAAAATTAAGTCTTTACGGCGAGTTTGTTTACTCTCTTGCCGACCACGGAAACTCTTTTACTGCCTTTCTCAAAAAGGCTGTCTGTGAGGATGAGAATATCTATATTGTTTCCAAGGCTAAGAAAAAAGATATTCCCGTTTCAGTGGAAAAGAATCTTTTTGAGGAACTTTCACTTTTCACTCTTTTAAGTGAACTTTCTCCTGAAGAACTTTTTGAGGGCGAGGGCTATGAGGGTTATATTCCTCTTTTTGACAATGAAAAGACGGATTTTGTCTCTTTTTATAAGGAAAGAACGGAAAATGTAGACACTCTCGGTTACGGTATTTTTGCCGGAAAGGCTATGTTTAAGGTCGAGGACGGAGAGATAGTTCCCGTGGACTCTGCCGACGAAATCTCGCTTTCCTCATTCGTAGGTTATGAAAAGGAAAGACAAATCGTCGAGGAAAACACCGTGGCTCTTATTGAGGGCAGAGATGCAGTCAATGTCCTCCTTTGCGGTGACGCGGGAACAGGTAAATCCTCTACGGTAAAGGCTTTAGTTAACCACTATTTTTCTTACGGCTTGAGACTTATTGAAATAAGAAAAGACCAACTTTTCTCCCTTTCTCACATAATGGGCAAAATAGCCGACAACCCTCTTAAGTTCATCATCTTCATCGATGACCTTTCATTCAATAAAAATGATGACTGCTTCTCTATGCTTAAAGCGGCTCTTGAAGGCTCTGCATCAGCCAAGGCTAAGAATGCACTTATTTATGCCACGAGTAATCGCAGACACATCGTCAAGGAAAGTTTTTCCGACAGAGGCGGAGACGATATTCACCGCAACGATACGGTACAGGAACTTCTTTCTCTTTCCGACCGTTTCGGTCTGGTTGTGTATTTCCAGAAACCTAACAAAATACTTTATCTTGACATTGTTCACGCTCTTGCTCAGAGAAAGGGCATAAAAATGGATGAAAAAGAACTCGACATCAAGGCAGAGGCTTTTGCACTGGCAAAAGGAAGCCGTTCACCGAGAATAGCCGAGCAGTTTATTAAAAATTTAAGATAAAAGGAGACACAACAATATGATTAAGAAAATTTCAACAGACAAGGCACCCGCCGCTATCGGTCCCTATTCACAGGCTATTCTTTGCGGTAATATGCTTTACACATCAGGTCAACTCGGTATGAACCCTGCAAACGGAGAAATCGAAGGCAAAGATATTACCGAACAGGCAGAACAGGCTCTGCAGAATTTAGGCGCTATTTTAGCCGAGGCTGGCACATCCTTTGATAACATTGTAAAGACAACCTGTTTCCTTGCTGATATGGCTGATTTCGCCGCCTTTAATGCAGTTTACTCAAAGCATATCACCAATGCTCCTGCAAGAAGTTGCGTGGCTGTCAAGACGCTTCCTAAGGGCGGTCTTGTTGAAGTTGAGGCTGTGGCAGTGGTTGAATAATCCAAAATGAACAGAAATCACCTTAAAATTATAGCCTGTGTGTCTATGCTTATTGACCATATCGGCTATATAATATTCCCACAGATAGAGATATTCCGTATTATAGGCAGAATTGCTATGCCGCTGTTTGCTTTCTTTATCGGTGAAGGTTGTCTTCATACGCGGGACAGAAAGAAATATTTTCTGCGACTCTTTGTTCTGGCGCTTATATGTCAGGTGGTATATATTGGCGAAAGTATTATCACGGGTAGCGGTAACGGATTTTACTTTAATATCCTATTTACCTTTTCTTTTTCGATTATCCTTTGCGGCACATATATCCGTGCAAAGAAAGAGGGTAACTTTAAATGGTGGTTTATATTCGTACTTACGGCAGTCGGTTTCTTGAGTATGGACTTCCTCTTTGACCGCATTTCTGCCTCCTTTGCAGGTGCGAATATTCGCTTTGATTATGGATTTGAGGGCGTACTACTTCCGCTTTTTGCTGTGATGAATGAAGGCAAGCGGAAAAAACTTATCTGTTTTGCAGCAGGTCTTTTCTATTTTTCGTTAAGTCTGTACGGTTTCTTTACACCGTATTTCATTTTCGCGATGATACCTCTTTTTCTTCTGTGTTTTTACAACGGGCAGGGAGGAGGAAGGAATCTCAAATATTTCTTTTATCTGTTCTATCCCATACATCTGCTGATGATTTACGGCGTGAATTATTTTATAAGTTGACATTAAAACAGCATCGGAACGGTCAAGACCGTTCCCTACAAATAGACATAAAAATAAATCCTTGCAAAAGTTACTTTTGCAAGGATTTTCTTATGGGTTTATCTGTGGATTCTGATTGCTGTCACGGAATACATGGGAGCGGTATAATTGAATTTATCACTGATGCCTTCAATTGTAAATTCTTCCATTACACAGTCTTCCTTTGCGCCGAGGATGTTATCGTTATTCAGGCTGTCACCTGCAACCTGGTTTACTGTGGCTGTGGCGCTTGCATCACCGAGATTTGCAATATCAATGGCGAACACTCTGTTGCTGTCTGTCACATTGACGAGTTTAATAATAATGTCGCCCGTTTCTTCGTCGGTGGAAACAACCTGATAAGCATTTGCCTTTGAGGAACTTCCTGCCACATAGTCAAACTGAAGTTCACCGTCAATATAACCTCTGATGTTAATGCCGTCAACTTCAATCTTGATTTCGTAAGTTCTGCCTGTTTCAACTGTGAAGTCGGTCATTGTGCCGGGAAGACCGTTTGTCTTTGCGCCGTCAGTTACTCGCTGAAGTCCTGATTTGGTGTTATCCCAGCCGCCTATATTCCAGAAGAACATATTGTTTTCGTCTTCAATAAGGAAGGGAACATAGAATCCTTCTGCACCCTCTGTCTTTGTTGCTTCGAAGGTGTAGGTGTAGTTTGACCATTCCTCTTTACCGAAGAAGGCAGAAGCACCGTAGTTGTTATAGGCAAGTTCTGTCTCTTCCTGCACAAGTTTACCTTTTCTGATGTGCCAGTCACCGGGAGTAACTTCGTTCCAATTCCACCAGAAGTTTGTAGGAAGAGAGAAGTTATCGGAAGCAAGGGTTTTGCCGGTTTTGTTGTCCGTTACTTTCACATTATCAAACTCTGCTACCGTATACCAGGTGCCGAGACCTACCTTACCCTTAAGGTCCTCTGCTTCGATATCCGCACCCTTAAGTTCTGAGGAGAGAAGAGCATTGCCTACATTGTTGCCGAAAAGTTTCTGCACATAGTAGTTGATAGAGCCTGTTGAAAGGTGGTTATTGAACCAGATAAGGTCAGGTGCCCAGTGAGTAGCAGTAAGGTTGCCGAAAAGGGGAGCGTAGGCAGCCATTTCCACGATGTCACCGTTTCTTTCAAGGCCTGTCATATATGCTGCTTCTGCCAGAGCCGCTTCAAGTCGGTTGGACTGAGCCGCATATTCACCAACGAATACTTTGATAGCACCGCCGTAGTAGGTGTCTGTCATTGATTCGATATCTCTTGAATAATTGTCAGGGTCATAGTGGTCAGTGTTTTCGAGGAACCACTGAGGGCTGTTGTAATAGTGGTGGTCAGTGGCACCGGCAAAATCTTTGATGTCGGTTATACCGTTTTTATCGGCATAATCCTTTGCAAATTCGTAGGAGGCAAGATAGTTGGCTCCGCTTGTTGCATCGTCCGCACCTGAAGAATAGATAAGTTCAAGACCTTCGTAAAGTTCGGGGTTTTCTGCTTTCTTTTCGTTGAAGTGATCAAGGAAAGCAACATAACGGTCAAAGTAAACCTGTCCTTCCTGTTCATTACCGATGCAGATATATTTGAGTTCAAAGGGTTCGGCGTGACCGAGGGACACTCTTACTTTGCCCCATGTTGAGTTTTCATCACCGCGACAGAATTCGATAAGGTCGTGCATATCGTCAAGATACTGCGCAAATTCTGCTGTATAGGACTTGCCGTCTGCTTCGTACATATCTACGGGACCCTTGCCTCTCATCTGGCAGTAAATACCGCAGTTGATAACGGGTACGCCGATAGCGTCAAGGTCTTCGGCAAGAAGGAAGTATTCATAGAAGCCTAAGCCGTAACTCATATAGCAGGGGAGAGTGTCTTCTGTAAGGCTGATGTTTGTCCAAAGATTAGTGCCGTAGGTACGGGCGGCAACATCGCCGTACTTGCCGTCAAATTCGAGGGGAAGGTCTGTGTCTTTGTCTACACCTAAAGAAGCCTTCCAGTCATACATTGTTTCCTTGTCCCAACCTTCTATAACACAGCCGCCGGGGAAACGGAGGAAAGAGGGATTGAGCGCCTCAAGTTTTTCACCCAGATCTTTTCTCATACCGTGACCTTTGTAAGTTTCGGCAGGGAACAGAGAAACCATATCAACGGCAACCTTGCCTTCGTATATGAGCACCTGAAGGTAAACGTTTTCGTGAGCAGAAACGGAGGAAGTAAAGGAAGTATCATACTTTGCCCATTCATTTGTGACGCCTGTTATAACAGTTTCACTTGCTATTTCGTTACCTGCTACTAATCTTACTGTAATGTCAGCATCACCCTTTGCATATAGAGAAAGGTTATAAGTTTCTTTTTCGATAGCCATACCTTCAAGGAAGCCTTTATTGGCAATACCTGCAAGATCTGTGCCCTTGTTTTCGATAACTGCATAGTGAGGGTTGTTTTTATTGAGAGGTGCAGTTTCTTCTATGTAATAGTCTGCATTGCCTACACCACTCCAGCCGTGAAGTTCATCGCCTGCGGCAAGTTCGCCGTATTCGAAAGAACGGTTAACCACTTTTTCTGCATAAAGACCGCCGTCAGCGGCAAAGTTGATATCCTCAAAGAAGATACCGAAAAGCATATCGCTTATGTCATGAACTTCATTTTCAGCATCGATGGATAAAGCATAGTCGCTGTATTCGAGGCTGTATTCGGAAACAGAGTTTGCATCGGGACGGTTAAAGTCCTTTTCACCGCTGTCGCCAAAAGTAATACCCAGTGAAAGAAGTATCGACATGAAAAAGGCGATTATCTTTTTGTAAAAGGCATAGAATTTTTGTGTCATATTTATCCTCCTTCTTTTTGCAAAGAAATATTTACTTAGTTAATATAATATAAGATAATTTATGTGATGTCAATTATTTGTTTTTTACCTTAAGGCTTTTAAGATAGCATTTTTTATCTTTGTCTATTCTGTAACTTTCCTGTGCTTTCTGTATTGTCTTGTTATGTATCCAAGGGGAAAGAATCCTCTTTTCGATATAGGGCAGAGTGCTTTCATACTGCTTGGCAAGTGCCGTAGCGAAATACCAGGCTATCATCATATTGACGTAGTACTCGTCGCTTTTTATTTCCGAGACAGTTTTCAGATGACTTTTATCGAAGTTTTCGTCAAGGAAATAGGAAAGAAGCAGACCGATGCCGTATCTGAGGGTATAGGTTTCCGCTGTCTTTAAAAATTCGAAGGCAAGGGAGAGTGTTTTTTCCGGATGCTTTTTCAATACGGCAGGTCTTGTGCAGTCATTTGTAGCCCAGTTATCCGTAAAGGGAACGAAACGGCGAAGTTCACGGATACATTCGTCAACATCTTTCATCTGACAGATAATGAAGCCGTGCAGATTATCCTCTTCGTAATACTTATGAGGAAGTACGGAAAGGAAGTTTCGGTAATCTCCGCTTCTGTATATCTCCTTTGCAAAAGAACGCATTAAAGGTGCACGGACGCCGATGAATTTTTCTTTCGACAAAGTGGGTATAAGTCCCGCAGTAAAATCAGCATATTTTTCATCCTTCAACGCAAAAAGATGTCTTCTTATTTCTTCTGTTGTCATATTGAATATACCGTCAGAAATCTTTATTCTTCAAAGTCGTACTTTTTTTCTTCGGTGGCGGACTCTTTTATAATTTCGCTAACAGATCTCCTCTTTTTTATAAAAGAGGGGGTAATTTTATCGAGAAATTTTTCGAGGGCTTCAAATTCTCTTTCGGCCTGTGCTGCATCCTCCTCTAATCTTTTATCCATATCGTAGTAAAGTATATCGCATCCGCATTCTTTACAGGTCTGCTTTGCATAAAACATACTCAGTTTTTTGCCGCATTTCGGACATTTATCCATTATATTTCCTCCTTTACGAGTTTTGCAGAAACTTCTTCTCTTCTTCTCTGAACTTCACTCTGGATATTTCTGAGTTTATCTCCTTCAAGGTCATAGAACTTATATGGAATAAGTGCCAAAAGACCAAGAACTGAGGGGATAATTGTAATGAGCGCCCAAAGCCAGAATTTGGTGTTTATGGGTGAACTTTCGGAAACGACCATCATCTGTGTTGTTTCATCTCTTACGAGGCCGACGAGAGGAATAAGGGCAGTACCGAGAGCTGTGGATAAAGTACCTGTAAGTTTGCCCATGAAGGTAAGCACGGAGAATGCCATACCTTCATTTCTTTTGCCTGTTTCGTATTCCATATAGTCGACGGTTTCGCTTATCATCTTAGTGGGGATAACAGCATTGATTGAACCGTTAAAAGCACCTGACATACCCTGAAGCATAAGAAGCGGTACGATAACACTCATAGTTGTATAATGTCTGCTGCCGAGCAAGAAGACGAGAGCAGTTACAGCAGCATTCATCAGTGATACCCGGACAACAATCTGTCTTGATGTCCAGCGTTTTTCCAGAATCGCCATAAGAGGATATGTTACCCAACCGATAATGGTACCGGGTAAACCTGCCAAAAGTGAAAGACTGTTTACGCCCAAAGCGTTATAGTAATAGTAAACGCCAAAGGTGCCGCCGATACCGCCGAGGACAGAAATGAGATTAGAAGCCATTATGAGAATAAGAGGTTTGTTTTTGAAAAGGAAGGCAAAACATTCGCTGAGTTTCGGTTCGTCGTTTACATAGACAACTCTTTCTTTTGTTTTTGTCCCTGCAAGTGAGAAAAGATACATACCGAAGGTGCCCGCAATAATGCTCAGCACAAAGAATACCTGGGAAAGTGAAAGAGGTATTGTGCCGTTTCTGGAAAGGTCGATACAAACTGTGATGATAATGCCGGGGATACCGCCGATGATGCCTGAAATAAGACGGGCGGATTTGATAACTCTCGAACGGTCGAGAGGGCTTGGAGAAATAGCCGAAGAAAGTCCCCAGAAAGGAATGTCACCGATGGTATAGAAAAATTCCCAAATGAAATATGTAATGCACATATAAACTATTCTCATAGGTTTGGAAGCCGCATCTGTCAGGAAGATAGGTCCGCCGAAGAACAGCACCGTAGTGATACCCAGGAAAATAGGTACATAGATAAGATAAGGTCTGAGTTTGCCGAAGCGGGATCTTGTTCTGTCAACAACTGCACCCATAAGCGGGTCATTGAAAGCATCCCAGAAAGCCATAACGGTAAGCATAGTCGAAACGACAATCTCCGGTACACCGAAAACGCTTACAAGGAAGAAGGCTCTTTGTGCCGTCATCATATTGTAGCCGATGCACTGTCCGCCGTTTGCTATGCCGTATATGACAGTTTCCTTCACACCGACATAGCGTTTTTCTTTTGTCTTTTCCATTTTGATTTCTCCTTTGATATTATTATGTATATATTGGTGCCGTAAGGGAAATGAGGTGGTTTTCTTTACCGTTTATATTGCCCCATAACTCGAATATATAATAACTGTTTTCTTTAAGTTCGAGGGTAACCTGGCTTTCTTCAGCCCTGCCATCATAGACGGTTATGTTTCCTTTGGTAATTATCTTCAGAGTTTCCGCAGACAGGGTGTATTCATCTTTGAAGAGGTCTGCTCTCGATGTATCAAGAGTTATATTAAAAGTTCTTTTGCCGGGTTTTATCTTGTCTCCGACGGTTTCACCGTCAGTTTCTGCGGTCATGATAATTCCGAGGGAAAGTTGTGTTCTGCCTTTTCCGATAGCCTCTTTCATTTTATCGGCAGTAATCTCTCCGTCGATGAGAAGGCACGTGCAGGCGCCTTTTAGTTTGTTGTTTTCGGCTCTGTGCCAATCTCTGCCGAAGGTGGGGGTGATTCTGTAGCCTTTATCGAGGAGGGAAAGCCACATATTTTTTGCTTTTTTGTTGGTGGTGGTCATAAGCATTTCGCCCTCGGACCATATCTCCATATAGTTAACGAGAGAAAAATCCTTTACATCGTAGTCCCAATGACCGCCTGTGCAGATTGGAGTGCCGAGTTGAAAGGGATGTGCAATTCCCACAAGACCTCCGCTTTCACGGAGTTCTCTCATAGTTAAATCAATGTTGCTTATATTGAAGCAGTCTATGATTTTTTCGGCGCCGAGACAGAGCATATGTCCGTGATAACTTGTGTACTCGATGCCCTTTAAAACAGTAACTTCTTTCTGTACGTCCGTTTCTTCCCAGCCGGAAACAGTGTTATGATCCGTCAGGCAGATACCGGCGAGTTTTCTGCTTTTTGCTGTTTGTGTAAGTTTCTGTACGGTAAAACTTCCGTCTGAGTGAAGGGAGTGACAGTGAAGTTCACAGGGATACCATTTTTTCATTCTTCTGTCTCCCCCTCAATTTTTATTCTGCAGGTGCATATATCAGTGATCAAAGCGTGTACATTAAGGCAAAGGCTCCATTGACCTGCACTTATCTTTCCCTTAAGAAAACCGGGAGAAGCGAAATCTTCTCCGATTTCATGGAACTGATTGTCATCCTGTCGGTGAGCCGCACCGCGGAATACGTGGCGTATTCCGTCGGGATAGTCAAAGGAAAGAGAAAGGGTAACGAGATTTTTAAGGGGCATAAACTCATCATAATCGGTGTATTCTGCGAAGTCTTCGCCTGCATCACGCATAAGGTTTTCTCTTATGAACTCAAAACTTTTTTCTTTGTCTTCAAGTATTTTAGGTGAATAGGAGTAGGTTATGAAAAGTTTTTTCACTCTTTCGGGTACAATGAACGGGATATATCTGTTGCTTTTTTCATCAGAGGGACGAAGAAATGTTTCCGTCTCTTTTAAAACTATCTTACCCATGCCATTTACCTATATATTTTTCATATTTTTCGCTGTAAGCATCAACTAACTTTTCCGCAAGGTCATAAGAACATACAAGGGGATGCACCGTGAGAGCCTTGACAGCTTTCTGTCTGTCTTTTGACATAATTGCCTCAACGGTGAGGTTTTCGTAGTCCTTTACGGCACGGATAAGATTTTTCTGCATAGTGGGAACATTATGTATTTTATGGGGGTGAACGCCATTTTTATCTACTGTGCAGGTAAGTTCGCACACATCTTCATCTTTGAGGAAATCAAGTGCGCCGTTATTGGGTATGGAAAGCACCATCTGTACAGCCTTGCCTGTGTTCATAGCCTTGATAAACTCCAGGGCTACAGCGGCATAACCGCCCTTTTCAGGCTGAGCAAGATATTCTTCTACCGTGGGAACGGGGAATTTCTCTGTTCTTAAGTGACCTGTTTCGATGGAGAAATAACTATCCTCACGCATAGCGTAATGCTTCATAAAGCAGTGGAAAGCCTTTTCAAAATCTTTTTCGATGTCGATGGTGCGCATTTCCGCCATCATCATATTATTGATTTCAAGGATGGTTTCGCCTCTTGTCTTGGCACCGGAAAGGACAGAAGAAACAGCCTTGTTGCGGTAGTGGTAAAAATAGAGGTATTCATTGGGAAGATAATTATCGGAAAGGGCGATAAGTTCTTTGTCGAAGTGCACCATTTCCGTATCCTCATAAAGTCGGGGATGATTTAATATTTCATCGGTACAGTCTTCGTCACCGTCTCTGAAACCGCAGAACCAGGAAAGATGGTTAAGACCGAAACATTCACAGGTGAGAGTTTCCCTGCCTGTCATATTCTTAAGTTGACGGAGAAAGCCGCTGGGAGCATCGCATACACCGTAAACATTGCTGTATCCCATAGTGCGAAGCGCCTGTGTAACAAGACCGCTGGGATTGGTGAAGTTAAAGACGGGAGCATCTTTCTTTGAAAGATTTTTTATCTTTTCGCAGTATTCCACAAGAGTATGTATTGAGCGAAGCGCCATAGCAAATCCGCCTGCACCGGTGGTTTCCTGACCGAGAACGCCGAGATTAAGCGCTGTTCTTTCATCGAAAACTCTGCCCTCGTCACCTTCGGCTCGGATGGTGGTGATGATAAAATCTGCATCTTTAAGTGCTTCGTCTGCGTCGAGGGTAAGAGAAAAATCAAGGTCGGGTGCAATAAGAGAAGATATTCTCTTGGCAATCACACCGTAAGTGAAAAGTTTCTCTTTGTCTATATCCATAAATACTACCTCGGTAATGCCTGTATCCTTGGCGCCGAGAGCGATTGACTTTGCCAGAAATGGTGAACGGACACCGCCACCGCCTAAAACTGCTAACTTCATACTGTTTCTCCTGTCTGTTCTCTTATTCTAAGTTTGCTGTGCTCGTTATAATGGGTTTGCCTTCACGGTCTAAAAGGGGAGTCAGACCTCCCGAATAACCGCTTTTAATCCACATATAATTTACACCTGTTTTTTTATCAACGATAATCTGTATAAGGTTTGAAAATTCACTGCCTTCTTTTTCGGTAACAATAAATCTTTTATCCTTCTTTGACATAATTATTCTCCTTTAATAAACTTCTTTGCTATTTCCTCATCGGGAAAGTCAAAGAAAAACCAGCCTTTGCTTTCCTTGAGGTCATACTCCTTAAAATAGCCGTTCATATCTTCTGCTGTTTTTACAAGAGTTTCGTTTTTATATCTGTAAGCCGTGCTTATGAAATGGACACAGATATTCTTTTCATCACATACGCATCTGTCAAGAAAAGGCTTTGCGCATTTGTGCCATTTTCTTTCTGGGTTAAGACCGTATCTGTCCTGAACGGTGGCTCTTTGACCTTTACCGAGAATTACGGGATATATCTTTTCTGATCTTTTGCTGCCTTGATCTTTCCAATGTGAAAAATCAAGACCGAAGGAGTTTTCTTTTCTGTATTTCGGGAAAACCTTGCAACGTCTCATCAGTACAATCTTGCCTCTGCACTGACTGATGGTGGGAATTTCATCACCGAGGTACCACGTTTTTTCGTTTCCTTTTATGTAACGGGAATAAAAGGCAGGGAAGAAAAATCTGTTCTGAATACCTCTGTCCTGTTTAACGCTCATTACAATAAATTCATCGGGGTTTTCTTTCAGAAAGTCAAGACAGTCCTTAAGCACTGCAGAAAAGGTAAGAGGATTTTTTTTATCTTTATCTTCGTAGCAGTCGGCTAATGAGTGGATAAGATAAAAATCATTCTTTTTCCTGTTAAGGCGCACATCAATGAGCCTCACACCGAGAGAAAACTGCTCTTTTAAGGTAAGGGACTGACAACGAGCCATTTTTTCCATATCCACAAAAGCACTAAGGGAATCATGGGTGCCGAAAAGATTAATTTCAGAGATTTTTCTGCTGTCCCGATACTTCATATTTTCACCCCTTGCCAAAAATTTTCCTTAATTATAAATAGTATAACATTTATAGTTTTTGCCGTCAATGGATTAAAGGGAAAAAGGTATTTATGTGCATTAATATTGTGGGCTTGCCTGTTTTCTCTCATTTGCTTTGGCAAAATAAAAGAAAAAGTGGCCACGTAAAAATTCCGCGACCACAAGTGTACATTATTCAATATTTGTTATTCGTTAAGAAATCAGAACTTCTTCTCTGCACCCGGTCTGCCGCAGCACTTTTTATACTTCTTGCCGCTTCCGCAGGGGCAGGGATCATTAACGCCGACCTTTTTGCCGTCATTTCTGACGGTTCTGCCTTTTTCGCTGCCGTCACCTGAGCCTCTTGCTACGGTAACTTTGACAACCTTTTCTCTCTTGACTTCTTCTTCAACGGCGAAGCGCTTGAGAAGAACACATTTGACTGTATTGTCACGGATGGCACTTGTCATTTCCTCGAACATATCGTAACTGTATTCTCTGAAAGCGATGACGGGGTCTTTCTGTCCGTAAGCAAGAAGACCTACGCTTCTTTTGAGTTCATCCATAGCGTCGATGTAGTCCATCCACTGAAGGTCAACATTGTGAAGAAGTTCACTTCTTTCAATTTCACGCATCATTTCTTCGCTGTAAACTACTTCTCTGCTCTTATGAAGTTGATGCGCTCTTTCGGTGAGCATATCGTAAATTTCGTCAGCCTTGTACTTTTTGTCTTCCTTGAAATCGTTTTCGGTAGTAAGCCAGCCGAGGAACTTATCACGAAGAGAGGAAAGATGCCATTCGCTTGAAGGAATGTTTGCAGGACAGAAAAATTCAACTGCATCACCGATGGAGTCGTCTATCATCTTTGTGATAACGGGCTTCATATCTTCGCCGTTGAGCACCTTGTCTCTCTGGGAGTAGATAATCTCCCTCTGCTTGTTCATAACATCGTCGAAGGAGAGAACATGACGGCGGGTTGCGAAGTTGTTACCTTCGACCTTTCTCTGGGCGGATTCAACCTGCTTTGACAGCATACCTGCCTCAATGGGAAGGTCATTGTCAACGGGCATGGAATTCATAATAGCCATCATTCTGTCACCGCCGAACAGACGGAGAAGGTCATCCTGCATAGAGAGGTAGAAACGGCTTTCGCCCGGGTCGCCCTGTCTGCCGCTTCGTCCGCGGAGCTGGTTGTCGATACGGCGGGATTCGTGTCTTTCAGTACCGATGATGTAAAGACCGCCTGCCTGTCTTACCTGTTCTGCTTCGTCAGCGATTTCTGCTTTATATTTTGCTTCAAGGTTTTTAAAGGTTTCTCTTGCTTCAATAATATCTTCGTTATCTGTATCGCCAAAGCCTGTTGCCTCAGAAATGAGTTCTTCGGGGTATTCCAGTCTTCTCATTTCGCTCTTTGCAAGAAATTCTGCATTACCGCCAAGCATAATGTCGGTGCCTCGACCTGCCATATTGGTAGCGATGGTGACTGCGCCGAGTTTACCTGCCTGCGCTACGATTTCTGCTTCTTTATCGTGGTGCTTTGCGTTGAGAACGTTATGCTTGATGCCTCTCTTCTTAAGAGCAGAGGAAAGTTTTTCGCTCTTTTCGATGGAAACGGTACCGACGAGTACAGGCTGTCCTTTTTCGTGGCACTGTAAAATCTGTTCGATGATAGCGTTAAATTTGAACTGCTCTGTCTGGTAGATAACGTCGGTGTTATCCTTTCTTAAAAGAGGTTTATTGGTGGGGATTTCCACAGCGTCAAGAGAGTAAATTTCTCTGAATTCCTCTACCTCTGTCATAGCAGTACCCGTCATACCCGAAAGTTTTTTGTAAAGACGGAAATAGTTCTGGAATGTAATGGTGGCAAGAGTTTTGTTTTCGCGTGCGATTTTAACATTTTCTTTGGCTTCGATAGCCTGATGAAGACCGTCGCTGTAGCGTCTGCCGAGCATAATACGTCCCGTGAACTCGTCAACTATAAGCACCTGTCCGTCCTTTACCACATAGTCAATATCCTTTGTCATAATGCCGTGGGCTCTTATGGCAATATTGAGGTGGTGAGAGAGGGTGAGGTTGTCCGGGTCACTGAGGTTTTCGATGCCGAAGAATTTCTCTGCCTTCTGAATACCAGCCTTTGTAAGGGAAACGTGTTTGCTTTTTTCGTCAACGATATAGTCAGCACCGGCTTCCTTTGCGATTTCTTCAAGGTCAGCCTTTGAGTCTGTCTCGGCAACTTTGTAGCATCTGAGGCTTCTAACGAAAGTATTGGCAACAGAGTAAAGTTCACTTGACTTTCCGCCCATACCTGAAATGATGAGGGGAGTTCTTGCCTCGTCGATAAGGATGGAGTCGACTTCGTCCACGATAACGAAACTGTGACCGCGCTGTACTTTTTCTTCCTTATACTGAGCCATATTGTCACGAAGATAGTCAAAGCCCATTTCGTTGTTTGTACCGTAGGTAATGTCAGCGGCGTAGGCGGCTCTTCTTTCGTCGGTTTCAAGTCCGTTTACGATAAGACCTACACTAAGTCCCATAAAGCGGTAAACCTTGCCCATCCATTCACTGTCTCGGCGGGCAAGATAGTCATTGACCGTAACGATGTGAACACCGTCGCCTGTAAGACCGTTAAGATAGGCAGGGAGAGTGGCCACGAGGGTTTTACCTTCACCTGTTTTCATTTCTGCAATTCTGCCCTGATGAAGAACGATACCGCCCATGATCTGAACGGGGAAATGCTTCATACCAAGCACACGCCATGCGGCTTCACGGCAGGCAGCAAAGGCTTCGGGAAGAATATCGTCAAGGCTTTCGCCTTTTGAGAGTCTGTCTTTGAACTCGGGAGTTTTAGCCTTTAACTGACTGTCAGTAAGTTTACCGTATTCTTCGTCATAGGAAAGAACTTTGTCAACCAAAGGTCTGATTCTTTTTATTTCCTTCGATGAGTAATCACCGAAAAGTTTTTTTAATAAGCCCATTATAATCACCTCTTAAATTTCTGATTATAAGTATAATCATTTTATTTTAACATAACTTAAAAAATATTGCAAGGGTTTTGGGGGTAATGGGGGGCACCTTTGCGTACACGGAAAAATTGTTGACTTTATGCGGGCAGAAGAATATAATTAGACTGAAAGAGAAAATATTTATCTGAGGGGGCAAAGAAAAATGATAGTATTGGTTATTATTGCGTTCATCGCGGCCGGATATATTGCCATTATGCTGGGTGCTGACTCATTTGGTGTTGCCTTTGTGGCGGGCCTTCTGGGTGAGCTGATACTCATCTGTATGGATGTCCGTTATGATGTGAAAGATATAAAAAAACTACTTGCTGAAAAGAAAGACGGTGTTCGGGATGAAAACTGTAAAAAAATCGAATAATAAGTTTTGGTATGTTTTCATCACCTTTTTTACTGCATATATGTTTGTAGGTACATATATGTCTTTATGGAGTTTAAGTTCCGGATTAATAGGTGTGGTGTTCAGACTTTCAGAACGGGGAATCAGCATTCCTCTGCCGTTGATTGAAAATCTGTCGAATGGTGAAACGGTATTTGTTGCGTTTGGTGTTTGGTCGATTTCGGTTGTTTTGGCAATTTTTTTGTGTTGTCTGGAAAAAATAAAGTTTTTCACAATGAAAAGTGCTTTCCTGCTTGTTTTTATGATTATTTCTCACCTTATGTCTGTTTTCCTTTTTCTTGAAACAAATCAAAAAGATTTTGACTGTTGGTTCCATGCGGTTCTTGCTATAATAGGATTTGTATTGTTTATTATCTTTGTGACATATCAAGTTAAACTGTTGCTAAAAATCAAAGACAACAGCAGAGTCAGAGTGAAGTATCTGTTTCCCTTAAGAAAACAATAAATCAAAAATTCAAATTGTAAAAACTCTCCTTAGACATTGAAGGTCTAGGGAGAGTTTTTGCATATTCTCTTTTTCTGTCGCATACAATTCTTCGGGGGGATCAGAATGAAATATTTACCCGAAGAAAGAGCAAAAGAACTCGCCCTTTACATAATTGACACGGGTTGTACCGTAAGACAGGCTGCAAAGCGTTTCGGCATAAGCAAAAGCACGGTGCATACGGACATAACTGCGAGACTTATGAAAAGTGAGCCGGACTTATATGATAAGGTAAGAAAAGTCCTCGATATCAACAAAGAGCAAAGGCACATAAGAGGCGGCGAAGCAACAAGAGAAAAATACAAAAAGTAGGGCGGGATGACCCTATCCCGCCGCAATTTGATATCAAAGATTTTACTTCAAAAATTCAAGTATCTCTGCCCACACTACGTCATCCTGGGCGGTCATTCTCTTCCAGTCATATTTTTCTTTAAAGGCTTTTTTGTCCTCTTCGGTCACAAGAGCCTTCTTTTTTAATGCTTTCTGATATTCGGCAAAGAATTTATCCTTGTATTTTACAGCATCCTCCGTATAGTTGGGGTTGTGGTTTTTACCTGTAAGGCGGATAAATTTTATGTTTTCCTTGCCTGAAAGTTCTTTTTTCAGAAGGTCGAAGTTGTTCTTGGCTGAAACGGTTTTGTCATCGTCAGAGTGGATAATCAGAACTTTTGTTTTTGTACTTTTAAGAGTTTCGAGGGCGTTATATCCGATGTAATCGGGGTTTGATTTCTTTTCCAGAGCGAGGATTCTTTTGTAAAAAGGAGAGAGAATACCTTTGAAAAATCCTTTTAAAATCTGCTCTACTGATATAAAGCCCGACATGGCAACAGCCTTTTCGATATCGGGATGAAGTGCGGATATATTGAGCGTGGAAAAACCGCCCCAACTGTGTCCTATTACGCTGATGGGGAGGGAGGCATATTTTTCGTCACCTTTAAGAGTCTTCACTGCATCGTCAAGGTCGCGCAGAGACTGTGAGAAGCCGTTGGTGCTGTCTCCGCCCGATTTCATACAGCCGGTATGGTCATAGGCAAAGACGCGATAGCCTGCCTTACAGAGTTTTTCTATTTCCGTCATATATCCTGTATGTCCCGAACCCATACCGTGCTCAAAGATTATGAGTCTTTCTTTGTTGAAGTTGTCATAGAAATAGAAGGCACCTTCAAGGGTGTGGCCAAGAGAAGAGAGGAAGGGATACCTTTCGTGGCGGAGGCCTTCGAAATCCTCTGCTGTGAAATAAACAACACAACCGTTGTCATCAGCACGGCTATAAACCATATTGCGGTATATTTTTTCGATGAATTTGGTTATCATAATAAAAGTCCTTTCTTATTTTATCAGTTTTTCGAGAATATCCATCTCTCTGCTCGTTTCCCATAAAAATTTACGACACTCTTCGTCTCCGGCGAGTATTCGTCCCGCACGGGCTACACGGCGAAGAAAGATTTTGCTGAAAAGCACTTCGTCTTTATGGGAAATGAGAGGACAGATGTTTATGCCTCGTATATCGGGTTTTACTTTGATTTTGCCGTCGGTAGTAATATAAGGGAAAAACGGAAAAATAATACAGGAAAGAGGTCTGGTTTCTCTGTTGCATTTTCCGCCGCAGACACAAAGTCGATAGCCGTCTTTTTCCTTTACAGGAAAAACCGTGTCCTCACCGGGGAAAAGGAGCATACCTGTTTCATCGTCTCCCTTACAGCAGGCTTTGTCGCAGATTAGACCGCAGTCGGCTTTCAGTGGAGTGTATGGATGAAGAACATCTTTTGCCTGAGTGATAATATCATTTTTCACTTTTTCACCTCGTTTTTACAGTTGTTATATCTTCATTATAACTTGTTTTGTATTTTTTGTACAGTAAAAAATCTTTTTATTCGTAAGTTTTTTTATTGAAATAGGATAATATTTGTGATATATTAATGTGTGTAGTTTTTTTTAGGAGATGTTAACGTGAAAATAGGATACGATAACGAAAAGTATATAAAAACTCAGTCGGAGCATATCAGGGAAAGACTGTCCCAATTCGGGGGCAAACTTTACCTTGAATTCGGCGGTAAACTTTTTGATGACCATCATGCCGCAAGAGTTCTGCCCGGTTTCAAGCCTGACAGTAAACTTAAAATGCTTTTACAACTTAAGGATGAGGCTGAGGTTGTTATTACTGTTAGTGCAAAGGCTATTGAAGAAAAGAAACTCCGCCGTGACCTTAATATCTCCTATGACAAAGAAGTTTTAAGACTTATTGACCTTTTCAGAAGTGTCGGTCTTTATGTGGGCAGTGTTGTAATTGCTCAGTATGACGGACAGAAATCTGCCGATAATTTCAGAGACAAACTCCGTGAACTCGGTATTTCCGTTTTCACTCATTATAAAATAGACGGCTACCCCTCAAATGTATCTCTTATCGTTTCGGAGGAAGGCTACGGTAAAAACGAGTATATAGAGACGGAAAGAAAGATTGTTGTGGTAACTGCTCCCGGTCCGGGAAGCGGAAAGATGGCAACCTGTCTGTCGCAACTTTATCACGATCATTTAAGAGGTATCGAATCGGGCTATGCCAAATTTGAAACTTTCCCTGTATGGAATCTTCCTCTTAATCATCCCGTCAATCTTGCCTATGAGGCGGCTACGGCCGATCTTAACGATATGAATATGATTGACCCCTTCCATCTGGAGGCTTACGGTATTCCCACGGTAAACTATAACCGCGACGTTGAAATTTTTCCCGTACTTGAGGCTATATTCACTAAAATTTACGGTTCCTGCCCTTATAAATCACCGACGGATATGGGCGTAAATATGGTAGGACACTGTATTTTTGATAAAAAAATAGTTGAAGATGCGGCAAAGCAGGAAATTATCCGCAGGTATTATGCTGCTCTTTACGATGCAAGACATGGCGCAGATACAAGAAAAGAAAGAGAAAAAATTTCTATTTTAATGAACAAGGCAGGAATCAGTCCCGAAAGCAGAGCCGTTGCTGTTAAAGCAAATGAGGTTGCTGAAAAGACAGGTGCTCCTGCTGCTGCAATCGAACTTGATGACGGCAGAATAATAACTGGCAAAACCAAAGACCTTTTAGGTGCCGCTTCTGCTGCACTTCTGAACGCACTCAAAAGTCTTGCAGGGCTGGACGATGAACTTCTGCTTTTACCGTCAACGCTTATTGAGCCTGTACAGAATCTTAAGGTAAGTTATCTCGGAAGTAAAAATCCGCGTCTTCACGCTGACGAGGTGCTTGTTGCTCTTTCGGTTTCTGCAGCCACGGACGAAGATGCGGCGAAAGTGCTGGAATGTCTGCCCAGACTGAAAAACTGTCAGGCACACATTTCCGTAATTCCCTCAGATGTGGATAAAATGATTTATAATAAACTGGGCATACATCTTACGGTAGAACCCGAATATGAAAACGATAATTTATATCATTAAGATATAAAAATACAGAATAATCAAAAAGTCAGGAGAATAAATATGAGAGACTGGACAAGATTAATCGGAAGCGCATTGAAACTCAGTTATGATGAACTTGTTGAAGAAGGAAGGACAACTGTAGAAAGAGTACTCGACACCATAGGGAAATATTCCGACCCGGACGGTGCCACCATCACTCTTGTAGGTCTTGCCGCTTATACGGCTGCAGTGGATGATGAACTTTCACCTGTAGAAGTCAAACTTATCGGAGATGTTTTAGGCATAAGCGAAAAGGATTTTCACGGCTTCGTTGAACAGGTTAAAAAGGACGATAAGATTATAAAAGAACTTACGGATATTGTTGAGTGTATGGATGAAAACGAACTCAACGATTTTGCTTCCGTTCTCGTGGGTATTTTTGCCGTTGACGGCAAGATTACGGATGAAGAAATGGCTTTTCTTAAAAAACTTTGCCATTGATTAAAGCACAATTTCAGGAAGGGAGACTTTTTATGACATACCTTGAAAAATACGAACAGTGGTTGACCTTTGACGAGGAAACCAGAGACGAACTTCTTAAAGTAACAGACGAAAAAGAAAAAGAAGACAGATTTTATAAGGATCTTGCCTTCGGTACAGGCGGTCTGAGAGGCATCATGGGTGCAGGCTCAAACCGTATGAATAAATACACCGTCGGTAAAGCAACCTATGGTCTTGCACAGTATATTAAAAACAAGTATGAGGGCGAAATCAAGGTTGCTCTCGGCTATGACACAAGAAACAACTCTGCATATTTCGCCAAGGTTGCGGCAGGCATATTTGCTTCCTGCGGTTTCAGGGTTTATCTTTATGACAGAGCTTTACCCGTACCCGTACTCTCCTTTACCACGGCATTTTTAGGATGTAATGCAGGTGTTATGATTACTGCTTCCCACAATCCGAAGGAGTATAACGGATATAAGGTATATGATTCAAAGGGTTGTCAACTTTGTACAGAGGATGCCACCGAGGCTATCGGATACATCAATGCTATAACCGATTACAAGTCCATTCCTTTCCTTGAGGAAAGCGAAAATATCACTCTTATCGGTGATGATGTGTTCGGTGAGTTCTGCAAGCAGGTTAAAAAGCAGAGTCTTTACGAAGAAAAGTCAGATATCAAAATAGTCTATACGCCTCTTCACGGTACAGGTAATGTTCCCGTAAGAAAAATGCTTGAGGGTATGAATGTTACCGTTGTAAAAGAACAGGAAATGCCCGACGGTAACTTCTCCACCGTAAGAAGTCCGAATCCCGAAGAAAAGGATGCTCTTACAATTGCTATCGAAAAGGCAAAGGAGATCGGTGCAGACCTTGTTTTGGGTACTGATCCTGACTGTGACCGAGTTGGTATTGCTGTTAAAAACGGTGATGATTATGTTCTCTTCACCGGCAATCAGACAGGCGCACTTTTAGTTAAGTTTGTCCTTGAAATGAAAAAGGCGACTCTTAATGAAAAGTCAACTCTTATTAAAACTATTGTAACCTCTGAACTCGGTGCAAACATCGGCAGAAGTTACGGACTTAATATTGAAGAAACTCTCACCGGCTTCAAATATATCGGTGACAAGATGTGCAAATACGAAGCAACGGGCGAAAGAGAGTTCGTTATCGGTTACGAAGAAAGTTACGGATATCTCGTAGGCACCCACGCAAGAGACAAGGATGCAGTAGTTTCCTCTATGCTTATCTGTCAGATGGCGGCTTATTACTACAATCAGGGCAAAACTTTAGTAGATGCTCTTAATGATATTTATGCTGAGTACGGATACTATCTTGATTTCCTTGATTCCTTTACTCTCAAGGGTAAGGACGGAGCGGAAAAGATAGAGAGACTTATGGTTTATTTCCGCAGTCTCGGTAAGGATGTATATGAGGGAATTGATGAAGTTCTTGATTTCAGCAAAGGTATTGCTGACCTTCCCAAGGAAAATGTTCTCAAGTACACATGGAAAGACGGCTCCTGGCTTGCAGTAAGACCTTCCGGTACAGAGCCTAAGATTAAAATTTACTATTCGGTAAATGAAGAAAACAAAGAAAAGGCAACGGAGAGACTTGCTTTGCTCAGAGAATATATCTCTTCGGTTATCAACAAGGAGTAAAAAATGACAGTACAGGCTTATGTTGAAAATGTTCTTCAGCCCAAACTTCAGGGCGACGGAGGATGGATAGAATATGTTTCCTGCGAAGACGGTATTCTTACTGCTGTTTTCAGGGGCGAATGTTCAAAATGTCTCATTCTTCACCGTTGTACGGCGTGGATTGAAGAGCAGATAAAAAAAGACCTTAAAAAGAATGTTAAGGTTAACGCAATCCGCAAAAAACCTTATTTTCAGGATATATAATGAAAGGAAACGGTACGGGTATATTCCGAAAATGAATATACCCGTACCGCAGTTTGTTTATGGCACACATTAAAGTTGTGAGACGCTCGATGCGTCCCGAAGAATGGACAGACCTACGCTTCGGTTGGCTTAAAAGACATATCTATAAATCAAAATGGGAAATTACCAATCTTTTAATCCGTGATGCGAGACAGGTTAATGAAATGGAGTTTGAATATTATTCTGACTCATACAGACCGCTTAACAGGGGTGATATGTACTTCACACCCGACGGAACGGCTTTCATCAAAGCAGATGTCGATTTGCCCGAAGAACTGAAAGGGCAGGAACTGTGGTTTTCTCTCAAAACTGCCGCAGAAATTTGCGTGAAGGTAAACGGGAAATATGTTGGCGGTGTGGATCCCAACAGAGAACGAATGTTGCTGTCTCCTTACATAAATGAAAATGAAACTCTTCATTTTGAAATGATTGGTTATAACCGTTCAAAGCCCGACGATGAGAGAAACCCAGAATCTCTTTCCGTAAGAGGATGCAGACAGATTTTTGAGGGGGCATATATCGCCGTGGTAAACCACGCCGTTCAGGATCTGGTGTGGGATTTTGAACTGCTTCTTGATATTGCGAAAAGCGACCTTTTCAACGAGGATTACAGGGCATTTCTTAATAAAGAACTGAACAATGCCTTGAATCTTATCGACTTTGACGGTGAAGAACTGACAGGTGTTGAAGAGGCGAAAAAATACGTTGACGAAGTAATTTACGCCAACGATAATTACAAAGGTAGCGGAGATGTGGCTCTTATTGCCCATTCCCACCTTGATGTTGCCTATTACTGGAGAAGAATTCACGCAGTACAGAAGAATCTCCGTACTGTTCTTATTCAACTCCGTCTTATGGACAGATATCCCGACTTCAAATATACCCACACTCAGCCTTACGTTTATGAAACATTGGAAAAGTATTATCCCGAAGTTTTCGAAGAACTTAAGGAAAAAGTTGCCGCAGGGCAGTTTGAGCCTGTGGGTGCTATGTATGTGGAACCTGACTGTAATGTGCCGTCGGCGGAATCTCTTATCCGTCAATGTCTTTACGGGCAGTACACTTATAAAAGGATGTTCGGTAATTTTGTAAATAATGCCTGGCTTCCCGATGTTTTCGGCAACAGTTGGATTTTACCGCAGATACTTAAAAAGAGTGGAGTAGAATACTTTGTTTCCAACAAGATGTCCACCTGGAATGACACCAACCGTTTTCCTCATAACAACTTTATATGGAAGGGTATTGACGGCAGTGAGGTTTACGCCTGCGTTCCGCCGACTCATTTTATAACATGGAATATGCCTTCACAGATTCAGGAAAACTGGGAGGCATACATTGACAAAGACAGCGGTGGCAAAACTCTCAATATGTTCGGATACGGTGACGGCGGTTCAGGTTGTACGGAAGAGATGATTGAACTTATGCACCGTTTTGATAAACTTTCCGTTATGCCTGAGTGTGAGCATATGGGCGGTGCAGAGTTTCTTGAAAAGAATCTCAAGGGCAACAAAGACCTTTCCGTTTGGGACGGTGAACTTTATCTTGAAATGCACCGTGGCACTTTTACTACAAAGAGTGACCTGAAAAAAGCAAACCGTAACCTCGAATGGAAGTTCCGCAATGCGGAGATTTTGTCTCTTATAAGAGGCGAGAACAACAGGAAACAAATCACAGAACTTTACAAAAAATTCCTTGTCAATCAGTTTCACGATATTCTTCCAGGCTCTCACATAAATCCCGTTTATATTGATGCGATGAAGGATTATGAAGAGATTGAAAAAGAGATTGATAAAATCATCGGTACAGGTTCAAGGTATTTCAATACTCTTAACTTTATCCGTGATGCTCTTACATTTGTTGAAAACAAAAAAGGTACTTCTGTCCGATACGGTAAAAAGGGTAACTGGCTCATTCCTTCTCTGAAGGCGATGGATGGCGGTGTTTTACGCAGTACAAGATATGATAAGGAATGGATAACCGAGGGAGAGACAGTAGAAACGCCCTATTACAGCATTAAATTCAATCCCGACGGCTCAATTGAAAGCCTTTACGACAAAGAACTTTCAAGACAGTGGGTACAGGGTGATTTCAACAAACTTAAAATTTATACCGACAACCCCGGCAACTATGATGCATGGGATATTCTCCCCAACTATAAGGACAAGCAGATTGAAGTCAGGGTTGATACTCCTCTTGCGCTCACAGCAAAGGATGGGGAGTGTGCTGAGTTTACCACTGTGCTGAAAACGGAAAAATCCACATGGAAGATGATCGTACGTCTGTTCAGAAGAAGCAGAGGCATCGAAGTTGAAAACATCGTTGACTGGCAGGAAAAACATAAACTTGCAAAGGTGGAATTCACCTGTAATGTTCTTTCACGAAAGGCTCTTTGCGACACTTCTGCAGGCTTTATTGAAAGAGAAACCCACCGCAATACTACCTGGCAGCAGGCAAGATTTGAATGCTGTCACCACAAATGGTGTGACCTTTCAGAGACGGGTGGAGGTATAGCAATTATTAATGACAGCAAGTACGGAGCAGGCTTTGAAAAGAATGTTATAAGTCTCTCTCTTCTCCGCGCTACAATTCGTCCCGATGTGGTTTCTGATATGGGAACACACAATTTCTGTTATATGATTATGCCTCACGCAGGCGATCCCGTAACAGCAAAGATAAATAGTCTTTCTTTCCAGTATAATGTACCTTTGGTTAAATGTGACGGAGAGTGGAACCTACCAACCTTTGAGCCGCTTTATCTGCAGAGCGCAAAGAAAAGCGAAGACGGCACTATGACCGTTATCCGACTTTCCGAGCAGGACGGTGCAAGAGGACAGATAAAACTTGACAGAAAGGTTAAACTTCTCGATATGCTCGAAAGAGTACAGGGTGAGACGGATGTAATTGAGTATAAGCCCTTTGAGATTGTGACAATAGGTATGTAATATAAAACAGAACAGACACCTCTCGGAAATGAAAGGTGTCTGTTTTTACATATTTCTCATTTTTACAAAATGTCTCACAAGATAAATAACTGCGCCGACGGGTATGCAGAAAATGACTATCTTGATAATCAGATGAATGGGTATGTAGTCATAAATTCCGTCGCCCAAGATCGTAAACAGCACCACGCGGGGCATAATGCCGACAACGGAAGCGATGAAATAGCGTGGGAACTTGCATCTAGAAGCACCCCAGAAAAGACTTACAAAGTCGATGGGAAATACGGGCAAAGCACGGATGCCTAAAAGGGCAGGGAAGTTATCGTTGAGTTTTTTATCAAGAATTTTCTGCCCGCCTTTGCTTTTGCGAAGAAGTTTTTCTACATAATCTCCACCGAGGAAAACACCGAGAAAATAGGTGACTGTTACCTCAAGTATTATTCCCACAAGGCTTATAAGACAGGCAGTTGGTGTGGGGAATGCCATACCGATTGAAATGTAGATAAGAGAGGCAGGCAAAATGAAAAGCACGGACTTTACAAGATACACACCCCATATAGTAAGAATGGCGGCAGTCATATTGGCACTTGCTTCAACGAGGGCACGCACATCAATGTTTTTCAGTTTTTCATAGTTGATAACAGCCACAACAAAAATAGTCATGGCAACTGCAACTCTCAGAAGTGCCAAGAGGGTAGATTTTACTTTTTTGTTCATAATATAACTCCCGGTAATGAATGTAGAAGTAATTTAAAAGAATATTTTACACGGATATAATTTATAGCGAAGTGCCTCGCAATTTAGAGTTTTGCACATTGCATTTTACATTTTTCATCAGCCAAAGTCCTAAAATCAGCAACATCGGAAAAACCGTGCCGAACAGCATACCCTTGTTCATATCTCCGCTGAAAACAGTTATCGCTTTGCCTACCGTTCCCGGTCCGACAGAGCAGCCCATATCACCGAAAAGAGCGAGAAAAGCAAACATAGCCGTACCGCCTTTGGGGATTTTCTCTGCCGCAAGCGAAAAAGTGCCCGGCCACATAATGCCCACGGAAAGCCCGCATAAGGCACAGCCGAAAAGAGAAATAAGGGGAAGGTGAGACAGACTTGCCGTAAGATAACTGATAATGCAGAGAACAGCACTTGAAGTCATCATTTTCGCCAGAGAAATCTTTTCGCTTATTTTGGAATAGAGAACTCTTGCCGAGCCCATAAGCACCGCAAAAAGACAGGGGCCGAGCAGGTCGCCGAGTGTCTTTGAAACCTTAAGCCCTGATTCGGCAAAAGTAGAAGCCCATTGGCTCATGGCAATTTCACTTGCACCCGAACAAAGCATAATGAGGGCAAAAACATAGAAAAGTTTTGTGGTTAGAAGGTCTTTCACTTTCATTTCTTCGCCGTTTGCAAGAGTTTCGGGTATGGGAACAAGGGAAAAGAAAATGCCGTTAATAAGAGGCACAATGCTCCATACAAAGGCAAGATACCGCCAGTTATCTGTGCCGAAAAAAGTGAAAAAAACAGTTGACAAAAGCACAACGGACATCTGTCCCCAGCAGTAGAAGGAGTGAAGAAGACTCATTGAGCCGCTTTTACTCTGACTTGGGCAGGCTTCAACCAAAGGGCTTATGATGACCTCGATAAGACCGCTTCCCATAGCATAGATTACTATTGACAGTATTATACCGATATACGGTGGCAGAATAAAGGGAAAAATGGCGAGGCCGAAAAGTCCCGTAAAGGCGAAGCCGTGGGCTAAAAGTGCAGAGATACGGTAGCCTATTTTATCGATAAAGGAAGCCGATATCATATCCACTATCAACTGAACACCGAAATTGATTATAATCAGGAGAGAAATTTCATCGTAACTGAGGGCAAAGTTTTTCTGAAAGGTCAGAAAGAGTAAGGGGAGAAAGTTATTTATAATTGCCTGGACAAAATAACCGGCATAGGAAGCGTAGAAGGTATATCTGAAATTTTGTCTTATTCCCATTATAATTCTCTCCTTTCCCGAAATTCACAGAGTATAATATCACACAAGGAAAAATTTTTCAATTAAAGGATAAAAAAATTCAGTATGTGCCATATAAATATTGAAAAAAGTGTAAGAACAATGTATAATGTATTTACTTTATAAATCTGAAAGGAGAAAGATTATGATTATTGTTATCAAAAAATTAGTTTCGGTTATGACGGCGTTCATACTTATGATTTACGGCTTTGTCGGTATAAGTAATAATGTAAGCGACGACTACACCGAAGGCAAGTACAAAAACGTTATACTTATGATAGGTGACGGTATGGGTTTCAATACTCTCGAAGCAACAAAAGCTCTGAAGGGCGTGGAACTTTCTATGGAAACAATGCCCGTCGCTCTTAAAAGTGACATCGACTCTTTTGTAATACCTTACACAGATTCAGCGGCAGGCGGTACTGCTCTTGCCTGCGGTATAAGAGTGTGGATCAACTCTGTAGGTGTCTTCCCCTTCGCACCCTTCACCACACAGAACATAAATAATGTTCCCCTTAATCTCGGCGAACTTGTCCTTGCTCACGACAAGGCTACGGGCGTTGTTACCACAGACCAGACAAGCGGAGCCACACCGGCAAGTTTTTCTGCTCACACTCTTGCCAGAGGAATGGAAAAACAAATAAGTGCTGATCAACTTAAAAACGGTTTTGACCTTATATGGGGCGCTGCAAGTGAAAGTATCAACGAAGAAAACACAGCAGAAAACGGCTGGACTTATGTTGACAATGAAGACGAACTCATGGCTCTTGAAGAAGGCAGCCGTTCATTTGCACAGTTCGATTTCGATGACCTCAAATACTGCAAGAATGAAAATAATACTCCTACTGTTGAAGAAATGACCGAAAAGGCAATTGAACTTCTCTCAGCCGATGAAGACGGATTCTTCCTTATGGTTGAGGGTGCCTGTATTGATAAGCACGCTCATGATAACGAAATGGAAGATGTTACTCTTTCAACTGTGGAATTTGACAAGGCTGTTGCCGCTGCTCTGAAATTTGCTGAAGAGGACGGAGAAACTCTGGTTATCGTTACTGCTGACCACGGTACCGGCGGAATCAAGTATAATGAAAAAACAGATGAATACTACTTTACAAGCGGTAACCATGACTTTGATGATGTTCCGGTATTTGTTTCAGCAGAGGATGCAGGCTTTTCTTCAGGTACTGAAATCAAAAATCGCCAGATTCCCGTTCAGATCGCAAGATTAATGGGTTATGGCGAAGATAAATTCCCTGCGTCGACAATTTCGGATAAATAATTTAGCAGGCTTTGCGGGGCTGTCGTTTGACGGCTCCGTTTTTTTTATTAAATTTTGCAAAAAGTGAAGAATAGAGATTTTGTTTTTTCACTTTTTGTTATTTATTTTTTTGTTTTTTCGGTGTATGATGGACATACCGTAGTATAAAGGAGTTGAAAAATATGAAAACTATAGGAAATCTTATCTGGGTGATTTTCGGCGGAGGAATTACTGCTGCTATATGGTGTTTTTATGGTATATTGTGGTGCTGTACCGTTATAGGTATACCTATGGGTAAGCAGTGCTTTAAATTCGCAAGTCTTTCTTTTATGCCTTTCAACAAAGAGGTAGTCAGCAACGACGGTGGAGTTATAAGCACAATCTCCAATATAATCTGGATTATTTCCACGGGTGCGACTATGGCTCTTGAAAACTTATGCATAGGTCTGATATTCTGTGCGACGATTATCGGCATACCCTTCGGCAAGCAGTATTTCAAGATGGCAAAACTTGCTCTTGCTCCTTTTGGATTTGACGTGGTAAGAAAATAGAATATTTTTTGAAAAATTAAGCAAAATATTTGCACTTGACTATTGAAAGAATAGAAAATATTTGTTATTATAAACAATGGTAAACTAAAACCAATAAAATTCCGGAAGGAGATTTGTTCATCATGAATTACACACATGAAGTTGAAAAAATGTGTACGGTCAGAAAAGGACCGAACCACGGACCTGCTCCCATCCCTGAAGAAGGCAAATGGGTAAAGGCTTACGAAATCAAAGACATTTCAGGTTTCACACACGGTATCGGTTGGTGTGCACCTCAGCAGGGCACATGTAAACTTTCTCTCAACATCAAAGAGGGTATCATCGAAGAGGCTCTTGTAGAAACCATCGGTTGCTCAGGTATGACTCACTCTGCTGCTATGGCAAGTGAAATTCTTCCCGGCAAGACACTTCTCGAAGCTCTCAACACAGACCTCGTTTGCGACGCTATCAACACAGCTATGCGTGAACTCTTCCTCCAGATCGTATACGGCCGTTCCCAGTCTGCTTTCTCTGAAGGCGGTCTCGTAATCGGTGCAGGTATGGAAGACCTCGGTAAGGGCGCACGTTCCATGGTTGGTACAATGTACGGAACAAAGGCTAAGGGTGTTCGTTACCTCGAAATGACCGAAGGTTACTGCACAAGAATGGCTCTCGACGCTGACGATCAGGTTATCGGTTACGAATTCGTTTCCCTCGGCAAGATGACCGACTTCATTAAGAAGGGCATGGAGCCCAACGAGGCATACGAGAAGTCTAAAGGCACATACGGAAGATTCAATGATGCTGTAAAGTACATTGACCCCCGTAAAGAGTAATAAAGGAGGGAATGTATCATGGCAAAGTT
>JAZSPI010000034.1:0-64379 GCA_045537395.1 Acutalibacteraceae bacterium | reverse complement strand
GCCCGTGCCGCGGACAGTCACAATATGCTGAGAGCCTATCTTGTCCCGAAGACGGCTGATGTGTACCGAAAGAGTGTTGTCGTCAATAAAATTGCCGTCGCTGTCCCATATGCGCTGCAAGAGTGAAGCACGTGTCACGATAACACCATTATTCTGAATAAGGGCAGAGAGAATCTGAAATTCGGTAGGCGTGAGAAAAAGAGTTTCGCCGTCTTTTTTCACGGTCATATTTGAAATGTCAACCAAAATATTACCGAACTGATAGGTTGTAGTTGCAGTCTTTCTGCGGAGAAGAGCACGTATACGGGAAAGAAGTTCGAGCAAACGGAACGGCTTGGTTACATAATCATCTGCACCTGCATCAAGCCCACGGACAATCTGAAATTCCTCATCACAAGCAGTAAGGAAAAGTATGGGCACATCTGCACCCGTAGAACGAATAAAAGAGCAAAGGTCAAGGCTGTTGCCGTCAGGAAGCATAACATCAAGAATGATGAGGTCAAAGCTGTCTTCGGTGAAAAGCGTTCTGCCTTCCTTACAGTTGCACGCTGAAACAGGCTCGTAGCCTTCTTTGGTAAGCAGCTCACACAAGCCTTCACGAAGATAAACATCGTCTTCAACAAGGAGTATTTTTGCTTTCATTGTTTCACCGCCCAATTTTGTACTGATTATATTATACAGATTTGGTACGAGATTTTCAATGGAGGGAATCTTAAGATTTTGTAAGGTTGGGGTTGGTGATTTTGCTGTGATTTTCGGGTGCTGTTTTGGGCAGTTCGACAAAAATCGAGGAAATAGTGTTACTTTTAGCCTTTTTAATAACTATATAAATAAAGATATGTGAAGCAAAAATACGATAATTTTAAAGGTGGAAAATTCTTATGAAGACAGCAACAATCAATACTGAAAAGCTCTTGAATTCATATGCTTTAGTTCGTTCGTCTTGGATTAAAGACGATTTTATTAGTTCTTTCATACCATTAGCGGCAACAATAATTAATAATAAAAACTACGATTATATAGATGTAGAAGAATTTTGTAAAGATTTTTCAGAGGAATATGGTATCGAAATGCCTACACATCCAGCTATAAAACTTTTAAGCTTAATGCAAAAAGGCAATATGATTTCATTTGTGGAAGATGCGAAAAGATGGAAACCCAATTATGATGAACTGTCAAAAACTAATATAGGTTCTGAAAGTTCAATATTAATGAGTAATTTTGATGAAATCTTGAATGACCTTTCTGTATTTTTTAAAGACATTCACCATAAATCTTTAACAATAGAACAATGTCGAAATTATTTCTATGAATTTATACAGTCAAATTCAGATTTCGTTTTTAAAAGCATCTCAGAGGCAACGAATTCAAACATCGGCTCAGAACATAGAATTGTAGCTGATTACATATTAAATATTTCGAAAACCGCTCCTGATAAAATGTCTACTATTAAACAAATTTCTATTGGAAGGTTGTTGGTTGATGCGTTAAGAATGGAAGAAACGCATAATGAAAAAAATAATTTTAAAAACGTCACTATTTTTCTTGATACGCGAATTATACTCAATATGATTGGATTTTATGGTGAATATCGAGAAAAATCATATACAGATTTAATAGATAAATTACATGATAATAAAGCATCATTAAAAGTTTTTCGTCATACTTGGGATGAAATTAATTATATACTCAAAGGCTGTGAAGAATGGATTGAATCGCCTGAATATAACCCAGAATTAGCATCTTCGGCCTTACGATATTTAAAAACTGCATCAAAAGACAAAAAATACGTTCAAGGCTTGATTGTTAGTCTTGATGCAAAGTTTAAAAAACATCATATAACAATAGAAGATTTTTCTATAGAGGAAGACAATTATAAATATCAAATTGATCGCATTGAACTGAAAAATCAGATTGAAAGCTGTTATAGAAAAAACAATATTGAAATTACTGAGAGAGTAGACAAAACTATAGAGTGCGATATAAAAAGTATAGAAGCAATTTATCATATTAGAAAAGAAGAAACAACCACTTTTTTGAATAACACTAGAGCGTTTCTTTTGACAACAAATAGAAATTTGGTGTATGCAAGTAAATTGTTTTCAAAAAAGTTTTATGGAGAAGCTTTGCATAGTTGTATTGGGGATATTTCAGTAGGAACATATGTGTGGGCGCGAGCTGGCATTAGTTATTGTGAAGGAATTATAGAAACAAAATTGATTTCAGATTGTTCTGTTGCTATGGAACCTTCTCAACATGCAATAGTAAAATTTTGTTCTTGTATAGATGAACTTAAAGAAAAAAATGAAATTACTGAAGCCGAATATATAGCATTGAGATGCTATGGCTTAAATACAGAAATTGCAAAACCGATTTTAGTTTCAGGAGAAGATTTTAGATATACTGATATACATGATGTATTAGAGGAAATAAAACAAGATACCATAAAGAGAGAAAAAGAAAAGTATGATGCTGAAAAGTCGGATTTTAAAAAGAAGTATGATGAATTGTTAAAAGAAAATGAGATAAATAAGTCTGAATTTGAAAAGTATAAAAAACAAGCAGAAGAACTTTATGACAAACAGCAAGAAAAAGACCGTAATGAAGAAATGTTATATAGATCTTGCGCAGACAAAGCTGAAAAAAGAATAAAACGTTTTCAAATTTGGATAAATGCAACAGTAAACATATCAATTCAAATAATTTTCTTTATTTTTACAAATATATCAGATTTGACAGCGTTACTTTTAAGAATAACAATTCCCGTGGTGTCTTTAATAGGAGCACTTATAATTCAGTACAATGTATGGGACATTAAGGATGCTATTAAACTTAGGTTGATTGTTAAATATAAAGCTAAATTAGATAGCAAAAGGGAACAATTTGATATAAAAAAATTTTATAAATAATATTCATTTAATAACATTGGATTTATAATTTTATTTAAAAAACTTATTGGTAAACAAATTTCAATCGTGCACAGTCCTAATAAACGGACTTCACGTTCCAGCCCTATTGCAATCCACTTCCGTTAAATATATAATCGAATCACAATGATTTTTCAAACGGAGGTGAACACAATGTCTGATGAACGTAACATATTCGGCGGTCTGTATAAACGCTATGACGGAAAATATTTTGTCGTTGTAACAACTGCAAACGATTATGAAACGGGAGAAGAAACCGTCATACTGATGCCTCATTCCTACAGTAATAAAACAGAATACCTTACAATTACAAAAAAGGATTTCTGCAAAACGGTTACGAGGAATAACAAGAAGGTTAAGATGTTCACCCGTCAGACACATCTGCCGTCACCCGATTTTCAGTGGGGTAAAATAAAAAGTGACGGATTTAAAAATGTTCACCGCGTAAAAAATACAACAGATGAATTTGCAAAAAACTGCGACGAAAGTTATTTCTTTTCACGGGCAGTACAAACTTATACCGATTATGCGAAAGCTCTTTGCAGACTTTATACAAAAGATAAGCACAAAGTTATGCTGTGTATCAAATCAAAAAAGTATGTCGGCATTTCAAAAGAAATGTTCAGCACACTCAAAGAGGACTGTATATTCATCGATAACATTTTCGATACTGTACTTTCAGATTACAAAGTTTTCTTTTCGGAACGTTACATAAAAGGCTTGTCGGTAAGAAAGTATGCCGAAGCCTGCGGAAAAAGCAAAGGCAGTGTTGAACATACCGAAAGAAAAATGATTTCTGTTCTTGCCTCAGAGCTTCGCAAAAGAGATGAAGCTGACGGAAAAATCAGAATCAAAGAAGATCCGGATTATTAATTTAATATTCTTACTCAGGTACTTACTACGGTAAGTGCCTGATTTTTTATGTCCTTTTTAAGACAGAAATAAGACAGGAGATATACTCGATCCCTAACTTATGGAGGGACAAAAAAGTGAAAAGACAAAAAACTTAAGCCACTGTTCCTACTCGAAGCTAACACTTTGGAGGGACAAAAGACAAGTGAATAAACCTCGTACCCGAACAACGGAAGAGCCAAGCAGCAAGTGCGCCACGACCTCGAAAGAGCGAGCGATAAAACTGTATTGCAGGTGTTAAGTGAATTTAACACGGCGATGAGTTCCGAAGTTCAGCACGGGTACACCACCCAGTCACAGTCCGAGCGTGATAAAACCGTCGCAGGCAATGAGGGTGACTCTGAGAAAAGTTGTTTCTTTTAAAGCAGCCTTTACGAAAAAGAAGGAAGTAATAATTCTCTGTAACTCAGAAGAAGTCAGAAACTGAAAGTCTTTTTGAAGAAAGGAACGGAAGCATTTTGAAAATGGCATTGTCTTAGCGAGCACTGGATTCCGGGCCCGAAATCCGAAAAAACGGTGAAAATCCGTTTTCCATTCCAAAGAAAAGGAGGTGAAGCCTATGACAAAAAGCAATCATAACATTGTTGTGAAAGCCTATCTCAACGAAGAAGAAAACGAAAAGCTGAAAGAGCTGAGCAGAAAAACGAGACTTTCAAAATCAAAGGTTATCCGTGATCTCATTTCAATAACCAAATTAAAAGAAGCTCCGCACGTTGATTATCCGAAATTAATACGTGAGCTTCGTGCAATCGGTAACAATCTTAATCAGCTTTTGGTAATTGCAAGAGTAAAAGGTTGGAGCAATCAGAAAGAAATTTCATCTGTTCTGTCTTCTGTTATTGAAACGGAAAACATAATCGTAAATGAATTTACTTCGGGAAAGGATGAGGTGCCGTGGCGGTAACAGCTATATGGTCGGTAAAAGGGAGACTTGAAAAAGTAATTAACTACACAATGAATCCCGATAAAACTTTTAATCCTGACTATTCCGAGTCTGATTTACAGTCAATGAAAGATGTTATTGATTACGCAATGGACAGTGATAAAACAGAAAAAGAGTTTTATGTAACGGGAGTTAACTGCACACCGGGTCTTGTAAGAGACCAGATGGCAAACACAAAAAGACTTTTTAAAAAGGAAGACGGCATACTTGCCTTTCACGGTTATCAGGCTTTCAAACCCGATGAGGTTACACCTAAGATCGCACACGAGGTTGGAATAAAGCTTGCAGAAAAATTATGGGGTGACCGTTTTGAAGTTGTGGTGTCAACTCATCTTGATAAAAAGCATATTCATAATCACTTTGTTCTTAATTCAGTTTCCTTTGTTGACGGATTAAAGTTCAATGACTGTAATGAAACCTACCACAGAATGAGAAAGGTATCCGACGATATTTGCAGAGAGTACGGACTTTCTGTTATTGAAAAACCGCACAAGGCTCTCTCACGAATGCAGTATCTTGCCGAAAAGAAAGGTAAGATGTCAAAGCATTCTCTGATAAAAAGAGACCTTACGGAGTGTATGCAGATGTCATCCTATCCCGGAAGATTCCAAAGACTGATGGAAGAACGTGGCTATAGCGTTTTCTTTATTGGCGAAGAGCTTGCAGTAAGTCATAAGTATTTGTCTTCACCCGTGCGTCTTTGTGACCTTGGTGAGGGCTTCAGCAGTGATGAAATTATGGAATTTATTTACCATAACCGTTACAGCAAAAGACTAAACCTTCCCGTACAAAGCAGAATAAGAGATTTGTTTTTTGACGGCGACCTTAACAACAGATACGTTACCTACTACGATTTGTATTCTCACTTTGTATCGGGACTGATAATCATTACGGAGAATCCGAAAGAAAACAGATTTCCTGAGTTCTTTTTACAGAAGGAAATAATGAAGCTTGACCAATTTTGCGAGGAACAGAATCTTTTATGCGGTAATAATGTTGAGTCTTATGAAGACCTTATCGCATTAAAAGAGGACAGAGAAAAAGAAAGTCTTGAGCTTATTGAGCTTCGTAAAAATCTTCGTAACGAGCTTAAAAGAGTAAAACGAAGCGGCAACGGGGAAAGAGAAGCTGAAATCAAAGGTCAGATAAAAAATATTTCAGCAAGACTTTCCGTTCTGAGAAAAGACATCAGAGTATGTGACAGAGTTATCGCCCGTGATACTCAGGTAAAGGACAAAATGGACGAGCTTCACTATCATGCTATAAGGCAGGAGCGTTATGCTCCGCAAAGAACAAGAACAAACAAAATTAAGGAGGAATTATATGATAGATAAAAATTTTTTCTTCCCCGTTCCGAAAACGGTGGATATTATCTGTGCCGATGAGGTAGAGGTAAAGGAGGTCAAATGGCTGTGGCCGGGATATATACCCTACGGCAAAATCACTCTTTTGCAGGGTGATCCAGGCGATGGTAAGAGTACCTTTGTGCTTACACTTGCGGCACTTCTGACAACGGGCAGAGCCTTACCATTCTGTGACGGTGAGACTGAGCCTATGAACGTAATTTATCAGACAACGGAGGATGACACAGAGGATACTGTTGTACCGAGATTCATTAAAGCAGGAGGTGATGTAAAGAGACTTCATTTTATAAACGAAAAGGAAAAGGTACTTACCTTTGACGACAAAAGAATCGTTGAAGCAATAAAAGAAACAAATGCCAAGCTGATTATCCTTGACCCTCTCTCGGCATATATAGGCGGCGATGTTTCTCTGAATATGGCTAATGAGGTCAGAGCACAGTTTAACCCACTCATACAGGCCGCAAAGGAAACGGGCTGTGCGGTTCTGATTGTAGGGCATATGAACAAGATGGGCGGAACAAAGGCTCTGTACAGAACTACAGGCTCTATTGATGTGGTAGGTGCTGCGAGAAGCTGTCTCTTAATTGCAAGAACGGACAAGGACAGACCCGACGAAAGAATAATGGCGATACAGAAAAGCAATCTTGCTCCGACGGGTAATGCTATTGTCTTCACCATCAGTAAGGGTGAGATCGAATGGGTAGAGGAAACGGCAAAAACTGCCGATGAAATATTAAGCTCATATTTATCTCCCGGCAGACCTAATGATCAGATAACCAAGGCCAAGGAAATACTTTCCGAAATGCTTTCCGACGGACCTCAGGCACAGGCAAAGATTATGAGTCGAATGGAGCTTGAAAACATCGGTAAAAGCACAGCTATCAAGGCTAAAAGTGAGCTGGGCTGCATCAGCATCAAGGAAGGTAAACATTGGCAGTGGGCTCTTTTAACAGAGGAAGGATTTATTAATCACGGCGACTTCGCTGAGATACCATGAATTATTACTTCCTTCCTTGTTTTACAAAATTTATTGAATTGGAGGAAAACTATGAAAACAACATTATCAGAAATCAATATCGGTAGTCTGAAAGACTTTGAAGACAATCCCTTTATTTTCAGAGAAGACACAGCCTTTGAGATGCTTATGGATAGCATTTCTAATTTGGGTGTGCTTACTCCGATTATCGTTCGTGACCTGAAGGACGGAAACTATGAAATCATAAGCGGTCACAGAAGAGTCGAGGCCTGCAGAAGGCTCAAAATTGAAACAATACCCTGCATTATCAAGGAGCTTACAAGAGAGGAGGCAATCATTGTTCTCGTTGACCTTAATCTTCAGAGAGATGAGATTCTTCCCAGTGAGAAGGCGTATGCATACAAGATGAAAATGGATGCGATGAAAAGTCAGGGAAAGAGGACGGATTTAACTTCTACACAGTCTGTGTCGAAGTTCCGTACAGCAGAAGAGGTCGGAAAAGAGAACAACGAGAGCAGAGAAACTGTCAGGCGGTATATCAGGCTGACATACCTTATGCCTGAGATTTTAAAGCTCGTTGACGAAGAGAGAATTGCCTTTACTCCTGCGGTTGAGTTGTCGTATCTGCCGTTAGAGAAGCAAAATGAGGTCTACGGATTCTATGAGCACGAAGAGGTCACACCCTCTTACTCGCAAACGGTACGAATGAAAAAGCTTCATTCGGAAGGCCAACTCACATCGGACAGGATATCTGAGATTATGGCAGAAGCAAAAGCTAATCAAAAAGACTATCTGAAGATACCTGCGGAGAGCATAAACAGATATTTTAAAACACGTTTTACAGAAAAACAGAAGCAGGATTTTGTTCTGAAAGCAGTCGAATATTATCATCGTTTTCTGTTAAGACAGCGAAATAAGGAAGCGAGGTGAATGGATGATAGATTTAAATTTATTATACAGTACTATTAAAGATGATTTTACGGATGTAATGAACAGCACATTGGGAGAGTTCGAGATTCCCGTATGGGAAAAGTACACATTATCTATCGAGGAAGCTGCAGAGTATTTTCGCATAGGAGAAAACAAACTCCGCAGTATTATCAATAAAGATAAGTTTGCAGAGTTTATCTTATGGAATGGAAATAGAGCACAAATCAAGCGCAAGCTTTTTGAAAAGCATATTGATAAAGTGAGCTTTATCTGATAGTCACACATTTGTCGTAACAGCCGTGATGTAGTAAATTGTAGTTGCTATGTTACGGCTGTTATTAATAAGGAGGTTTAAATATGTCAGAAAAAAGACGTGATAAAAAAGGCAGACTGTTATGGAATGGTGAAAGCCAAAGAAAAGACGGCAAGTATGAATATAAATATGTGGATGCAAAAGGTGTCAGACACTCTGCTTACAGTTGGAAATTAGTCGATACAGACAAAGTGCCTGCGGGTAAAAGATGTGAGATGAGCCTTCGTGAAATAGAAAAGCAGATTCAGCGTGATATCGAAGACGGGATAAATTCACATGAATCAAGGCGAATTACCTTGAATGACTTTTGGCAGACATATATTGATATGAAATATGAGTTGAAGCAGTCTACCCGTACCAATTATAAGTATATGTACACTAAATATGTGGCTGATGATTTAGGTTTAAAGAACATATCCTCAATAAAATACAGTGACATCAAGAAATTCTATATTTCTCTTATTAGGGAGCGAGGATTTAAACCCAACAGTATCGAGAATATAAATACCATTCTGCACCCCGTTTTCTCTATGGCTGTGAGGGATGGTTATATACGTGTTAATCCTTCTTCTGGTGTAATGGCTGAAATTAAAAAGAGCCACAATTGGGAGAAGAATAAGAGACATGCACTCACGGTTGCTGAGCAAGAGGCTTTTGTTAGTTTTCTATCTGGCTCGTATATGTATAGGCGTTGGCTTCCTCTGTTTACGGTTTTCTTGGGTACGGGTTGCCGTGTGGGTGAGATTATCGGTCTTCGGTGGGAGGACTGTGATTTCGACGACGGTATAATAAGCATAAATCATAATCTTATATACAGACAGCAGGACAGCGGAAGGTGCGAGTATCATATAACTACTCCGAAAACCAAATCAGGTGAGAGGATTGTGCCAATGTTAAGTGAGGTCAGAGAGGCTCTTCTCAAGGAAAGAGAACATCAGTTGGAAGAAGGCTTCAATGAAACAGTTATTGACGGATATTCAGGCTTTATCTTTAAAAACAGATTCGGTAATGTTCATTCACCAATGGGTATAAACAGAGTGATTGACCGTATTGTAAAAGAGCACAATAAACAGGAATCTGAACTTGCTGAAAAAGAGGGGAGAGAGCCACTTATTATACCTCACTTTTCGGTTCACAATCTTCGCCATACCTTTTGCACACGCTTCTGTGAGAATGAAACCAATATAAAAATCATTCAGGAGATTATGGGACACGCTGATATAACAACCACAATGGATATTTACAATGAAGCGACTAAAGAGAAGAAAAAAGAGTCCTTTGCAGGACTTGAGGGCAAAATTAAGGTGTGCTGATTTTACGACAAAAGTTACGACATTTCATCGCAAAGCTATAAGAAGATATAAAAAGATAAGTTCTAATGGCTTCAACAAGTGTGGGGATTTAAGAAGATATGAGAACATTTATAAAGTTTCGAAAAAAATCCCCACGATGAAGTCACTGGATAAGTAAAAGCCTCAATAACCCCTATTTTACTAGGGTTTTGAGGGGTGTAAAACCCTGAAAACTTACATCATACATCAAATTTACATCAATTGATGCAAAAAGTGTACAAACAAACTTTTTCTTTAAATTTTTGATGTAAGCAAACACAAAATAATTAAGACTGCTATCAGATGAAATTTCTGAAAGCAGTCTTTTTTGTTTGCCTTAAAATCGGCATATTGGATTGATTTTTCTTCGTGAGGTAAAATGAAACTACTAAATACAAGGAGGTTATTATTATGTCAAACAAAAATTCTATCAGTTATCGTCAGGTTGGTGACTATCTTATCCCAAATCTTATTTTACCGCCCGAAGAAGCAAAGGTCAGATTAGGCAAGTGGGGTATACTTTAAAAAATTATCTTGAAAAGTTTAAATCGCACCTTTTTAACTCTCTTATTATAAAAGGTATGCTCTATCAACACTGTGTATAGATAGAGCATCAGGCTGACGAAATGTACAATCTTCTGATTGAGCAGATGAAAAAATCTGAGGGTGTCACAGGATAACTGAGAGAGCAAAACTAGTTGAATTGGATGAAGAGAATGAATATATTCAGGTGTGGTGAATGAGACTGTAAATAGAGAGTTGATATATAAATAAATATCAGTTTTTGCTTATATTATAAAGTTTTTAGGGCACTTTCCTTGTACGGGAGGTGTATTTTTTTTATACCAATAATTTGAAAATGTGCTTAATTTATGTTATCATAAACATATTTACAAGTATGGCTTTGATATTAAAGAACGGTAAGGATGTTGCTTTGTACATTATAAAGATAACCGTTTTTTACAAAATAATTTCAGCGGGACATACATTTGTCCCGATTTTTTGGTATATTGAACATAGAAAATAACTAACGCAGGAAGTGGTAAAATGAGTTTTTCGAAGCAGGAACGGATGCTTGAAATATTTTTCAGATGCCTCAGAGGTGAGAATTTGTCCGTCAAGGAAATAGCAAATGAGTACGGCGTTACTACTAAGAGTATAACCAGATCTGTAAATGATCTTAAAGCATTTTTAGCTGACCGTAGAGATTTGGTTGGAAATACGGAACTTATTTATTCCTATCGGGATAAATGCTACCGTTTGGAAATGAATGAGTTCTTAACCAATAAAGAATTGTTTGCTGTTGTAAAAGTGCTTATCGGTACTCGTGCTTTTTCAAAAATTGAATTACTTTCTCTTATTGATAAACTGAAAAAATTTACAACGATAAGTGACAGACAAAAACTTGAAGAACTTATAAGAAAAGAACTTTTCTATTACTCTGAGATAAAACATGACTGTGACAGTGTTGAGGATGCGCTTTGGAAACTTATAACCTGTATCGACACTAAAAAAGAAATTACCATTAAATATTACCGTATGGATAGAAATTTGGTTGAATACAGATTAAGACCGGTTTCTTTGATTTTTGCTGATTATTATTTCTATCTCATTGCTTATAAGGTGGATGAAGAAGAGGATATTCCTCACTATTTCCGTGTTGACAGAATTAAATATATCAAAGAACACCGAGTGTCTTTCAGATTACAGGATTTGCCGAAATTCAATGAAGGAAAACTAAGGCAAAGAAGCCTGTTGATGTGGCCGGGAAAATGCAGGACCATTCGTTTTGAATTCACGGGGTCCTCTGTTCAGGCAGTTCTCGATAAACTGCCTACTGCAAAAATTATTGAGCGTGCAGGCAGTAAAAGATATCTTATTGAAGCAGAGGTTTACGGTGACGGCATAAAAATGTGGCTGTTGAGTCAGGGTAGTTGGGTTAAGGTTATTTCTCCCGAAGATTTTGTGGAAGAAATGAAAAATGAAATCAAAGCAATGATTGAAAATTATTGATGATATTGTCAGATTAGGCGCTGTTTATATGTTGTCGCATTATAATGAAATGTGTTGTATAACATAATATTATCTGCTATAATAATTGCGACAAGAAATAATTTTAAACGGAGGATTAAAAATGGAGAGCCTTATCAACGCTTTAAAAATAATCAGCGAAACAAATCAAAAACATGACATTCCGAATGAGAAGACAGAAAAACTTTATAATCAAGTAAAAAATCCGGAGTTTTGTGTACCTATAGTAGGAAAATTCAGTTCGGGAAAGAGCGCGCTTGTCAATGCGATTCTGGCACTTCAGACAGATTTGCTTGACGAAAATGTTGGTCCTGAAACTGCAATTCCAACTGAAGTTGTATATGGCGCTGAAGAAAGATTGATTGTTTATAACCGCGACGGAACAAATGAAACTTTTGAGGCAAGCCAATATAAGCGTATGCGAAAGAACTTTGATTCTGAAAAAGTCAGTCATGTCAGATTGGTGCTTGAGAATGATGTCGGAAAACTTGCAGAGTTTACTGATATAATTCTTGTTGATATGCCCGGTTTCGGTTCCGGTGTAGAAGCTCATAACAATGCAATCGACAACTATATTTATAAGAGTAAGGCATATATTGTTGCAGTGAGTTCCGATGAAACGGTTATAACAGATCCCGACATGATCAGTTTTTTGAAAGAATTAAAAAAGCATCAAACAGAATGGTGCCTAGTAATTACAAAGGTTGATAAAAAGATTGACGAAGACAATAACAATCCGGATGCAAATCTTTGGGAAGAGTTTGAAAAAAACAAAACACATCTTATTGAAGATCTTAAGAAAAAAACCGGTGCTGATAATATAAGATGTTTGTCAACATCCAGCAAATACGGTCGGATAAATGAATTGGTTGACTATTTGAAAGAACTTCAGAAAATGCACAAAAAAATAAGTTATGAAGAATTTCTCCCGAGTGTAAAAGAATGTGCAGAGAATACAAAGAAGATTCTGGAATCTCGTCGTGATAAAGACAGCCTCACTCTTTCCGAATATGAAATTGAATATAAGAAAATCACCGAAGAAATCGAAAAACTGAAAAAAGATATTAAAGAAAAAAAGAGCAATTTTGAATACAAAATATCAGACTGTGCTTTTAAAATGCGCGAGGATATCAGGGTGGCTTTTGATGGAAAAACTGACACAATTATTGATACGATATTTGACGGTGGAAATATTAATAATATGATCTATACATTTGCAAGAGATACATATATGGACAGTTACCAAAACCGGTATTTGCCTCTTGTTCAGGAATATATCGGTTCTGTTGAAAAAAGCATTGAATCAATGGATTTTTCCAGGTATGATAACGGTGACTACGGATATCTTAACGGAAAAAAAGAAGGTATCCTTACAACTATGGCAAAGACAGCAATCGGTGGTTCTGTGGCTGCATCGGTATTGAGAACAGGTGCAACCGGTGCTTTAAGCGTAGGCGGTATGGGAACTTTAGCAGCAGGTATGTTTACCAGTCTTAGTGCTTTTATGGGACCTGTGGCTGTTTTAGCAGCGGGAGCGCTTTACCTAAAGAAAAGAAGAGATGCACAAAGAACACGGGAAGGCATCGAAAGAAAAGTAAGGATGGAGTTAATTCCCCATGTTGTCGATGAGTGGTATAAAGTTATTGAAGAAGAAATTACTAAGGAAAAAGTAAAAATAACACAAGCAATTGAAAAAGAAATAAACGATAGAATAGACGCCCTTAAAAACAGTGCCGGAAAATTGAAAATAAAATTATATACTGAAAACGAAGAAAGAGAAAAATCTGAACTTTCAATTAATGAGGATATTGAAAAGGCGGAGAGTTTAATAAATGAGTTACAATGAAAAAAGTTGCAGAAAACTGATTAAAAACTTCAATCTTATTTGTAATATAATTGATCAGAAAAACGCTTCAAATACATTCACGGTCGACTTGAGTAAGTTGGAGGATATAATCAGTAAAAAAATACCCGACTCTTTGAAAAAATGTGCCCCGGAAGATTTTTATGAGGTGTATTCTGATTTTAAAGCCGTATACGATAAGTTTAAAGATTTTATATTGTATGATAAACTTATAGGAAAGAATATCGTATCTTTAGGCGGAGGGTTTTCAAGCGGAAAATCAAGTTTTCTGAACTATATAATGGATACCGAAATTCTCCCTTCAAGCATAGACCCTTCAACATCTGTACCGACTTATATAATCAGTTCGGAGGATACGGAAATAACGGGAGTTAACATTTTTGATGTGAAAGTTAATATCAGACCGAGCGACATCAAAAAAATTGCTCACGGATTCGGAAAAATAGAAGGCTTTGATAACGGAGAACTGTTCGGCGATGTCACTCTCGGGCATATTCTGAAAAGTATTTTTATTTCAACAGAACTCAATAACTATGAGAATATTGCTTTTCTTGATACTCCCGGATATTCAAAACCCGACAGCGAAAAACACTGCATAAAAACAGACGAAGAAATTGCCCGGGTTCAGCTCAACTCAAGCAATTATATTCTTTGGTTCGTGCAGGCTGATGCAGGCACAATCAGTGAAAGAGATATTGAGTTTCTGAAGACGGTAAAAGCAGATATTCCGAAATTGATAATTCTTAATAAAGCAGACAAAAAGAATCTTAATGAACTCAGACAAATAATAAATAAAACAAATGAAACATTAGTATTAAAGGGTATAAAATATGTTGATGTATTGGCCTTTTCTTCAATGCCTGAGCAGATATGGGATTCAGAATTAAAAGAATTTCTGGAAAGTGATACAAAAAGAATAAGACACTATCTTGAAAAATGTAACAGAAGAATTGATAAAGCTGACTTTGCATACAGTTTTAAACAGTTATTCCTTCGCTGCAAAGAGTTTTATGAAGAGGAACTCGAAGAAAAAAGACGGGATTTATCATATCTGAATGATACATTGATAAGAGGCAGTGCTGAAAATATCAGCAGTGATATTTTTGCCCCTGTTGAAAAAATGGTGAGTCTGACAAAGAAAGAGATTTCTTTGATGCAATCTATGCTCGGTGTTCTTGATTCGCTTAAGGAAGAGTTTTTTGAAGAACTCAAATCTGTTTCCGATATTGTTCATATAAGTCTTCCTGAACCTGACGAAATTGATTTAATCAAAGATAATGCTGTTTGTCTGCTTTCCGTGATCAAGGAATACAAAAAAGAACGGGCAATAAAAAATGAACGTTTTTATCTTCAAATTCTTAAAGATATCTTTGACGACGCACATCCTGTATTGGGCTATTTCCAGGGTAGCGATGCGTATTCCGATGAAATGTTTGATATTCTTGCAGATAATTATATTGTTTCAGACGGTCATATGAAAATCAATCTCTCTCCCGGAGGAATATACTATCCGGAAGAGATTTTTGAGACGCTTGATAAAAACGTAAATGTTGATATTGAGGAAGTTTTTATTAACAAGATTCTCTCCGATGCAAAAAAAGAGGTGTGAATATGGGAAATGAAAAAATTACAGAACTTATGTCCATAGTGAAAGGTATGATAGCTTCAAAATATCCTGTTGAAAATTCATTGCTCAGGGCGTCTTCGGATTTTTTGAAAAACAATTACCTGAAATTTCTTGCGGCTGTTGTACAGAATGCGAAATCTGTAACGGATGAAACCCTGAATCTGTTTTCCAGAATTGTTGCAGGTGCAGCTGTTAATTCAGGCGTTGAAGATTTTTGCAGGCAGGCGCTTGAAATAAAAAAGGAGAACTTTGCCGAATTTATCGGTGAAATAGAAAGCACACAGTTAAAATACCGTTTTGCCCTTGATGCAATTATTCTCGCCAATATGAACGGTAAGGATAAAAAGCAGATGATGCTTATCGCCTATCTTCTTCAGGTGCTTAAAATCAACAAAGCAGAAACAGAGTTCCTGGCTCTGCTCTCCAAAAGTATTCTTATGCAGGATCCTCAGATACTGGCGCAGGCAAAACTTTTTGACTGCGAATCAATATATCCGGTGTGTTACGAAGAATACATAAAAGATTTTTTAAACACTGAAATATATTATTGTTATTCTGAGGAACATTTCATCGCACTTTCTGATACGCCGAAAGATGTAGACTTTACCGAATATATAGGTGATGATCCGCTTAAGGCAGTCATCAACAGTAAAAAGGTAGTTTTAAATAATCTTAATATCAGTGTTGAAGTAAAAAGTCTTCAGTTTTTATCCTGTGACAGTGTTACAATCGAAAACTGTAAATTTACAGGCGCGAATATGTCTATCATTCTTAAAAATGTTAAGGAAGTAATATTCAAAAACTGTTCTTTTCGTAATTTTATACAAGGCACTGTTGAATTAACAGAAGTTTCAAAGTTAACCTTTGATGGCTGCAAATTTAACGATTGCAAACCGAAAGTAGTTGTAAATAACAGTGGTGGGTATAGTTGCAAATCTGTTATACATTGTTTCGGTGATAGTTGTCCCCAAGCCTCATTCATTGCTTGTAAATTTCATGATTGCAGGTATAATTCTTATTCTGATTACCGTGGTTCAGGGCAAGAATTATCTGCGATTTATAATTGTCCTGCTTATATTGCGGATAATTTTTTTGAAAGATGTGGTTTTTCACGTGGCTCTTCTTACTACCAGCGTTTATTCCATGCAAAAAGCACATCTAACGAAAACAACAGAACAAATGATTGTTCCGGTGTATATAAACGTTAAAGAAAACTAAACGTTTTTGTTACGAATGATATATAGGAAAAGAAGTGAAGAAAAATGGCGTTAAAAAATTTGGAGTATAACAAATTCAATTCTTTCAGCGAAACTCTTGAAGGCATAGTTTCAGATTTAGGTTCCTTGCAGGGTAGCGATGAGTATGAATTAAAAAAACTTATTGAAAACTTTAAACTTAAAACAGAGGATTTTTACAGAGAAAACAGAAAACTTAACATAGGTGTTATCGGACAGGTTAAAGCAGGTAAATCTTCTTTCCTGAATGCTCTTTTGTTTGACGGTAAAGAAGTGCTGCCAAAGGCTTCAACTCCGAAAACTGCAACCCTTACCAAAATGGAGTATGCGAAAGAAAATATTATTGAAATTGAGTATTACACAAAAGATGAGTGGGCAATTTTCGAACGAAAAGCAAAAAGCGATTACTATGACGAAGAAATCCAAAGTGCACGTGAACTCCTTGAGATGGTCAGAAAAAACGGCATCAATCCTGATGAATACACCGTCAAGGGAACGGAGCAAATTTACTTTGAATCATATGAGAGTCTTACTGAAAAACTTAATGATTATGTAGGCGAAGACGGGAAATACACACCGCTTATTAAATCCGTAACATTATTCCTAAATAATGAAGCATTCAGAGGGATTTCTATTGTTGATACTCCGGGACTTAATGACCCGATTGTTTCAAGAACCATCAGAACCCGCGAATTTATGGAACTTTGTGATGTCGTGTTTTTTCTCAGTCAGACAAGTTCTTTCCTTGATGCAAGTGACTGGGATTTGCTCTCAACACAGCTTCCTCAGAAGGGGGTTAAAAAACTTGTGCTTATAGCCAGTAAGTTTGACAGCGGTCTGAGAGATGTTCTCAGAGTTAAAAAGAAAAAAAGCATATTTGATGATGAAAGTGATAAAGTCAGTAAATTCGCTTATAATATTCCCGATGCATGCAATCTTGTAAAATCAAGCCTTACCAGTCGAGCAAAAGATAAAGTAAAAGAATATGTCAGTGAATTGGAGTTCCTGGAATTTTCGCCGGAATTGATTGAGGTAATCAAGCAATGTTCAGAACCGTTTTTTGTATCTTCGATTACATATAATATATCAAATAAAAATGCAGATGATTTTACTACTGAAGAAAAAAATGTTTATTATGCGCTGAAAAATTTTTCCGGAGATATTGATAATGAAATTAAACTTATCGGCGATTTTGATAAGGTTAAAGGTCTTTTCTTTGAAGTTGAAAAAGAAAAGGAAGCAATCTTCGAAAAAAAGGCAGGAGAATTTATTCCCAATGCCGCCGCTGAATGCAGCAATCTTCTCAAAAAGTTCAAGGAACGAACAGAGAAAAGACTCTCTGTGCTTGAAAAAGGCGATAAAGAAAATCTTGAAAGAGAAAAGAACAGTCTCAGTGCACAGATTGATTCGGTAAAAGCGGATATATCCGAAGTATTCAATGATTTGTGTGTTAAACTTGAATATGAAAAGGCAAAGGCTATTAAAGAGATGCGTGCATTAAGCAAAAATTACTCAACGGTTGAAGAACGGACAGGAACAGAAGTCAAGGAAACTTATTATACAACAGGCTTTTGGTTCTGGAAGAAAAGGCATTACTATACTTATGAAACGCATTATTCATATATGGTTTCTGCCGATGCGCTGGAAAACCTTCGCAAGTATTCTGTTGATGTTGTCAACGAAGTAGAAGATGTTTTTATTCAGTCTCTGGAACTTCTCAGTCTGAAGAAAAAACTGTTTGATATAATTTTAAAAGATTTTGATATAGGGAACGAAAAAAGTGACGCTTCACTTTTCAAAATTATAGTTGAAAATGTGATTTCAGATATTGATTTTCCTGTTTTTTCTCTTGATATATCTTCATGGATTAATGAAATATCTTCATCCTTTACGGGTGAGTTGAAATCTTCAGATGAAAAAAATGCTCTTGCTGCTGCACTTTCTGTTGCTGTCGGTAAAGTTTATGATGAAATATGCAAAAAATTACAGACTGTCTGCAGTGAATATAAAACAAAAATGAAAAAAAGCGCGGAAGCCCTGTCAACATCTCTGCTTGAAAACATCACTAAAGAATTTGAAACACTTATTGCTAAATGCGAAAATAAAGATAAAGAAATTGAGAATTATAAGTTATATATTGATTCTTTGATAAAAGCAAAGGAAAAACTCGAAAAGGGGATTATATAATGAACCGGGACAATGAAGTTAAAAAAGCAGTTCGTACAGATGTGGATGCTGTTCTGGAAAATGCCGTTTCTGTTATTACAAAAGATTATCTTGAGGTGCTTGATACTCTTGAAATCAAGAAACCTACTATTCAGGATACAGATATAGATATAATAAAATGTGCTAAATTTTTCAGATTGTCTAAACTTGTAATAAATAAAGAAGAAAAATTTCTTGATAAACTCACAACAATAGTTAATGTTGTTTATTCAATCAACAGCAGTTTAACAACCGTAATCAGAAGTGACGGAAGAAAAGTTGAATATTATTTTGGCATAATTGCCAAGAACATCAGAGGCGACAGATTTAACAGAACGAATGCCAGGGAAGCAATTTTTGAAACTTTCAGCGGTGCTGTTTCAGGTAATCTTATCGGCTCTGAACTTAAAGAAGTTTCAAAGGAAGAATTGGCGGAATTTAAATCAACTGTATTTGAAAATGAAAATAACTGTTACAGTTCTGTTTCAGGTATTGTTGCTTTGAGAAGTGAGGAAGAGAAAACCATTGAAGGATATGTTCAGGGAATAGAAAATCTTGTAGATTCTCTCAAGGGCAAAAAATATACAATTATAATGATTGCTGATCCTTTGAAACCGGGCGATATACATATTCAGAAGAAGGGTTATGAAATACTTCATACACAGCTGTCAGTTTTTCAGAGTAAGAGTGTAACGGCTAATGAAAGTGAATCGGTTTCTGCCTCTGATACTCAGACAGACACGTTTACTAACAGCATAACTCAAGGCATAACCATGACGCAAAGCACTACAAATACTGTCGGTAGTTTCAGCGGAATGAATACAGGAATAGGATTAAATCTGCCTTTATTTAAAAAGTTTGCTCCGAGTGTTAATTTAGGTGCAAATAAAGGAAAGAGTAAAAGCGAATCTCTGAGTAACAGCGATGCAAAATCCTATAGCACATGCAAATCAGATTCTTTTTCTTCGGCGCATAGTGATACGCTGACCAGTGAACGCGGGTTAAGTACACAGATAACGCTTGAAAACAGAAGTGTTAAAAGTTTAAGGGACAAAATTGACAAATATCTTGAACGCCTGGATATGTGTGAAAATTTCGGAGCATTTAATTGTGCAACTTATGTTATAACCGATACAAAAGAAAAATCATTGTCAGTTGCAAGTAACTATAATGCATTGATGAGAGGGGATTCATCTTTCATCCAATCATCATATATAAACACCTGGGCTGACAGTGATAAAACTGAACTAATCGGGGAATATCTCAGTTGCTTTGTTCATCCTAAATTTAATCTTGGAAATGACCATTCGGGGTTTGAAAAGATTGTTGTTACGCCTGCGTCTGTTATCAGTGGTGATGAATTGGCAATTCAGATAGGTTTACCAAAAAAATCAATAAACGGTGTAACTGTAATACCGATGGCACCCTTTGGCCGAAATGTTGTGAACAAAGATAAAACCTCAACCTTTGAACTTGGAAAACTCTATCATATGGGACATGCGGACGGAGGCGAGTTTTCGCAAAGTGTAAATGTAGACATAGAAAGTCTTAGTATGCACACTTTTATCACAGGTTCCACAGGTTCGGGTAAATCTACGGCAATATATTCGGTTCTTGATAAATTAAGAGAGAAAAGCGTTAAAAATTCACCCGATAAAAAGATTAAATTTCTTGTTGTTGAGCCGGCGAAAGGTGAATATAAAACCCGCTTCGGCAATGATGCTGACGTAAGTGTGTACGGAACAAACAGCAAAAAAATGCCTGTGCTCAGAATAAATCCTTTCAGTTTCCCGGAAGATATTCATGTGCTTGAGCACATTGACAGGTTAATTGAAATTTTTAATGTATGTTGGCCTATGTATGCAGCAATGCCTGCGGTTTTAAAAGATGCAATTGAAAGAGCTTACATTTCAGCCGGCTGGGATCTTGAAGAATCAGAGTGTCGTTTTCATGACTCTTACGGTAATTGCATGTATCCTACTTTCGGAGATGTGCTCAATCAGGTAAATCTTGTTATGAACGAGTCCGAGTATTCAAGTGACAGCAAGGGAGATTATAAGGGCGCTCTTTGTACTCGCATTAAATCTCTGACCAACGGTATTTACGGCAAGATCTTCACTTGTGATGAAATATCACCTGAAAAATTGTTTAATGAAAACGTTATAATAGACTTGAGCAGAGTAGGTTCACAGGAAACGAAGTCCCTTCTTATGGGAATAATTGTTTTAAAACTTCAGGAATTCCGCATGTCAGAAAAATGCGCAGCAAACAGTCCGCTTCGTCATGTTACGGTTCTCGAAGAAGCTCATCATCTTCTTAAGAGGACCTCGTCAGAGCAATCATCAGAAAACTCTAATCTTTCCGGAAAATCAGTGGAAATGTTGGCGAATTCCATTGCGGAAATGCGAACCTATGGCGAAGGCTTCATAATTGCAGATCAGTCACCGGGTCTTATGGATATGTCCGTTATCAGAAACACCAACACAAAAATTATTCTCAGGCTTCCTGATTATTCGGATCGCGAACTTGTTGGCCGTGCGGCAAATCTCAATGATGAACAGGTTGAGGAGATTTCAAGACTTGAAACATTTGTTGCGGCTATATATCAGAATAATTGGCTTGAGCCTGTTCTTTGTAAGATTGATGTGTATTTCAAAGACAACGCGGAGTATTTATATCAACCCTTGAGTGACCAAAAGTCACTTAATAAAAAAAGATATATAATAAAATATCTTGTTGATATTATAAGCAATGAAACCTTACCTGACAAATCAAAAATTGATGAACTCAACGATGCGGTGTTCAGAATCTCAATTACGGCAGAAAGTAAAAAGAGATTTCTTGAAATGAACAAAACAACAAACGGGGATGAGAAAAAGAATTTGGCAGGAAGAGTTTTATATGATATTCTTGATGCTGAAAAAGTTATTCGCAACAGAAAAGGTAATTCATGTAAAACGGTAGATCAATTAATTGCAATGCACAGGGAACTTAAACTTTATGAGTATACAAATAGCAAAGTGAAAGAAATGTTAGTAATCGGTATGATATATAGTGTGCACAGCCAATATATTGATGATTCAGTTGAAAACTGGTCTATTGTCAAGGAAATTAAAAACACACTGAAAGGAGTAGTAAAGCATTGAGTGAATTCGGTTTAAAAGAAATTTTTGATTCCTCTGAGGGTGCTGTAGAAGACAAAGACGGAAAAGAAAACCTGAAAACTGTATTCAGTGAAGATGAATTAAAAGATTTTCGTGATGTGATGGGATTCTCGATCGGAGACAAAGAAGATCTTTTTGAAAATGTTACTTTTGATTTGTCGGAAGACGGTGAAGAACTTAATTTAACAGAAACTGAACTTGATGCACTTTTGGGAGATTTCAGAAAAGATGAGAGTGACACCGGCTTAGATTTGAAAAAACTACTAGATGAGTTTGATTATACTGAGTTGCGTGAACCTTTTTATGATTCACCTGAAATGCAGATAGACGGGAGGAAAGAATTGGACACGGGAGTTTCAATACCTGTTAAAGTTGTTTACAATTCACCCGAATCATCAGAATCTGCTTCAGACACAGAACATACAAAAACAAAGAATGAGGATTTAGAAGGAAAGAGACATCCGGTAACAGGAGTGCTTTTTGAAAAAAAGATTGTTACTTTACCCGACGGAAGAAAGATTGAAGTGGTTGTACCGGTTTTTGACAGTGTATTCGATGTACAGTTGCCGGAAGATCTTTATTCTGCCAGTGATTACAAGCAGTTCGCTGAGTGCAATAAACAATTGAAGGAAAAAATAGAAAGTGATCCTGATTTCAGGAGCAAGTTTACCGAAGAGCAAATAGAACAGATAATGAACGGTGAAACCCCTGATGGCTACACATGGCATCACGATGCTGAAACCGGAAAAATGCAACTTGTAGATTCAAAAATACACGCACAGACAGGACACACCGGAGGAAAAGAATTCTGGGGTGGCGGAAATGATAACCGTTAGGAGGAAAACAATGCGTATTATAGAATGGAAATATGTAAAACCGTTAGAGAGCAATGGTATTGTTGAAGAGTATGAGGCAGAGAACGGACTTGAATTCCCTGCCGATTATAAAGAATGCGTAAAAGAAAATAATGCCGGAAGACCAAACTTAAAATTGTTTGATACTGAGAAATCAAAAGGTCGCATGATGAAAGCATTACTTTCATTTAATAAAAGTCCTGAACAAATTGCGGAAACTATTTATGATGCTTACGACATAGTTAAAGTTTTCAATCTTTTCCCTATCGCAAATGATCCTGCAGGGAATTACATCTGCTACAACGAAAAATATGAGATTGTTTTATGGTTACACGAAAACGATTCGATTGAATATGTAGCGGGATCGTTCAATGATTTTTTAAATAGTCTTTACTCTGACGAATAAACTACAGATTGCTCCGTTGATTGCAGAATTATCTGCTGGTCAGCGGGGCTTTTTGCCGTCCTGCTTATACTTTCAACCAACTTGGTCCGGCTTTTTTAAAGTCTGCGATACCTTTCGGAAAATGACTCATTAATTGTATACATTGTGTAAACATAATGTTTCTTATATTGAAATTTCCTTATGTAAAGTTATATACTTTATATATCATAATAAAAGGAGAGGATAATATGAATTTAAACAATCTTTTAACCCTGGCAAAGCAGGTTATCTGTGCTCTTTTTTCGCTGATATTACCTTTTCTCGGAATAGGTCTTCCCGAAACAGGCACAAAGGCACCACCGGCTGAAACCGTGAGAATAATGTCCTTTAATGTAAGAGACGGCGAATTTGACCGCGAGGAAATCGTGCCGCAGGTTGTAGCCGATTATCTTCCCGACTCCGTCGGCTTCCAGGAGTGCGAGGGTACCTGGTACCTTACCCTTAAAACCTACCTTCCCGAATATCAGATTATCGGTGTGGGAAGATTGACGGGACTTCCTCTTTTGGGAGAATCGACAGCCATTATGTTCAGAAAAGATAAATATGAATTGGTGGATTGGGGTACATTCTGGCTTTCCGAGACGCCTGATAAGGTTTCAACAGGTTGGGATGCCAAATATTACAGAACCTGTACATGGGCCGTTCTGAAAAACAAGGAAACAGGGGAGTGCTATGCTCATGTGAATACTCATCTTGACAATACGGGTAATGAGGCACGCGTAAACGGTCTTGAACTGGTAATGGAAAAGGCGGCAAGTTTTGATATGCCTGTAGTAGTTACGGGTGATTTCAATTTCCCCAAGGGAAGTGACCTTTACAATAAACTCGTTTCGGATAAACTTACGGATGTATCTGAAATAGCTGCAGAGGCAGACTCCGGTTGCACTGCTCACGGCTATAACGGCGGTGTTTCGGGTGTTCCCATTGATTTTATCTGTGTCAATGAAAAGATAACTGATGTCAAATCCTATAAGATTATTAGAGAAAAGTATAATGACAGATTTGTTTCTGACCATTATCCGATTTATGCCGATATGACATTTTAAGTTTAAAATAAAAATAAAAGACAAGTGCCGATTGTGATATGGTACTTGTCTTTTTTTTCAACTGTCATCTTTTTATTGTTTTTCTATGAACAATAATTAATGTTGTTCATATCTTGTTGACAAAAGGCTTGTTTTAAAGTAAAATATATTATAAGATGTTTTAGGGTGAAAATGTTAATAATTTTTACTTTTTGTAATTAAACCTGATCTTTTATTGACAAGAACAAGGGGGGACGCTGCAATTACGAAAAGCATGTCTTAATGTAAAACGTTTAAGGAGAGGAAAAAATGGCGCTTTCAGATCTTGGCGTAAATCTTGGAAAAATTGTATTCAAAAGTATTGACCGTGTGTCAAAAACACCTGTAGAAATACAGGAAAAACTTCTTTTTTCAATTCTTGAAAAAAACAAAAATACGGAATACGGTAAGAAAATCGGTTTTGATAAAATTAAATCCGTTGAAGATTTTCAGAAGTATGTTCCGCTTACTACCTATGACGATTATTCAGATTATGTTGACCGTATGATAAATAACGGTGAAAGCAATCTTATGATGGCGGCAAAGTGCCACCGCTACTGTTCTTCATCCGGTTCAGTGGGTAAATCTAAGGTGCTTCCCAAATCGGCAAGAGACCTTTTATATATGCAGTCAGTAGGTTTTGTTGCCACGCCTGCGTGTGCATCACTCTGGTTCGGAAAGAAAGGTATCAAGTTCCCCAAGCAGGTGGGTACGGTTGCCATTGTTCTTACAGGTCATGAAATGGCAGACGGAAAAATGTGTAACGGCGCAGGTCAGGTTCCCTTTACCTACCTTAAGCCTGTTTCAAAATTCTTTATGACCACACCGAACGATTTTATGTATCCTGAAAACGAAGATGCTGTGGATTCAACATATTTCCATCTTCGTTTTGCCCTCGAAAACCGTGATGTTACATATATCGGCTCAATGGTTGTAACTCTTCTTACAATTATGTTTGAGTTCTTTGAAAACAACTGGGAAATGGTTTGCAAGGATATTGAGACAGGAACTATTGACCCGTCAATCAAATGCCCTGACGAACTTCGTGCAAAGTACGAAAAGAAGTTCAAACCCAATCCCGAAAGAGCCGCTGAAATCCGCCGTGAATGTGAAAAGGGCTTTGACGATCCCATTGCACCGAGAGTATGGCCAAAGTTTATGTGGTCCTACGGTATGGTCGGTTCAACTCTTAAGTTCTATGTTCAGAAACTCAGAAGATATATCGGTGATGCTCCCATTCACAATATGGGTTACGCCGCAGCGGAAGGCTATATGGGTATGCCCATTGAACTTGACGTAAACGATTATGTTCTTCTTCCCAAATCGGTGTTCTTTGAGTTTATCCCCGTGGATGACCCCGACTGTGAAAGACTTCTTACGGTGGGTGAGGTCGAAGAAGGTAAGTTATATGAACTTGTGGTTACAAACTTCTCCGGTCTTTACCGTTATAAAATCGAAGACGTTGTCCGCATAACCGGATTCTATAACAATACACCGAGAATGGAGTTCCTTTACAGAAATAATCTTGCACTCAATATCGCCAATGAAAAGACTACAACGGATATGGTTGACTGGGCAGCAGGCAAGTTACAGGAAAAATCAGGAATTAACTTCAAAGGTTACAGTTTCTACGGCGATACCGATTCTTCTATTGTGCGCTATATGCTTCTTGCAGAGCCTGAAGGTGAAATCAGCAAGGATATGATTCCCGAGATGGAAAAGACTCTCGATGAATTTCTCAATGAAAGCAACGAAAAGTACCATAAGTACCGTCGCTGGAATATGATAGATGCACCGAAGATTGTTCTTCTTAAAAAAGACACTTATGCACATTACAGAGAAATGCTCAAAAAACAGGGCAGAGTTCTCAATCAGATAAAGCCCGTTACGGTTATAAATACTTACGAAAGAAAGGAATTCTTCTTCGCTCACGTTGAAGAATGAGGTGAAAACTTATGTTCGCAAAGAAAAAGGATGTATCCGGTTATAAACTTTATGACCTTATTAATTCGCAGAAAGGTATGCATCTGATGTACAAATTCGGTCTGCACAAACAGCAGACACAGATTCCCACCTCCGTTACTGTGGATTATCAACTTGATTTTGACCTTTTACAGAAGGCTTTCGATATGGAAATCGAGAGAAATGAAAGTTTCAGAATAAGATTTGTAAAAGATAAGGGTGCAGTTAAGCAGTATTTTATCGAGCCTTATACCCTTAAGGTTGAGCATAAGCACTTCTCCTGTGCTGAAGAACAGCAAGCATTTTTCGATGCCGATGCCCAGAAACCCGTATTCTTCCTTAAGGACGAATGTTTCAGAATTTATTTCTTCTCTACCGAAGGCGGAAACAGCGGTGTTTACAGTTGCTTCAGTCACCTTGTAATTGATGCTCTCGGTATAGTAGGTTTCTATATGGATCTTTTCCGTGTTTACAGAGCACTTCTTAAAGGCTATGAAATTCCTCCCATACTTGACAGTTACGAAGAATATATTCAGAACGAACTTAAAAAGTGCAGTAACGAGGAAAAACAGAAAAAGCATGAGGAATTTTATAAGGAATACTTCCTTAAAAACGGTGAGCCCTACTATGCTGCTGTTCACGGTCATGAATATCTTGATGCCTACCGCAAAAAGAAGAAGAATCCCGATATAAGAGTTCCTATGGCTTACAATCCTCTTCACGATAAGTGCGACATGATTATTGAGCATATCTGTCCCGAGGATGCAAAGAAAATCTTTGATTACTGTATGGAAAATCAGATTTCTCCCGAAAGCATTTTCGTTATGGGACTTCGTACTCACTGTTCGGCAGTTAACTACCGTATTGACGACGTTTCCATGATGACAGTATGCAGTAAGCGTGCTACGGTTAAAGAAAAAAATATGAGTGGCTGTCTTGCCGAGCCTCTTATCTTCCGTTCAAAGTTCGGTGAAGACCTTACCTTCGCTGAGGCTGTAAAAGAACTCGTAAGAGTAAGAACTTCTCTTTACAGGCATCTTGATTATTCTTATACAAAGGCAAGAGATATGTCTCTCAAACTTTTTAACTTCGGTCCCATTCAGGGTGCGAACTCTCTTATGTATTCCTGGATTCCCGTTCCCATTGATGATAACTTCCCCTTTAAGTTCCACTTCAAGACCTATAATCTCGGAAGATATTTCACACCGCTTTATACAATTACCATTCCTAATTCAAGAGATAAGGGTATTGATGTGTACTATATGTACCGTGTTAAACTTTCTACCGAAGAACAGATAAGACAGATGCACAAAAACCTCCTCAAGACTATTCTTGCCGGTATTGACAATCCGCAGATAACCGTTAAGGAACTTCTTGATAATATTTCCGAATAAAATTAAAAGGCTGTTACATATCAGTGTGACAGCCTTTTTTGTAAGAGACGATTAAAAGAGTAAACATTTATTTGCAATGTTGATTTTTGGGTATGTCTTTGATAAAATAATATGTAAAGAAAGGACGATGAAAATGAAAAATACAAAAAGAATATCTGTTGTTTTTTTAGTATGTATAATTGTAATGTGTGCATTTACTGCCTGTCATTCCCATAAAGCAGGGGATGAGTGGAAAATAGATAAGGACAGCCATTGGCGGGAATGTGATTGCGGGGAGATAACAGAAAAAGGGGAACACACCTTTGATCTTGATATCTGTACAGTTTGTAGTGCCGAGAGAAAAACTCAGGACGGAAGCATTACGGAACTGGCTGTTTATAACAGTTACGGTGACTGGATTCAGTGCCTTTATTTTGATGAAAAAGGTGAGTATGCAGGTGTTGATTCGGCAGAATATACCTATGATGAAAAGGGCAATATGCTCACTGAAAAAATCTATGAAGACGGAGTACTTTTTCTCTCGTCGGACTTTGAATACGGCAGTGACGGTTATACCTACAGAAAATACGAAACAGAACATTACGCCGACGGGGGAAAGTGTGTCTGTGAATTGAATGAAGCCGGTGATGAACTCGGTTATATTCTCTATGATGAACAGGGCAATCAACTTGAATCTTTCCGTTCGGAATATGTCACAGATGAAAACGGAGAACTTACAGGGGAGAAGGTTTATGAAAATGACGTTCTTGTCAGGGAAATGAAGTACGCTTCCGCGAAGAATGAGGAAGAAGAATATTATTATATTACCGAAGAAAAAGTATACGCAGAAGACGGAAGCAGTTTAGTGAAAAAATACAGTGAAGACGGAGACGTGATACAGGAACTTTCTTATAATGCAGAGGGCGAAAAAGAATATACCTATGACCTTGAATATTTCTATGACGGTGAGGGCAATCTTGTCCGTGTCGAAAAGAAAGAAGACGGCGTTGTAAAGGCAGAGATTATAAGTGAATATGACAGTGAAGACAACCTGAAGGCTGAACTGACATATGAAGGAGATAAACTTGTTGAACAAGCCATATATACCGCAGCAGAAAATTTCAGTTATGTGTCGAAGAGGATAATTTATAACGAAGACGGAACTGAGACTGTTTATGAGTATGACGAAAACGGAAATATAACAGAATAAAAGAAAAAAGGCTATAAAACTGAACCTTATAATTTTCGTTTCAATGAAACAAATAGTAGGCATTCGCTTCGCTGAGTGACTTTTGACTTGCATAGTCACCGAAGCGTATCTACCTTATTGTTTCACTGAAACAAAAACCGCAATCGGCGTAGAGACGATTGCCCTCTGCCTTACGGTTTAATATCAGATAACATTACAAGAACCACTGTAATCAAGTCAGAATTTCGACTTTTTACAATGGTTCTTTTATATCTTGTTTACCTGTTTTACGAGTAATTGTGATGTTTAATTATTTACATTCTCTTGTTTTATACATCAGGATTCCCATGGAGGGGTTTCATTCTTGTTGCCCGATGCTTCTTTTCTTTTTTCAGTTGTTGTCTTCTTACCTTTTTTCAAACGGAAAATAAGTATCACGGCAACAATGACAATGAGTATCATAAGGATAATAAATATGTTACTTACGCCGCTGCCTATCGTCACAGCAGTGGGACCGTCGGCACCGCCGATTATGGCTATATCCGATGAAGAGCCGTCTGCTACCGTGGCCGTCACGGCAGGCTGTGTTGTCTGAAACACCTTTTCGACTGAATCAACCACTATTACACAGGGAATACCTGTCTTCTCCGTAAACTCAGTTAAAGCATCGTTGACAAGTCCGGTGTTCATTTCAAGAACAGTGGAATTAACAAGTAAAGAAGACGGCATTTCATATTCTTCAAAGGCTCCGTTAAAGGAACTGTCAAAACCGAGAGAAGTGATGCTGTCGGTCATTTCCTTTACTGCCGCTGCAAGATTTGTATCAAGAGAATAGCCGTAATAGTTGGTGTTGATATGGTTTCCCAGAGCCTGACCGTATTCGGAATACTCACCGAACATTTCATTGATTTCCGGTCTGACATTGTCTCCCACCCAGGCTATGGTGTAATAACCGTCACATTCTTCGTTGGTGAGAAATACCAGAAGGATATTATTTTCATAATTATCGTAATTGCCGAAGTGCTGCTTGTAATTGTCGTTGGCATAGTCCTGCATAGTTGCTTCGTCATAGATAATGCCGTTATCTCCGTAAGTTATTTCGTATTCTGTTGAGGTATTGGGCATAAGAATATAAAAGACAGCAAACAGAATAAAGATACCAACAAATAAGCCTGTTACACATCCGCCGCCACCGATATGCACACGGGGGCCAAAGCCCCAACCGAAACGAGGTCCGTGAAAATGAGGTCCGTGATGATGAGGCGGTCTGTGATGAGGTCCGCCGCCGAATGAGCCTCCGCCGAAGCCTCCTCCGCCTCCGGAAAAGCCGCCGCCACCGCCGAAGGAACCTCCGCCAAAGCCGCCGCCTCTGCTGCCGCCACCTGGTCCTGCCATAATTTCAACTTCCTTTCACAGTAAAATAAGAGTTTTCTTCACACTTCAATTATACTGTTTTTTTTAATTTAGTCAAGAATCATATTTTGTGATAAAAGTCGAAATAGGTAAAATTTTGTTTATTCAAGGCAAAAAAGATGGCAAAAGAATGTAAAATTAAGTAAAAAGGTAGAAAAAACAAAAATACTGTTGCATTTTTCCTGAAAAGTGTGATAATATATACTAAATTACTATGCCAAGGAGGGTTTAGCCATGAGAGTAATTACAGGCTCCGCCAGAGGCAGAAAACTTATCACCCTTGAGGGTGATGATGTAAGGCCCACAACGGATATAGTTAAAGAAGCAATGTTTTCAATTATACAGTTTGAAGTTGAAGGCAGTAAGGTTCTTGACCTTTTCGGCGGCTGCGGTCAGCTTGCAATTGAGGCTCTTTCAAGAGGGGCTGAAAATGCAGTAATAGTTGACAGCAGTAAAAAAAGCGTTGAGATTATAAAGAAAAACCTTGAAGCGACATCTTTCGATAAAAAGGCTGTAGTAATAAACAGCGATGCAGTAGCCTTCCTTTCACGAAGAACGGAAAAATACGATATCGCACTTCTTGACCCACCTTATTCAAAGGGACTGATTGAAAAAGCCCTTGAAAAAATACCCGATGTTATGGAGAAAACAGGTGTTATCATCTGTGAAGCTCCTTTTGCCGACACTCTGCCCGAAAAAGCGGGAGATTTCGTACTTAAAAAGAAGTACCGATACGGCAAAACAGGTCTTTTCCTTTACCGTATACCCGAAAAGGAGGAAGACTGATGAAAGAAAGAATAGCAGTTTATCCCGGTTCTTTTGACCCTGTTACAAGCGGTCATCTCGATATTATCAAACGCAGTGCTTCACTCTTTGATAAAATTATAGTTGTCGTTATGTCCAATTACCGCAAAATCGGATCTTACGCTTTTACCGTTGATGAAAGAGTGGAGTTCATAAGACGATGCACAAAGGATATACCAAACGTCAGCGTTGATTCATATATGGGGCTTCTTGCCGATTATACAAAGCAAAAAAATGCCGTTGCAGTCATAAAAGGCTTGCGTGCCGTTTCGGATTTCGAGGACGAATTTCAGCAGGCACTTATCAACAAAAGACTCAATGAAAATACTGAAACGGTGTTTATGGCGGCAAGTACCGAGCATATGTTTCTCAGTTCAAGCATGATAAAACAGGTGTGTATGCTTGGCGGAGATATATCTTTATTCATACCGGCAGAAATTTCAAATGATATAATAGAAAAGTTAAAGAAAGGATAAGTTAAAATGTCAAATTTTTATGATCTTGAAACAGACCTTGAAGTTGAAGATGTAATATCTACAGAAGAGGAAACATACGAAGAAGAGTATGAGGAGATTACCGATTTCGGTGATTATAACGAAGCAGATGCCGAAGCAAGATGGGGCAGCATGGACTTTGATCAGCTTGTGGTTGAAATGGAAGGTCTTGTATCAAGAGGCAAGAGATTCTTCTTCTCAAAAACCAAGAGAATTGTAGACGGTAAAGATATTGCAATGCTTGCAGAGTATATCCAGAGCAGATTCCCTCAGGAAATCATCACTGCAAACGATATTATTGCAAGAGAAGCAACCATTATCAACGATGCAACAGCAAAGAGCAACGCTATTATCGCTGCTGCACGTAAGCAGGAAACAGAGATTTCCAACAGCGCAAAGACATATTATTCCGAAACCATCAAAAAAGCACAGGACGATGCTGCAAAGATTATCGCACGCGCTCAGGCTCAGGCTGAAGAAATGGTTCAGGAACACAATATTACCCGTCTTGCAAGAGAGAGAAGCGAACAGATCAAACTTACAACAGAACAGGAAACTCAGGCTATGATTTCAAAGGCAACGGAAGACTGCGAAGAACTCAAAGCAAGAGCAAAAGAGTGGACTATCGGTATTGTTGAAGGTGCCCGCGGTTTCGTTACAAACGGTCTTGCAGGTTATCAGAATATAGCAATGCAGAGTCTTGATAATATCAACATTGTCAACAAGCAGTTCCAGAGTGAATATTCTGTACAGGTAAGAAACCTTGGTATTGACAATAACGACTGATTAACTTAATAAGTCAGATTTACGCCTGCCGTGTTTATCCACGGCAGGCTAAGTTTTTTCGGGGGAGGGAACAGCCTTCGGGTTTACGAAGCGGCGGACGGCGAGCCAAGAACAGCGCCTGAAGGCGCTGTCATTCAGATTCGCGAAGGAATCTGAATCCCTGTATACAGGGGCTTGGCTCGCCGCCACCGCCGCGGTAAATTTAAAGTACTGTTTCCCCTTTACCGCGTTTATTACCTCATCTGTAAAAAATAAGCCTTGATAAATTTTCCGTCTCGGTTTATAATAGTAAACGAAAGAGGGTGTAAATATGAGCCTTTGCTGTGAACAGTGCGCTTACTATAATTATGACGAAGAATACGACGAATACTACTGTTCTGTTAATCTGGACGAGGATGAAATGGAAAAGTATGTCAGCGGTAATATTGATTTCTGCCGTTACTTTACACCTTTTGATGAATATAAGATTGTGCAGAAACAAAATTAAGGCAGGAGAATGAAATGAAAAGTCTGAAATATTTATATAAAATCGGCAGAGGTCCTTCTTCTTCTCATACTATGGGGCCGGATAAGGCGGCAAGATATTTTAAAAATGCTTATCTTGATGCCGACAGTTATAAAGTAATTCTTTACGGCTCCCTTTCAAGTACGGGAAAGGGACACAAGACAGATGAAGCAATTCTCGATGTTTTCAAAGAGTGTGATGCGGAACTTGTTTTCGGAAGCGGAGAAACAGAAAATCTTCCCCATGAAAACACAATGGAGTTTTTCGCCTATAAGGACGGTAAAGAAATCGCAAAGGAAAGAATTATGTCTGTAGGCGGAGGTCAGATTGTTATTGAAGGAAAGCCGGAACTTGATGAAGAAGACGTTTATCCCCTTCGTACTTTTGGCCAGATAGTTGATTATTGCCGTACTCACAATATGCGACTTTCCGATTATGTGGAAGAATGTGAGGGTAAAGAGATATGGTCTTATCTTCACGAAATTTGGGTAGCAATGAAAAACGCTATCAACGAAGGTCTTTCCACAAGAGGTGTCCTTGACGGAGGTCTGGGAGTTGAAAGAAAGGCGCAGTTCCTTTTCAACCAGAGTCACATTGATGAAAGTGATATTACAAAAGAAAACCGACTCGTCTGTGCTTATGCTTTTGCCGTAAGCGAGCAGAATGCAGGCGGAGGAGTTATTGTAACTGCTCCCACTTGCGGAGCCTGTGCAGTTTTACCGAGTGTTCTTAAGTATATGCAGGATAAAAAAGGCTTTACAGATGACGATATTTGCCGTGCTCTTGCCGTTGGCGGACTTGTGGGGAATCTTGTTAAAACCAACGCATCAATAAGCGGTGCCGAGTGTGGCTGTCAGGCAGAAATAGGCACAGCCTGTTCAATGGCAGCAGCAGCCTTGTGTGAACTTTTCCGTATGGGACTCGGCCAGATAGAATATGCGGCAGAGGTTGCTATGGAGCACATGCTCGGTCTTACCTGCGATCCTGTATGCGGTCTTGTACAGATACCCTGTATCGAGAGAAATGCAGTAGCGGCAATGAGAGCAATCAATGCTCTTTCGCTTGCCAATTTCCTTTCTACAACACGAAAGATAAGTTTTGATACGGTTGTGGAGACTATGTATAAAACAGGCAAGGATCTGAACGCTATGTACAGAGAGACCTCACAGGGCGGTCTGGCGGCAACTTATGTGCATCCGGGATGCTGAAAGGGACTGTTAAATGACAGCCTGATACGCCTGAAAAACAAGTTAAAAAAGTTTGAATAAACCGGTGTAAAGTCCAATGTCAGGCTTTTGCACCGGTTTTTGTTTTTGAATGAAACAGAAAGGTGGATACGCTTCGCTGAGTGACTTTTGACTTGCATCGTCACCGAAGCGCGCCCGATGGGCGATGAAGCGAGGTGAGGATGGCGCAGCGGTCAAAGTTCATAGGCGCTCCAAGCCGTAATGAACTTTGGGAACCGCAAGAGGGGCGAGTCTCTCCTACTCCGCCATGTAAAGGTAATTATTACATTATAATTTCGCAATAAATAATTGATTAATTTTAATTAAAGTGCTATAATGATCTTCAATACAGAAAATCGAATACTTTTCAGAGAGGGAAAAATAATGGAAGTTTTAAATCGGATGAAAAAAAACAGGATAGCCAGTTTCTTTTTAGTGTTTATTGTATACTTGATTGCCGGAGCCGTAGGTGTGGCAGTTTATTTGAATCTGTCTTTTTCATGGTGGCTCAACCTTTTAATTGCCGATATTGCGGCAACAGTTATTACTTTTATCTTCAGTCTCATTTTCAATAACGCTTCAGTATATGACCCCTATTGGAGCGTTCAGCCCCTCGTTATTCTTATCGGATTTGCCTTAACTGCGCAATTGAATCTTGTCCGTTTGTTACTGCTTGTTGCCGTTTCCCTTTGGGGAATAAGACTTACCGTTAACTGGGGCTATAATTTCTATAACTTTGATTATCAAGATTGGCGATACACAATGCTTCATGAAAAAACCGGTGCATTGTACCCTGTCGTCAATTTCGGTGGGATTCATATGGTACCCACTCTTATTGTATATTTTTGTGTGCTGCCCGCTGCCTTCGCTTTTAAAAATGATGCTCAATGGAATTTAGGTACAGTTTTATTCTTCTGTTTGTCTGTTGCAGCAACCGCAATGCAGGGTATTGCAGACATGCAAATGCATAAATTCCGCAAAAACAGAACAGGCCGATTCATTCGTAACGGTCTTTGGAAATATTCACGCCATCCGAATTATTTAGGTGAAATACTTATGTGGTGGGGCGTGGCCTTAGCAGTTGTTTGTGCGTTCCCTGATAAATGGTATCTGTGTACGGGCGCCGCACTGAACACTGTCCTTTTCCTCTGCGCAAGCATACCTATGGCGGACAAAAGGCAGTCGGCCAAACCCGGATTTGAGATTTATAAAAAAGAGACGAGAATGCTTCTTCCTATAAAAAAATAATTATTACATCACAGATTTAATTATGAGCCTTCTCCTTTTCAGAAGGCTCATTTATTTTGTGAAAAACTGTTTCCTTTCATCGGCAACAACCTTATGCTTCCCAAACAAAGTTACCTCGAGTTTTGAGTCTTAATATATTTCTTATTGCGTTTTTTTACAAACCGGATATAATTAATAAAGAATTACCCCCACGCTAAAGGCAGGTGACTTTATGCTCCGCAAACTTAACTTTAATATGCTCCCCCTTATTATCTCTCTCGCCTGGCCGACAATGCTCGAACAACTTATGCAGACGGCAGTTCAGTACATAGACACGGCTATGGTAGGCTCTTTAGGTACCGAAGCCACGGCGGCAGTCGGATCAACTACCACGGTCAATTGGTTGGTGGGCTCGTCGGTTTCTGCCCTCGGAGTAGGCTTTCTCGCCTTTATTTCTCAATCTCTCGGTGCGGGAAAGAAAAACCTTGCCGTTAAAGCATCAAGTCAGTCTGTTTTAGCCGTACTCGTTTCCGGTCTGTTTTTTACGGCTGTTACCCTTGCCGTAAGTCCGGTAGTTCCTACGCTTATGCAGGTTGACGAAAATATAAGAGGTATTGCCTCGCAATATTTCTTTATCCTTTATACCCCTATGCTTTTCAGAGCAGCAACCATAATTTTCGGTTCTGTTCTTCGCGGCGCAGGTGATTCAAAAACTCCTATGATTGTGGGTTTTGCCGTCAATATAATAAATGTTATACTAAACTTCCTTCTTATCTATCCCACCAGAAGTGTAAGTCTTTTCGGAAAAGATTTTACTTTTTTCGGCGCAGATATGGGCGTAATAGGTGCCGCAGCAGCAAGTGCTGTTGCTTTTACCGCAGGCGGTATACTTATCGCTCTCGCCCTTTTCAGACACAGGGATATAGCACCGCAAAAATCCTTTCTCAAACCTGACAAAGAAATTCTTGCTCCCTGTCTTAAGGTGGCTCTGCCTAATATGCTCCAGCGTTTCGGCACTTCCTTCGGCTATGTGATTTTTGCTTCTATGATTAACTCTTTAGGTGAGATTTCCACGGCGGCGCATACCGTTGCCAATACCGTCGAGTCTGCCTTTTACATCCCCGGCTACGGTATGCAGGCAGCGGCAGCCACTCTTATGGGGAACGCTCACGGGGCAAAAGATAAAGAAAAAGCAAAAGATTTAAGCAGACTTCTTATTTTTATTGAAGTTTCGCTTATGATTCTTTCGGGAGGTCTGCTGTTTATCTTTGCCGAAAAAATGGCTGGTCTTTTTTCTGACAGTGCAGAGGTAATTTCTCTTTGCGCGACGGTACTTCGTATGGTTGCTCTGTCGGAACCGTTTTACGGTGTGTCTCTTATTATTGAAGGTATGCTTCAGGGCATCGGCAACACAAAAACTCCCTTTATATTCAATATTACCGGTATGTGGGGAATAAGAATCGTAGGCACATTTATCTGTGTAAACCTCCTGTCCATGGGGCTTATAAGTGCCTGGGCATGTATGATAGGGCATAATCTTATGCTGTTTATGATGTTTGTGATGTATTATAAAAAGAGATATTAATAAATGTTATAACAAGAAAAACCATTGTAAAAGCCGAATGAATCTTCAGGCTGTTTACAATGGTTTTGTCAGTTAAAAGGGAGTTTATCTCGCCACAACATTCTGCTCAATTACACGTCCTTCAGCAAAACTCCGTGCATTTTCAAGAGTAGTTATGCTGATTGCTTCAAGCGCCTCCCCCGTAAGGAAGCCCTGATGTGATGTGACTATTACATTGGGAAAAGAGAGAAGCCTTGCCGTAACACTCGTTTCAAGAATGTCATCTTCTCTGTTTTCAAAAACATTCTCTTCCTCCTCCTCGTAAACATCAAGTCCTACCCCTGCAAACTTGTGTTTACGTATACCTTTTATAAGGTCCTCTGTACTGATAAGGGCGCCTCTGGACGTGTTGACAAGAATCACTCCGTCTTTCATCTTTTCTATGGCTTTAAGGTCGATTATGTGATATGTCTCTTCCGTCAGCGGACAGTGAAGTGAAATGAGGTCACTGCGGCTGAAAAGTTCATCAAGGCTCACATATTCCGCAAAGTCAAGTCTGCCCTTACCGCCCTTATCAAAAGCCAATACTTTCATTCCTATGCCGTGGCACATCTTTGCCATTTCAGAGCCAATCTTACCTGCGCCGATTATTCCGGCTGTCTTGCCTTTGAAGTTCATTCCCGTAAGACCGACAAGGCTGAAATTGTTTTCCCTTACCTTGATGTAGGCTTTGTGAATATGCCTGTTAACGGCAAAAGCCAAAGCAAGAGCGTGTTCTGCAACGGCCTCGGGAGAGTAGGCAGGCACGTGCATTACGGCTATACCTTTTTCCCTTGCCGTGTCAAGATTAACATTGTTGTAGCCCGCACAGCGAAGAAGAATCAGTTTCACTCCGTTTTCATGAAGTTTTTCAATAATCGTACTGTTCACATCGGAAGCCACAAACACGCATACTGCGTCATAACCCTTGCTGAGATTGACGGTATGTCTTGAAATATCTGTTTTAAGAAAGTCAACGGTTATTCCTTCATACTTATGAAGGATTTTTTCAAAGGACTCTCTGTCGTAAGGTTTTGTATCGTAAAAAAGAATTTTCATAATATTATCCGCCCTTCTTTTTATTGTATGTTTTGTTGATTTTTTAAAATAATTCAGGAAAAATCAAGAATTATCTGCATTTGACCGTCGGTGACATCTCAATGGCAAAAACAATCAAATTTTTCTCTTACATATGATTTTATCAACTTATTCTGTCTGTGTCAACAACAAAAATTGTTTCATATTTTTCAACCATATGAAGAAACAGTGAATTTATTGTCAAAAAGATAATATTTTTGTTATGCACAATTGACTTGCATAATAGTGTGTGCTATATTTAATCTGTATAGATGTCTTATCAATTATACGCAAAAGGAGAATAAGTTATGGATACTTCAAAAACCAAAAAAAGTTTGTCATTGGTGTTAGCAATAATTATGCTTTTCACTATGATACCCACTACGATTTTCACTTTAGCATCAGGTGAAGATTATCCGATGATGAAGGCGTATGTTTCTTTACCGCCCTCTTCGCTTCCCGATCATCATGCATACAGATCAAGCATAGTTACTGTTACTTTCCTTGATGAAATTGATACAACGGGAGCCGTTGCATCATGGGATATTTCAGCGTCTGCTGAAACAGGCACTGTAATGTCCTGGATTAAACGTAACGACGCAGAGTCTGACGCTGCAAACGCTGACAGATATGACCTTTACATCGCAGGCGATGGCGGTGTTGCAACTAATGTTAATTCCACAAATGTTTTTTACAATTTTACAGTTCTGAAAGAAGTTAACGGACTTGAAAATTTAGACACAAGCAACTCTACCACTTTGGATTGTTTCTTTGAAAACTGTTCATCACTTGTAAGTGTAGATTTAAGTTCTTTCAACACCTCTAATGTTACTAATCTATCATATCTTTTTTCAGGATGTAAATCTCTTAACAGTGTTAATTTTTCAAATTGGGATACCAGTAAAGTGACAAATATGGGGTTTATGTTTGCTAACTGCGAAACCATATCTGTCCTTGATATAAGTAACTTTGATACGCGTAAGGTTACAAATATGAAACGTATGTTCTACAGATGTATGAACCTTAACCCGATCTACGCAGGACCGGATTGGTCTGTTGAGCAAGCTAAAGATACCGGTGAAATGTTCAACTGCTGTTATGCAATAGTAGGCGGAAAAGACATATATGATAAAGATTTCCAGTATGTTTCTCCCGGTAAAGAATATGCAACTTTCGAAGAAGACGGCGGCTTCCTCACATACAAAGAGCCGGCTGTTACTGCAGAATACACCGTTACATACTCTTTCATCGGCGAAACAATCCCCGAAGGTGTTATCCCCCCTGAAAGTGCAATCTACGAAGAAGGTACTACCGTTACAGTAGAAAACGCACCTACAGCCGACGGCTATGTATTCTCCGGCTGGTCAACAGATGATGCAACCGTAACTGACGGCTCCTTTACCATAAATAATGATGTTCACTTTGTCGGCTCATGGAGCAAACTTTACAAAGTAACATACGAATACACCGACGGATATACAGTTCCCGACGGTGCTCCCGAACTTCCTCAGACAAAATACTATACCGCAGGCGAAGTAGTAGATCTGTCAGGTGTTCCTTATGTCGACAGATACCTTTTCGTCGGATGGACCACTAAGGATACGGATGTTTCAGGCGATATGTTTATAATGCCCGACAACGATGTGGTTCTTTACGGTTATTTCAAAATCCCCGTTGAAAGCATTGAAATAATGATGGATGAAAAAATCACAATTAACGAGGAAGAAGAAATAAGACTGAACATATATGTCAAACCTGAAGATGCAACTATAAAGGATATTATCTTCGAATCAGGTGATGACTCTATCGTAACTGTTGATAAATACGGTAATATCAAAGCCGTCGGCGAAGGTACAACAACAGTCACCGTCTATTCAAAGGATGACGAAACAAAGAAGGATACAATTGAAGTTACAGTTAAAATCCCCGTAACGGATATTACTGCAGATAAAGACAAAATTACTCTCAATAAAAACGGCACAGACAAAATCACCGTTACCGTCACTCCCCACAATGCAACCAACAAAGATGTTACCTTCAAGTCAAGCGATGAAAACATTGTAAAGATTGACGAAAACGGCAACATCACTGCTGTAGGTGAAGGTGAAACAACCATCATTATCACCTCAAACGATAATCCGACAGTTAAAGAAATTATTCCTGTAACTGTTAAAAATCCTGTAACTGAAATCACCGTAAGGGACAAACTCACACTTAATATAGATGACATTGAAAATCTCGACGCCAAAGTCAACGAAGATGCAACCAACAAAGAACTTATATATGAATCAGATAATCCCGGAGTTGTAAAGGTAGATATCAACGGTGACGTTATCGCCGTGGGTGAAGGTACCGCAACCATCATAATCACCTCCAAAGACAATCCGTCAATCACAGAAACCGTTACTGTTACAGTTAAGATTCCCGTTGATGATGTTATCGTTGATAAAAACAATATCACTCTTGACGTGGGTGAAACAGATAAAATCACAACTACTGTCACCCCCGACAATGCAACTGAAAAAGGCGTTACCTATAAATCAAGTGATGAAACTGTTGTTAAGGTTGACGAAGACGGTAACATTGAAGCAGTCGGCGAAGGTACCGCAACTATTACCGTAACTTCAAAGGATGACCCGACAAAGACAGAAACTATTAAGGTTACTGTTGAAGTTCCCGTTGATGATGTTATCGTTGATAAAAACAATATCACTCTTGACGTGGGTGAAACAGATAAAATCACAACTACCGTCACACCCGACAATGCAACTGAAAAAGGCGTTACCTATAAATCAAGTGACGAAACTGTTGTCAAGGTTGACGAAGACGGTAACATTGAAGCAGTCGGCGAAGGCACGGCAACTATTACCGTAACTTCAAAAGACAACAATGAAATCAAAGAAACAGTCACTGTTACAGTTAAAATACCTGAACCTGTAAAAGTTCCCGTTGAGGATGTTATAGTTGATAAATCTGACTTCTACCTTGAAGTCGGTGAGACAGACAAAATCAACGCTACTGTTTCTCCCGATGATGCTACTGAAAAAGGTATCATCTATAAATCAGATGATGAAACTGTTGTTAAGGTTGACGAAGACGGCAACATCATCGCTGTGGGTGAGGGCACCACAACCATCCGCGTCATCTCAAAGGATGATATCACAAAATCTGAAACTGTTTTAGTAAAAGTCAAACCTAAGAAAGTTCCTGTTGAAGATGTGGTTGTTGATAAAACAGAAATCACCCTTGAAGTCGGCAAGACAGATAAAATTACAGGTTCTGTTACTCCCGAAAATGCTACAGAAAAAGGTGTCACCTATAAATCTTCTGACGAAACCATTGTCAAGGTTGACGATAAGGGTAACATTGAAGCAATCGGAGAAGGCACGGCAACTATTACCGTAACATCAAAGGATGACCCGACTAAGACGGAAACAGTAACTGTTACTGTTAATAAACCTACCGTTCCCGACGAACCCGAAAAACCTGAATATACTATCGAAGTTCCTGACGGCATCAGCATCTTCAAGGGCGAAAAGAAGCCTCTCGGTGTTGTAATTACTCCCGATGACGGAAGTATCGTTCCCATCTATAAGAGCAGCGATGAATCCGTGGTAAAGATTGACGCTCAAGGCAATATCACCGGTGTAGGTATAGGTATCGCCATAATCACAGCAGATTTCGGCGGTGGCGATATCAGACTTATCCCCGTTACAGTTCTTGCCATCCCCGTTAAGCACCACGTCTGCTTCGGCAAGACTGACGGTATCGGTTGGTACGAAGTATCCGTAAACGGCGGCGACTTCTTCCCGCAGGGTCCCAACTCCACCCTTGAAGTCTATGAAGGCTCCGTTCTTGTTGTCAGAGTTCAGGATTTGTGGATTGACGATGAATTTGACTTCTATGTAAACGGCAAGAAGGTTCCTCTTGACCCGGCGAACACCATTACAGTGGTTGTAGACGGATATATGCTCATAGGTGCTCTTTCAATGGATGTGCCTGTTCCCGATGTAGAGGAATCCGTAAGCCTGTTCAGAAGACTCCTAAATGCAATCGCAGAGTTCTTCCGTATGATAGCAAATTGGTTTAAAGGAAAATAAATTAAAAAGTTCAATTCAAAGGGGCTGTGTAATAAACAGTCCCTTTACTTTTTTAAAACACTTTTTTCCAAATTAAAAATAAGACAAAAATAAACTATTAAACGGTGCATGCAAAATAATATTATTCTTAACTATTGAAATAGATGAATTTTTTTGGTATTATAAAAATGGTTATTTATAATTTTGAAAGGTGGAAAATATGATGGCAGAAAAAAATTACGAAAAATTATTGAGCGAACTTACTCTTGAAGAGAAAGTTTCTCTTTGCTCAGGTCTTACCTATTGGCTTACAAAACCAATTGACCGTTTAGGTATCCCCTCTGTGTGGATGAGTGACGGTCCCAACGGTATGAGAAAAGAAAAGGAATCAGCAGGCACAAACATTATGCAGCCCTCTGAAAAGTCAACCTGCTTCCCCACAGCCGTTACCACAGCAAGCAGCTGGGATATTGACCTTCTTGAAAAGGTTGGTGCCACTCTCGCCGACGAAGCAAAAGCACTTAAAGTAACAACCGTTCTCGGCCCCGGCATCAACATCAAAAGAAGTCCTCTTTGCGGCAGAAACTTCGAATATATGTCTGAGGATCCTTTCCTCACAAGCCGTCTCGGTGCCGCTTTTGTCCGCGGTGTCCAGAAAGAAAATGTAGGTGTCAGCCTCAAGCACTTCTGCGCCAACAACCAGGAATTTAACAGAATGTGCATTGACAGCGTTGTTGACGAAAGAGCACTTCGTGAAATTTATCTTTCAGCTTTTGAATACATTGTGAAAACAGAACAACCCAGAACAATTATGTCCTCTTACAATACGGTTGAGGGTGAATATGTGGGTGAAAACAAACGCCTTGTTGACGATATTCTCCGTAAAGAATGGGGCTTTGAGGGCATCGTTATTTCAGACTGGGGTGCAGTTAATAACCGTGTCAAAGGTATCAAGGCAGGTATGGATCTTGAAATGCCCGGTAATAACGGCATGAATGACAAACACATCATAGCCGCTATCAAAGACGGTACCCTTGATGAAAAAGACCTTGACAAATGTGTACTGAGAATGATTAAGTTTGCCTTTGAATGCAAGGAAAACGAAGGCAACGGCTATCCCATCGACTTCAAGGCTCACCATGAAATTGCAAGACAGGCAGCCGAAGAATCAGCAGTTCTTCTTAAAAACAACGATGCTGCTCTTCCCCTTGAAAGAACAGACAGCGTTGCAGTTATCGGTGCTTTGGCAAAAAAACTCCGTTATCAGGGCGCAGGCTCAAGCCATATCAATCCGCCCAAGACAGTTTCTTTCGTAGAGGCTATGAAAAAAGCAGGTCAGTCCTTTACCTACTCTGAAGGCTACAAACTTAAAGGTGACGGCTACAGCAAAAAACTTATCGACGAAGCCTGTAAGGCTGCCAAAGGCAAAAAGGCTGTTCTTGTTTTCGTAGGTCTTACCGATGATTTCGAAAGTGAAGGCTTCGACAGAAAGCATATCAATATGCCTAAGAGCCACGGCATTCTCATAAACGAACTTTCCAAAGTAAACGAAAACATTATCGTTGTTCTTTCCTGCGGTTCACCCATCAAAATCGACGAATGGGAACACAAAGTAAAAGCTGTTCTCAATCTCTATCTCGGCGGTCAGGCAGGCGGCGAAGCAGCATACAATCTCATTTACGGCAAGGTCAATCCCTCCGGTAAACTCGCCGAAACCTTCCCCTTCAATAACGAAGACAATGTGGTACATAAATACTTCCCCATGGGTCCGAGAAATGTTCAGTACAGAGAAAGTATTTATGTTGGTTACCGTTTCTTTGATAAAGCTAAAAAGACAGTTCAGTACCCCTTCGGTCACGGTCTTTCCTATACCAAGTTTGAATACAGCGCAATTAAACTGAGTAAGAAAAAGATTAAGGGCGGAGAGAAACTTTCAGTTTCCTTCAAACTTAAAAACATCGGCGACAGAGCAGGCGCAGAAGTTGCACAGGTTTATGTATGTCCCCCCGAAAGCAAAATTTTCAAAGCAGACAGAGAACTCAAAGGCTTCCAAAAGATATACCTTGAAAAGGGCGAAGAAAAGAAAATCACCATCGAACTTGACGAAAGAGCCTTTGCTTATTACAATACCAACATCAATGACTGGCACACAGAAAGCGGTGAATACAAAATCATCGTGGCCGCTTCTTCACGCGACAGCAGACTTTATGCCGCAGTTGAAGTTGAAACGGATAAACCCGATGCAGAAGTACCCGACTACACAAAGAGTTCACCGATTTATTACAATGTGGACACTATGTCAAGCATTCCCGACAAGCAGTTTGAGGCTGTTTTAGGCAGACCTATCCCCTTTAACGGCGAATACAAAAAAGGCGACCTCACCATTAACTGCTCACTCAGTCAGGTTAAATGCTCCCCCTTCGGCAAGGTTCTTTACGGAGTTCTTACCGGCGGCGCAAAGGTAGTTGCTCTTACAGCAGAAAACCCCGCTATGATTACCGAATCCATCAAGACAATGCCTCTTCGTTCCTTCAGCGGTTTTACCGGCGGTCTTGTTTCACAGGAATCCGTTGACGGTATCCTTGATATGTGTAACGGACAAAAGGGCGGATTCAAAAGAATAATCAACGGTCTTAAGAAATAAAATAACAATAATAAAGGAAAGGCTCTTGAAACAGAGCCTTCCCTTTATTGAAACTGAAATGAGGTAGTTATATGAAAAAATTATTATGTGCAGTTCTGGCTGTGATAATGCTATTTATGCTCGTTGCCTGCGGGTCAGATAAAGAAACTGAAACATCACCTGCAGATGAAACAACAGTTATGAATGAAGCAGAGAAAACCACCAAGGAAAACAAAGAAGAAACCGAAAAACCATCTTTGTCGTCCTTTACCGCTGACACTCTCGAAGGTGAAAAGGCAGACCAGAGCATTTTTGAAGGCAAAAAAGTAACTATGCTCAATATCTGGGCAACTTTCTGCGGTCCCTGTATAAACGAAATGCCCGACCTGCAGAAACTTCATGAGGATTACGCTGACAAAGGTTTTCAGGTTGTAGGTATTGTGTGTGATATTTATGAAACAAACGGCGTATTTGACGAAGGTGATCTGAACCTTGCAAAAGATATTGTTAAGAACACAGGTGTAAAATACACAAGTCTTCTTCCTTCCTCCGACCTTAAAGAAGCAAAAATCAATGATGTTTCTTCCGTTCCCGAAACCATTTTTGTCAATGAAAAAGGCGAAGTAATAGCAGGCCCCTATATCGGTTCAAAAAGTTATGACCAATGGGCAAAGATAATTGACGGCGTTCTGGAAAAAGCATAATCGTAAAATATCTTCAAAAAAATCGGACAGGTTCTGCTGAAAAACAGCGACCTGTCCCAATTTAATTCAGTTAATCTGACTGCTGTAAAGATATTTTTCGAGGAAACTGTCCACCACACCCCAGTACTCCTCCGGATACCAGAAAGCAGAAACTGCATGTTCGGCGCCTCTTATTATATGCTTTTCTTTTGGTGCTGCACAGGCTCTGTAGAGAGGTTCAAGATTTGACAGAAGAACAAAATTATCCCTGTCACCGTGAAGGAAAAGTGTGGGAGTCTTTGATTTTTTAAGTTGCTCCACGCTGGAAGCCTTGCCTAAGAAGAAACCGTTCAGCAGACGGCATATAAGAGCAGCGGGAGGCATAACAAGTTTCGGCGGAAGATGATACTTTCTTTTGCAACGGTCCGTAAAAATTTCTTTTACAGAAGTAAAACCGCAGTCTTCTACGGCAAGAAGAACATTATCCGGCAATTTTTCACCGGTGGTCATCATGGTTGTCGCACCGCCCATTGATACACCGTGAATAATAATTTTTGCCTTCGGATTCTCTCTTACAATGCTGTTTATCCAGTCAACCACATCAAGTCTGTCCATCCAGCCCATAGTTACAAATTTATGTTCGCTGTTGTTGTGTCCGCGAAGGTCGGGCAGAAGCACATTGAAGCCCCTTTTGTAATACTCCATACCGTATGAGGACATTTCACGGTTAACATTCGTCCAGCCGTGCAGAACAACTGCCCACACATTACTGTTTGAAGGGTTGCGGAATTCAACACCGTGAAGATTTTCACCCTTCCTGTTTTTTATGATAACTTCCTGATGATATGTATTGTCGTACCATCTGTAGCCCTTTTTAATAACCGGATTTTCACTGTTCTTTTCGAAAAGACTACCCTTTGCGGGAACGGTAATATCCGGTCTTTTTTTATTGCCCAGGGCAACTAAGAAAAAGACAAGACCTAACCCTATCCATAATACAAAAAGTACGGCGACGGTTATCAGAAGAACCGTAATAAGCATTTTTATTTCATGAGGCATAATAAGCACCCTTTCCTTTTGATGTTAATATATTATACACTTAATTTTAAGAAAAATCAAGACAAAACAAACCCTTCGACATATCAGGTTCTTCATTCTGAACATCTTTCGGAATGCTTATGATATTTGTAATCTTTTTGTATATTTTGTATGTTTTTGGTTGAAATTATCAAGTAATAGTGGTATACTATGAAAAAAGAAGCAGTTAAAAGGAGTAATGTAAAATGAAAAATAAAACTGTTTTAAAAAGATTCACAGCTCTTTTGCTTGCCGCGTTGATGCTTTTCGGTCTGACTGCCTGCGGCGGCGGAGAAGAAGAAATCGAAGAAACCACAGGTGAGGAACTTACAACAGAAGAAGTGGTAGAAATCCCCGTTCCTCCCGCAAAGATAAACAGACTTACAGGTCTTCCCACTCTCAGTAAAAAAGCTTACGGCAAGCGCCCTGTTGCCATTATGATAAATAATGTCCGTGCTGCCCTTCCTCAGTACGGTATCAGCGAAGCAGATATTATGTTCGAGGTTATCGTTGAAGGCGGCATTACTCGTATGATGGCGGTTTACGGTGACTATACGAAAGTGCCCAACGTCTGCTCAGTAAGATCCTGCCGTTACTATTATCCTATTCTTGCCCACGGTCTTGACGCAGTTTACATCTGCTTCGGTTGCAACAAATCTCTCGGTGCTCCCACCCTCAAAAGACTCGGAATAGACTACTTTGACGGCGCAGAAAATTATATAACCGATCTTTTCGGCAGAGACGCCGCCAGACTCAAAACCTACAGTTCAGAGCATACAGCCTTTGTCAAGGGTGAAAATATCCCTGCTGTATTTGATAAGTATAATATAAGAAGTGACTATAAGGAAGGCAAGAATACAACTGTTTTTGACTTCCGTGAAAAGGGCAAAGGAGAAGCCGTCGGCGATACAAACTGTGATAAGGTAAGACTCAATTTCTCCACATCCTATTACAGCACCTTCACTTATGACACAGAAAATCAGGTTTATCTCAAGCAGCATAACGGCTCTGTTCACAGAGACAGCGCAACAGACAAACAACTCAGTTACACAAATGTTTTCGTTCTTGAAACTGACATCAAGCCGCATAAAGATAATTACCTTATGAAGGTTGAACTCAAGGGTGGCACCGGCTACTATATCTCAATGGGTAAGAGCCAGAAAATCACCTGGTCAAAGCCTACCGAGGGCGATACCATCCAGGTATTTGACAGCACAGGCGCACCTTTAAAGGTCAATGCCGGTAACAGTTATATCGGTATTATCGCACCTGAATCAACCAAGATTACAGGTACAACTCCTGAAACCACGGCAGCCGCTTCAACTACTGCGGCAAAATAAGAAACAGATAATACCACTGCGAACAGTAAGAATTTTAATTCTGTATGCAGTGGTATTTTATTTCTTTTTTACTTGTGATACATTGACTTAAAAGGTTGGGTATGATATATTAGAAAACGAGATAAAAATAATCCAAGGAGGAAAAAATATGGTATATTCAACTGAAAACGAAAATCTTAAAACCACCACAGCAGACTGTACCGAATTTATCACAAGCGGTATTAAAAACATCTGTGACACTTACGGTCCCCGCCCCTGCGGAAGCGAAAGTGAAAAGAATGCTCAGTTGCAGATGATGAAAGAACTTGAAGGTCTTTGTGACAGCGTGACAAGAGAAACTTTCAAAGTAAACCCCAAAGCATTTATGTCCTTTGTTCCCCATGCCGGTGCATGTCTTATGGGTTCAACGGCGATAAACCTTGCAACGGCTTTCGGTAAAGGTTCCAAGAAAAAGGCACTTGCCTCTGCTGCTCTTATGGGCGGCGCTCTTGCCGGCATTGTGGGCGAATTTTTACTTTACAAAAAAATGTATGACCCCCTTTTCAAGGAAGAGACTTCCGGTAATGTTATCGCCGTAAGAAAAGCAAAGGGTGAAACTAAGAGAAGAATTATCATTTCAGGTCACAGCGATTCTGCTCCCGAATGGACCTATACATATAAACTCGGCTCTCACGGTGTTCTTGCTGTTGCAGGTTATGCTGTTGCAGGTCTCGGATACACAGCCGCTACTACGGGCGCACTTCTTGCAGGCAAGGTAGCAAAGAAAATGGCTCTCGGCCAGTTGGCTTTTCTTCCTGCTTATGCCGGACTTTTCAAATTTGTCAACCATAAAAACTATGTTGACGGTGCAAATGATGACCTTACAGGTTGCTATATATCTTCAGCCGTAATGAAATATCTCAGCGATAACGATGTGCGTTTTGAAAATACCGAGGTTGTCGCTATTCTCACCGGCGGCGAAGAATGCGGTCTGCGCGGTTCAAAGGCGTACTTCGAAGCACATCCCGAACTTAAAAACGACGGCGTTGAAACCGTCTTTATCGGTCTTGACACTATCCGTGATGCCGATTACATGATGATTTACGAAAAAGATATGACAGGCATGGTAAAAAATGACAAAGATGTCTGCGCACTTCTCAAGGATGCGGGGCTCAAACAGGGTGAAGATATCCCCGTCGGTGCCATTCCTTTAGGCTCAACGGATGCCGCCGCTGCTTCTCAGGCAGGTATCAAAGCCGCTTCTATGGTTGCCATGGATCCTGCACCTGCTCAGTATTATCATACACGCCTCGACAAAGCCGAAATTCTTGTCCCCGAAACAATCGACAAAGTTCTTAACATTGTCCTTCAGGCAATTTACGATTTCGATGAAAAAGGTGTATAAATAATATCAGAAGGAGAAAACAAAATGAAAAAAAGTGACGCTTTACAGGCAGTAAAATTTGCCCTCTTTTCTGCTTCGGCAGGTATAATCCAAATCGTCTCATTTACATTGCTCAATGAACTCGTTGTGCCCAATATCAACATTCAGAATGAAAAAATCATGGCTATTCTGAGCGCGGAGTACGGTGTATGCTATCTTATTGCTCTCACCCTTTCCGTTTTATGGAACTTCACCTTCAACCGCCGCTACACTTTCAAATCAGCAGCAAACATTCCTGTTGCTATGGCAAAGATTTTCGGTTTCTATCTTGTCTTTACTCCCCTTTCAACCTGGCTCGGTGAAATGGCCGCAGACAAGGGTATAAATGAGTATATTATTTTGGCACTCACAATGTTATCAAACTTCATTCTTGAATATCTTTTCTGCAAGTTTGTGGTTTACCGCAACCAGGAAAACACAAGATAAAATATCAGGAAAGTATACAAAAAAACTGACCGGTATAACAGCACTCAAACTGTTATACCGGCTTTTCTATGTAAAAAAGGGGCTGTCGGACAGCCCCTTAATTATATGCTTGTTTTTATGCAATTTCGTTTTCAGCAGAAACTCTGTTGAACTCTTCTTCTTCCTTTTTGCCGATATTATATATAAACTTCATAGCAAGGAAAGCGATAAGTGAGCCGAGAGCAAGAACGATGAAGTAAAGTCCCTTTACCTTGTCACCGAAATCTGCAGCCGGAACAAAACCTGTACCCTCCTGGAAACCGATGGCTGCAAGACCCCATGCAACAACAGCCTGACCGATGCCCTGTGAAAGTTTACGGAAGAAGGAATAGAGAGCGTAGAGAGAGCCTTCCTCACTCTTACCTGTCTTACGGTAACTGACTTCGATACAGTCGGCAATAATAGCCCATACGGAAACCTGGAAGACGGTGTTACCGAGGTTAAGTCCCATAAGGCATACGATGTAAACAATCATACCTGTTGAGTCGGGAGTGATGGGAGCAAAGAGAGAAACTATACCGGCAATTGTACCGATAAGCATTGTTATAACAAGAAGGTTTTTCTTGCCGAGTTTTTTGGTTAACTTACCGATGAATGCCATAACAATTATCATGGGAGCGTATGAGCCTACCATAGCAAGACCGATTTTGTCAGCATCCTTGAAGAAATACTGGAAAACCATATTGTTAAGAGACATTGTGGAGTTGAAAAGAGCAACGGAAGCCACGGTAGCAATTGTTGCACCCACCATAGCGCGGTTTGTGAAGAAAGACTTCACAGAGGAAAGCATAGCACCGATACCTGTGGTATTTTCTTCTGCGTTACGCACAACACGCTCCTTAACGAGTTTTGTTGTGCCGAAAAGGACAAAGAAAGCAATAATTGAAAGACCAACGGCAACGGGGAGAAGTGTTTCGCCCTTGAGGACTTCTTCGGTAAGACCTGTTGCAGGGTTTTCAACCTTATTGTAAACGATACCGGGAAGAACTATCATAATTACAACTGCGGGAAGAGCAGCACCGATACTGCGGAAGGTTGAAAGAGAAACTCTTTCCTGAGGTTTATCTGTGATAACAGAGTGAAGTGAGCCGTAGGGAACATTAACCATAGTATAAGCAATTGACCAAAGGCAATATGCAACAAGACACCATGCGTATTTAGCCGCATATGGGAAGTTCTGCACGGGAGCAAAAATCATAACGTTGAAAATAACGAGAGTTACACCGCCGAGTAAAATCCAGGGCATATACTTACTCTTTTTACCGATTCTCTTTGTGTCCACAAGATTACCGATAACGATGTCGTTTACAGCGTCGAATGCCTTTGAAATGAGAATGATGATTGCATAGTCACTTGCTTTGATACCGATGTACTGCAAATAGAAAAGCTGCATAAAGGTAGAAACGAGCTGGAATGAAAAGCCGCAGCCCATATCACCCATAGCATAACCTAATTTGTCCTGCCATCCGAAAGGACGGATCTGTTTTTTGTTTTCCATAATTTTTAATCTCCTTTTATCTTTGTACTCTGCCTGAAGCATCGCCGCCGGCGAGTTTTTCTACTTCTGATACGGTTACTCTGTTGTAGTCACCTTCGATTGAGTGCTTGAGTGCTGAAGCGGCTACGGCAAATTCAACAGCCTGCTGTGTGGTTTTGCCGTTTAAAAGAGCATAGATAAGACCGCCGCCGAAACTGTCACCGCCACCTACTCTGTCAACGATGTGAAGGTGATATTCTTTGGAGAAGCAGTATTCTTCGCCGTCATAAAGCATACCTGCCCAGTCATTATCGTTGGCTGAAATTGACGAACGGAGTGTGATTGCAACCTTTTCAAAGCCGAAAGTATCCATTAGTTGCTTTGCAACGGACTTGTAGCCTTCCTTGTCGAGTTTGCCACCGTAAATGTCGGTATTTTCAGCCTCAATGCCGAAAACATCCTTTGCGTCTTCTTCGTTGGAAATGCATACATCAACATACTTGCAAAGTTTTGTCATGGCTTCTCTTGCCTGCTCTCTTGTCCAGAGTTTGCCTCTGTAGTTAAGGTCGCAGGAAATCTTTACGCCCTTTGCCTTTGCGGCTTTACAGGCGTCAAGACAGATTTCAACAAGGTTTTCGCCGAGAGCCGGAGTAATACCTGTAAAGTGGAACCAGTCAGCACCGTCAAAGATTTTATCCCAGTCAAAATCTTCTCTCTTTGCAAGTTGGATTGCTGAGTATGCTCTGTCATAAATGCATACGGAGCCACGCTGTGAAGCGCCCTTTTCAAGGTAGTAGATACCTACTCTTTCGCCGCCTCTTACGATATCCTTGGTGTCAACACCGAGAGCGCGCAGAGAGTTAACTGCACCCTGACCGATTGCGTGTGCGGGAAGTTTGGTAACGAAAGAAGCATCCATACCGTAATTGGCAAGGGATACTGCTACGTTAGCCTCACCGCCGCCGAAGGTAGCCTGCATAGTATCGTTCTGGAAGAAACGCAGATAACCTTCCGGAGCAAGTCTTAACATAATTTCACCGAAAGTAACAATTCTTTTTGCCATTTTATACACCTCAGATTATAATTTTTCCCTCTTATTACGTACCCTGAAAGGGAGGATGTCACGCAAGTGACAGAGGGGTTTATTTAGTTTCAATGCAAATCTCAAAACCTGCAACTGTGTCCTTCAGACCGAAGCAAGTGATGTTGCCTTTTTTATCGTACCATATATCCGGATCAATTTCTATGCCTTTTCTGTTAACATAAGCGGCGGCACGGTTACCGTTGAGAGTGTTGATAATAATGCAGCCCTTTGCACCGCTGTTATCCTTCATAAAGGAAACTGCACCTGCAGAAACGGAAGTTTCTCCCTCTTTGTATTCGAAGCCGAAAAGAGAAGAAAGGAACTTTGCTTCTTTCTTTGCTTCTTCGTCATCAGTATAGAGAACAACACCGCCGAGAGTAAACCCGAGCATAGTATCTACAGCCTTTTTGCACTTCTCTGTGATTTCGTCCCATCTGCCTTCATTGATGTCTGCACTTGTGGCAAGCCATGTACCGCCGCAGCAAAGGATTCTGTCAAAGGAGAGATAATCGTTGAGGTTCTTTGCATTAACACCGCCTGTGGGCATCCATTTAGCCGCCTGATAAGGTCCTGCAAGAGCCTTGAGTTTTGCTACGCCGCCGTTGGCTTCGGCAGGGAAGAACTTGATATTTGTAAGTCCCATACTCATAGCCTGCTCCATTTCACCGGGAGTTGCGGCACCGGGCATCATGGGGATACCTGAATCTTTGATATATTTTACCATTTCGGGGTTGAAGCCGGGAGTTACCACAAACTTTGCACCTGCGGCGATGGCTCTGTCGCACTGCTCGGGAGTGAGGACTGTGCCTGCACCGACCAGAACATCGGGACATTCAGCAGTAATTCTTCTTATGGATTCTTCAGCTGCGGCAGTTCTGAAAGTGATTTCAGCGGCAGGAAGACCGCCCTCACGAAGTGCCTTTGCAAGGGGAACTGCCTTGTCTGCGTCGTCAATGGCAACAACGGGGATGATACCGAGTTCGTATATTGTTTTAAACATATCGTTCATTTTTGTTTACCTCCTAAAGATGATTTAGAATAGGATTACCTCTCCGTCACGGCGAAACCGTGACACCTCTCCTTTCAGGAGAGGCTTTTCAGCACTTCTTTCTGATTATATTTGGCTCTCCTGAAAGGAGAACTGTCACGCAGTGACTGAGAGGTCTTTCAATTAATTACACGCCTGAATATGATGAGAAGCCGCCGTCCACGGGAAGAACAACACCTGTGATGAAGCCTGCGGCATCGTTGTTTACAAGGAAGAGAAGCGCACCGTCAAGTTCCTTTGATTCACCGAATCTGCCCATGGGCGTAGCAGAAAGAATCTTATCTGTACGGGGTGTAGGTGAGCCGTCGGGATTCCAGAGAAGTGCCGCGTTCTGCTTTGTCGAGAAAAAGCCGGGGGCGATTGCATTTACTCTGATGCCTTCCTTTGAGAAGTGAACTGCAAGCCATTTTGTAAAGTTTGAAACGGCAGCCTTTGCGCCTGAATAGGCAGGGATTTTGGTAAGGGGTGTGAAGGCGTTCATTGAAGAGATATTGATAATGTTACAGCCTTCTCTGCCTACCATCTGACGGGCAAAAGCCTGGGTGGGAATGAGAGTACCGAGAAGGTTAAGGTCGAAAACGAAACCTACGCCTTCCGCTTCAAGGTCAAAGAAACTCTTACACTCGGCGTCAATATCACCTTCGAAATAGTATTCCTTGTCAGTGGTTGCTCTGGGGTTGTTGCCGCCTGCACCGTTAAGGAGAATGTCGCAGTCACCGAAGTCAGCCTTTACTGCATCTGCTACAGCATAGCAGTTTTCCTTTTCGAGTACGTTGCATTTGTAAGCCTTTGCCACTCCGCCTTCTGCAACTATTTCGTCAGCGTAAGCCTTTGCCGCTTCCTCGTTGATATCTAAAAGGGCAACCTTTGCGCCTGCTCTGGCAAGGGTTTTTGCAAAGGATGAGCAGAGAACACCGCCCGCACCCGTTACTACGGCGACCTTACCTGTAAGGTCAGTATTAAGAACGTTTTTAAGCATAATTTTATCTCCTGTTATAAATAATGTGATACTTTAAATTATTTATCAAATTTATCAAGGCTGTCCCACACACCGAGCATATACATAATACCTAATGCACGGTCATAAAGTCCGTATCCGGGACGTACTGTACCGGGACCTTCACCCCAAAGATGTCTGCCGTGGTCGGGGCGGATGTATCCGTCAAATCCTCCGTCGTGATATGCTTTGAGAATTTCAAGAATACCTGTATCGCCGTCACAGTCACGGTGACTTGCTTCCGAAAAATCTCCGTTTTCAAAATGCTTGACATTTCTGATGTGAGCAAAAGCAATTCTGTCGCAATGCTTACGGACAATTTCTGCAACATTGTTATCGGGGTTTGCATTAAGGCTTCCCGAACAAAGTGTAAGACAGTTATATTCATCGTCAACCATTTTAAGAAAACGGTCAATGTTTTCTTCATTGACAAGAAGTCTGGGAAGACCGAAAATATCCCATGGGGGGTCATCCATATGAATAGCCATTTTTATGTCGCACTCACGGCAAACAGGCATAATTGCTTCAAGGAAATATTTGAGGTTTGCCCATAATTTTTCGTGGTCGACATCTTTATATGCCTTGAAGAGTTCATCGAGCTTTGCCATACGTTCAGGCTCCCAGCCGGGAAATGACATATTGTATTTTTCAGTGAAATCAAGAATATACTTAGCCATAGCATTGTAATCATCCTGAATCATATTCTTTTCATAAAACAAAGCAGTTGAGCCATCACCGACAGGATGGAAAAGATTACTTCTTGTCCAGTCAAATACAGGCATAAAGTTATAACAGATAACCTTAACACCAAACTTTGAAAGATTACGGATTGTTGTTTTGTAATTTTCAATGTATGCATCACGGGTAGGAAGACCGATTTTGATATCGTCGTGAACATTAACCGATTCAACAACATCCATATTGAATCCGTATTCATCAAGTTGATGCTTTACTTCGGCAATTTCATTTTCTTCCCAGATTTCACCGGGCATTTTATGGTGAAGTGCCCATACAATACCGTCGACACCGGGAATCTGTTTGATATCAGATAAGCTGATACGGTCATTACCATCACCGTACCATCTGAATGTCATTTTCATATTAAATCCTCCAAAGTGAAAAATCTTTTTGCATTACCGTAGGAAATATCCTGCACCATCTTACCGAGAGTGGAAATGTCACAGGGATACTCACCCTTTTCAACCCATTCACCGAAAAGACCGCAGAGTATTCTACGGAAATATTCGTGTCTTGTGTAACTGAGGAAACTTCTTGAGTCAGTGAGCATACCGATGAAGTTACCTAAGATACCCAGTGAGGCAAGAGATTCCATCTGCTCTCTCATACCCTTTTTCGTATCATTGAACCACCATGCGCTGCCGTGCTGTAATGTTCCGGGATAGCCCTCCTGCTGGAAAGCGCCGATAAGAGTATCAATGAAAGAGTTGTCCGTACTGTCAAGAGAGTAGAGAACAGTTCTCGGCAGTGCATCGGCAGAGTACATTTTATCTAAAAGTTTTGCTAAATTCTTACTGCAATCGCAGGGGCCGATAACATCAAAACCTGTGTCGGGACCGAGACGGCTGAACATTTTACTGTTAGGGTTACGAAGACAGTTATAATGAAGTTGCATAACCCAGCCGAGTTCATTATAGGTCTTTGCACAGAAACAGAGAAGTTCCGTCTGCACAGCCTGAAGTTCCTCTTCGCTTACCTTTTTGCCTGCAAGAGCCTTGGAAAGAGCCTTATTCATATCTTCCTCACTCATTTCAAAGAAAGGAACATAGTTAAGACCGTGATCACTCGCCTTACAGCCTCTTTCATTAAAGTAGATAATTCTTTTATAAAGAGCCTCTTTCAAAGAAGCGACGGAGTTTATTTCTATGCCGGAAACTTCAGAAAGAGAAGCAATATAATCAGTAAAACCGTCATTGTTGAGGTTAAGCGCCTTATCGGGACGGAAAGAAGGAGCAACAACAGCCTTCAGTTTACCTTCCTTACGGATAAGTTCGTGATATTCAAGAGTATCAACGGGATCGTCTGTGGTGCCGATGAAGGCTACACCGCTTTTTTCAATAATACCTCTTGCACCCATATCCTCTCTTGAAAGAACTTCGTTTGCCAGATTCCATACTTCTTCAGCAGTTTCACCGTTAAGTACGCCCTCATAGCCGAAATATCTTTTAAGTTCAAGATGGCACCAATGGTACATGGGATTGCCGATGACCTTTGGAAGCGCCTCGGCGAACTTCTGAAACTTTTCACGGGGAGACTTGTCACCTGTGATATAATCTTCACTGACGCCGTTTGATCTCATTATTCTCCATTTGTAATGGTCACCGCCAAGCCACACTTCGGTGATATTGCCGAAATGCTTATCCTCATAGATTTCTTTTGGACTTACATGGCAGTGGTAGTCAATTATGGGCATTTTCTCTGCATAAGAATGATAGAGTTCCTTTGCAGTATCCGTAGTCAGAAGAAAATCTTCTGTCATAAATCCAATCATATTCACACACCTTTCCATAATATATTCAATTATAGTGTACCATATTTTTTTGACAATAAAAATAGTTGAAATTGCTTGACTGATTGTTAATATTGCTGTTATAATTGATTTGCAATTAAGAATTAAAAAAGCGAGGTTTTCCTATGCAAAAATTCGACCCCAGACAGAATATGTCAAAAAATGAATTTGAAATATTTCATTATAAAGATGCTAAATTTGAAGGTGTTCCCGTTCATCAGCATGACTTTTACGAGGTATATTATTTCATCAGCGGTAACGTGGAATATAACGTAGAAGGTAAAAGTTACCATCTTAAAAAAGGAGATATACTGCTTATCAATCCCCTTGAACTTCATCAGCCGAGAATTGGCCCTGACCAGAGCAACTATGAAAGAATTGTCCTGTGGGTGGACAAAAACTTTCTTGCCTCATTATGCTCCAACGAAACGAGTCTTACACGTTGCTTCGACAACACTAATCCCGGTCATTCAAATCTCCTGCGTCTCAGCCGTAAACAACAGGATTATCTCGGCGCAAGACTTACGGAACTGCTTGAAGAATCCGGACGAAAAAATTACGGCAGTGACCTTGCCTGCAGGGCTGTGCTTACGAGGCTTTTGCTTGAACTTAACCGCATAAGTCTTTCTTCCGATACTGCCTCGGAATGTCAGAAAACTGACTCACCTCTCGTGTCTTCCGTATTGGAATATATCAATGAGCACTACTGCGAAAAACTCTCTCTTTCCTCTGTGGCTGATGAATTTTTTGTCAGCAAATACTATTTGTCCCACATTTTCAACAGCGTTGTCGGAACAAGTCTTCAACGCTATGTGACTCTTAAAAGGCTCATTCACGCCAAGCAGATGCTTTCAAGCGGAATAAGACCGACTACTACAGCACAAAATTGCGGATTCAACGATTATGCAGGCTTTTACCGTGCATTTGTATCAGAATTCGGAGTTACACCTAAACAATACAGGGCTGAAGGTATGTACGGTACAGAGTAACAGAATTTATAAATTCAGAAATAATTATAAAAGGAAACCATTGTACATTCCGCACAATGGTTTCCTCTTTATTTTTTGTACTTTTCTGCCTGTAAGTTGAACATATAGGCATAAGTGCCGCCAAGTTTCATCAGTTCCTCATGGCTTCCGCTTTCAATGATTCTGCCTTTTTCCATAACATAAATCCTGTCAGCGCCTACGGTGGTTGAAAGTCGGTGAGAAATAAAGATAACCGTCTTATTCTTTGCCGCTTCAATCATCGCCTGATTAAGATTATACTCTGCTATAGGGTCAAGATTTGCCGAGGGCTCGTCAAGAATAACATAGGGACAATCTTTATAAAAAGCACGGGCAATTGCAACTTTCTGAGACTCACCGCCGGAAAGCATTTTGCCGTCATTTTCGAACTCCCTTAAAAGTTCCGTATCCATACCCTTTTCAAGTTTTTTGTCAAAACCGCTGTGCCTGAGCGCTTCTTTGACCTTTTCTTCATCGAAACTGTCACTCAGCGCTACATTTTCACCTGTTTTGCAGGCAAAAAGCTGAAAATCCTGGAAAACTGCCGCAAAGCGATTACGGTGGGAAGGTACAGTTACATCTCTTATATCCTGCCCGTCAATAAGAATCTTTCCGTCCGTCACATCGTAAAGACGCAGAAGCAGATTTGTAAGCGTGGTCTTGCCTGCGCCGTTATATCCTACAAGAGCAATCTTTTCGTAGGGCTTTATTGTCAGATTGATATCCTCAAGGGTAGGCTCACTGTTACCGGGATAAGTAAAGGAGAGGTTCTCTATCTTTATCTCTTTCGGCTTTGAGGATTCAGCCACATTGTCACCGTCTTTAATCTCCGGTTCGTACTTTAAAAACTCACGGTATTTTTCAATCATCTTTCCTCTTTCGGAAAAGACTGCAACTGCCCACACCGTCAGGAAATTGACAGAAACAGCAATAGAATATGCGCCATTGAAAGCGGCAACGAAATCCCCTGCCGAAAGGGTTTTTGTTACCAATACACAGTAACCTAAATACAAAGGCATAACAAACATAAAACCCAGAATCTGTATACCCGCATCCTGTATGAAAGAAACAAAGGAAATCTTTTTCCAGTATTTTTTCTGATTTTCAATAACATCATCTGCGGCATCGTTATATCTGTCCATAAGTATGGGATGAATATTATTCATACGCACTTCCTTGGCGTAGTCCTGAAGGTAAAAAATACGCTGAAAATAGTCGCTTCGTCTGTGGTATTCGGTGTTATCCCTGCGCCTTGCCATCTGAAGGTCTCCCCTCTTTTTGCTAAGAGGAAGGAAAATTCCGATAAACCCAAGTATTATAACAAGGCACACCGGATCAATTGTAAGAAGTACACCTGCTATTGCAACAAAGGAAACAAGGTTACCCACATAATACCTAACAAGTCCCAGAAGATTAGCAATATTATCCGAAGATGATTCTATGGTAAGAATAAAATTATTGTAAAATTCAGGATTGTCATAATTTGAAAGGTCAACTTCCTTTGCCTTTTCGTAAAGAGTTTTATTCAGACCGTAATAGACTTTTTCTCTGGCCATGTTCCAATAAAACTCCTGAAAAAGCCAGGTGAAAATTTTACTGCCGACAAGTATCACGGCAATAAAAGCAACTGCCGTAAAAATCCTTTCAAGTCTTTCGCCCTCAGTCACAACATCAATGATATATTTGAGACCGACTACGCTGATAAGTCTTGTAGGCAAGGTGGTCAGAATACCGATTAAAAAATCTCCCGCAACAAGAAGGGGTGAAATTTTAAAAAGGAGTCTTACAAAAAAGAAGATGTTGGAAAAAGTTGAATGGGCAGTTTCTCTTTTTTTCCTGTTATTCATTTTCTTCTGCCTCCTTTTCCTTTGTATAACTGGAAGCCTGTAAGGTAAACATCTCTTTATATTTGCCTTCTTCGTTCATCAACTGACTGTGAGTACCCTGCTGCAGAATCTTACCCTCACCGATAACTATAATTCTGTCCGAAAGCACAGCGGAAGAAAGTCGGTGAGAAATATAAAGAACAGCCTTATTCTCGGTAGCCTTTATAAGGTTTTCATACATTTTATACTCGGCGATAGGGTCAAGAGCCGAGGACGGCTCATCAAGAACTGCAAACTGAAAATCCTTGGCGAAAAGTCTTGCAGCGGAAACTTTCTGATTTTCTCCCCCCGAAAGACCTATACCGTCTTTATTGAACTCTTTGGTAATAACCGTGTCACCGCCCTCGGGAAGAAGAGAAATTTTTTCCCATATTCCGCTTTGCATAAGTGCCTTTTTTGCTTTCCGCTTTTCTTCGTCAGTACATTCATGACCTATAACATTTTCATAAACGGACAAAGCAAAGTTTTTGTAATCCTGAAAAACAGCACCGAAACTGTTACGGTAGGCACCCAGGTCATACTCTTTTATATTCACGCCGTTATATAAAATCTCACCTTCGTAGGGGTCATAAAAACGCAGAAGCAGTTTTACCAGAGTAGATTTACCTGCACCGTTGACACCCACAAGAGCAAGAGTTTCACCTTTATTGATTTTAAAGGAAACCTTTTCAAGAGAATTTTTCTTAGCCGAAGGATAACGGAAAGATACATTTCTGAACTCAAGGCTTTCAAACTCTTCAGGTGTCTTTTCACCGGATTTAATCTTCGGCTCGTATTCGAAAAATTCACGGAGATTCTGAAAATACAGAGCCATCTGTACAAGGGAATCAAAGTTCCTCGCCACGGCAAGGGTACCTTCCTTAACGGAGTTAATGGCGGCAAGCACAACGGAAAAGCCCGAAACGGTAAGCGTTGTACCGAATACAAACTGATATGCCGCATAGGCGTAAGTACCGATAATGGGTATAAATTCACTGAAAAGTGAACTTACCGTGGAATAGATAAAAAGTTTCAGACCGTAGTTTTTAAGTATCATAACATTGGCATCAATAGCATTTTTAAAACGGTACATAAGAACGGCAAAGATATTGGACGTTCTCATATCCTTTGAAAAATCCTTAAGAAAAACCGTTCTTTGTATGTATGCTTTTATACGGTTGTTCTTTGTCATTTCAAGGTCACGCTTATAAACCAACTTGCTTTTAGCCGTTTCGATAATAAATACCAAAGCCACGGGCAAAAGGAACAGCAGATAAACAGGATCTATTGAACTGACAGTTCCTATAACCATTGCAAGAGTTACCACACTGCTTAAAATGGAAGCCACCGCGGCACAAACTGCATCAAAGTAACTCCAGGCAAGAACATTGGTTGCTCTTTGATATTTATCGTAAAAATCAGGATTTTCATAGCAATCCACGTCAAGCGACAACGCCTTTTCAAAAATTTGGTTATTGAGTTTTTTCAGAACATTTTTCGTGGAAGCATGAAGAACATAACTTGCCCACCAACTTACACCGTTCACCGCAAGAGAAACGCCGAGAAAAGCCAGAAGGGTAAATACGTATTCTTTGAAATTTCCTCCGCCGTCAAGAATACCCAGAAGCACCTTCAGGAAAAGAATATTCTGAATAAACTGCCCGAAAAGAGTTGAGGTAAAGGTTTGCAGAAGATATCCGAGCATAAGTCTTTTATCACATTTCCAGACAGTTTTAAGGGCATAGACAATATTTTTCAAAACGGGAACACCTTTTGTTTCTTCCAAGGGAATCCGTCTCATTGTATCACCTCATTTTTTGAATATCTTTCAAAAAAGCCCCGGACTTTTGTCCGAAGGCTGTAAAGTCAAAATTTTGTTTTTTTGAGTGCAACGCTTGTATGAGTACAACGCTTTTTTATGATAACATATTTTTACATTTTGTCAATATATAAATAATTTTTAATTACTCTTTCTTTTTCTGCCAAAGTTTATCCTCTTACAAATTCTCTCCAGACACAGCACCATAAACACAATCTGCACTGTACCCATAACTGCCGCCTGACCAAGTCTTGAAAGAGCAGTGGCGGTAAAAGGTGCACCGTAAAGAGTGGAAATCCAGTAACTGTTCATAAGCACCGTACAGAGAAGTTGAGAAAGAAGGACGGACATAATTATCCTGAAATTACTTGTCTTCTTACCTAAAAGGATACCGTAAATAAGACCGCTTACAACTGCCGTAAGAGTAAAACCGGGAAAATATGCACCTGTTGTGGGAAAGGCAACGGCACCTATGAAATCTCCCAAACCGTAAACAGTAACAGCACCCATAATTCCGAATCTTCTTGCCGCAATAACAACGGGAATAAAAGAGAAAGATATACGCAGGCTTTCACTTAAAGGAATTACAAGAATCCGTGCGATTACAATCTGCATGGCAGTTAAAAGGGCAAGACAAACAAGGGTGAAGATTTTCTCTTCATTTTTTCTTTCTGACATAAAAAACACTTCCTTTGTTTTTGCCCCGCAAATGAACAAACAAAGAAAGTCGGCCTTGATTCTTCACAGCGGGATGCGGCTGAGGTATCGCAGAAAAATCCTTTCGTCCCTGAAGCAACTCCCCGTCTTCAAGGCACTGAACGCACCTGAGCCTACTCTGTACTTTTTGTTACTAAGACTATACCACCAATAATTTATATTGTCAAGATAAGAATTGAATCCTGACGAAACCATATAAAAAGAGCAGTCTTCTCAGATAGAAACTGCTCTCAATTCATTTAAAAGGAAAAAGTTTTCTGAACCTCTTCTGCCATATGTGCAGATAGGCGGTTATGATTCTTGTTATTGCAATATCAAAAAGTATAAAGGCAACATTACCGAGGCCCAGCATTATTGGAAACATATACTTCGCAAAAAAGCCTGTCTCTCCTTCTATTCCCATAAGTTCATCAAAGGGAATACCCATAACTTTTATAAGCACAGCATAGGATACAATCATAGAAAGATTGAAAACGGCAAACTTAAGAATGTATTCGGGAACCTTAGGCAATCTGCTTTCGAGAATCGCTTTCAGTATAGGATAATATCCGAAAAAAGCCGCATAAAGTATTGCTGCCTCCTTATTAGGAACAAGCAATAAAGACAGCATACTGACCGCCGCATATATACCGAAAGCCCACTTCTTATTAAGTTCCACAACACTGAACATTATCAGCATTCCGGCAAAAGCAGGAAGCGCATAAACAAAAATCTCAAGGGCTGTAGGCATAAGAATCACAACAGACAAAGCCGTTATCATACTGCCCAGGGCAGTTTTTCCACTCTGGCTCATTGCGTCACCTCAGCAGCAGGGAATAAGGTCGCCGCCCATACATTCACAGCAGCAGTCAGCACATATAAGTCCCTGACAAATGTCACAGCCGTCACAGCCGTTACGCGAAGTATGACTGTTTCTGCCCTGTGCAGTACGGAAGCCTCCGCTTCTCTGAGCACTCATATTCTCATAAGCGTGCTGATACTCGGCATTTGAGGGATTCATTTTGTATGCCATTGAAAAATATGTGTATGCCTGATCCGTCCAGCCACGCTTATAGTTAATCTGACCTTTAAGATAGTACCACTGTGCATCACGGAAGTTTCTGTCCATTCTTTCAAGGGCTTCTTCCGCTTCCTGTAAACGGTTCTGCTGTATAAGGTTTTTAACCTGCTGGAAAGTATTATAACTGTATTTTCCGCTGTAACCCTGAGAAGCATAAGAAGAATTATCTTTGTTTTCAGATATTATTGCATCGTAAGCCTCATTGATTTCCTGCATCTTTTTATTTGCATTTTCTGCAAGAGGGCTGTTTATAAAGCGGTCAGGATGATACTTTTTGGCAAGTTCCCTGTAGGCAGCCTTAACCTGTTCCTGCGTGGCACTTCTGGGTATACCGAGCACTTCATAAGGATCTTTCATTTTTCCACTTTTCCTTTCAGAATATCATTCATAGTGTTTTCAGTTCCCTCATAAATTATGTTTTCAATAAGAGGGCTGAGTGTTTTATTTTCTATCTTCCCGTAAGCCTCGCCGACCATACCGAGACTCAAATTCAGACTGCTTTTAATTTCTTCCTTTATCTTTTCGTCCGCACTGTCGGTAAGACTGTATTTGTTCACAAAAACATTATAGTTTTTCTTCTTTATGTCCTTTTCAATATCGTCAAGTGCATCGCACAGATACACAAACTTACCTATACCGTAGCCAAAACGATAGACATTTTCGCTAACCGTTTCAAGATTAAGAAGTCTTCCCAGGGCATCGGCTGAATTGTGTGCCGCCATATCGACTGAATCCGTACCGCTTTTTTCCGTAAGAGATTGCTCTTTCATACTTTTTTCAACTATCAGAGCAGCCTCTCGGTAAAGTCTTTTTGCTTTTTTATACTTAAAAAATGCATAGGGAAGAATTATATACATAAGTATTTTTCTGAAAAAAGAGCCGTCTGCAATATTGTCTTTCACCTTGAAATAAAACATCATCATTGAAACTGCGGCTGTATATTTCAGTTCTTCCTCATTATTCTGGCAAAAACTGCACCTTTTAGCGGGGTTATAGGGACACCGTCCTGCTTTCAGATGAAGTTTTTTTCCTTTTAAAGATATGAGGGAAAGGGCAAAAAAAGTCAGATCGTAACTCAGCGTAAGCGCTGACAGTATGCCGTAGTTTTTACGCATACTTTTGCACAGCGAGCAGTAAATACCGCGGTAAGCCTCGTATTCCTTTACTTTCATTTCGGGCTTGTTTACCCTTACATAGCCGAACATATCTTCCCCTCTTATTAATATAATTACAAAATATTATAT
>JAZSPI010000008.1:0-5424 GCA_045537395.1 Acutalibacteraceae bacterium | reverse complement strand
GGTGTAAATGCTGTTCATGATTATCTTATCAGCCAGGTACAGCTCACATACCGTACTCAGGGTGTTGATATCAACGATAAGCATATCGAGGTTATCGCACGTCAGATGATGAGAAAAGTTAAGATTGAAGACGCAGGTGATACAACTCTTCTTCCCAACTCCGTAGTTGATAAGAAAGAATTCCGTGATGCCAACAATGCTGTCAGAGCAAAGATGGAAGAAACAGGCGAAGAACTTCAGACTGCTACCTGTTCACCCGTTCTTATGGGTATCACCAAGGCTTCACTTGCAACCGACTCCTTCCTTTCCGCTGCATCTTTCCAGGAAACAACAAGAGTTCTTACAGATGCTGCAATCAAGGGCAAGGTTGACCCGCTTCTCGGTCTTAAGGAAAACGTTATCACCGGTAAACTTCTTCCTTCAGGTACAGGTATGAAGTGTTATAACGAAGTAGAATATTATGACACTACAGCCGCTGAAGCCTTTGCGCAGAATGAAAACGTTGTCTGGAGCGTGTAATTCAATTCGGAATTAAGAATTATAAATTATGAATCGCGGGAGAGGTTTTATCTGAAAACAAAAGACAGACCGCCCCGTTAACACACATAAGAATTATCCCCACAGAAGTGTAAAAATTTCTGTGGGGATTTTTTGCTTTCAAATTAGTCACTGTTACCGTTATACATCCTATCAACTAATTCATCAAAGGACATATCTTATGTTGTCTTTGCTTCTTAAAGTCACCTTTGAAAAGAACAGTAGGTATAGCATGGAAACATTGTTCCTGTTGTAATATCAATATAAAGAAGACCGAGTCTTGCTATTATACCTGTGATTAAATCTTTCCTCTCTTTTTCTTCATATAAGATTTATGAACCGATTAAATTATTAATAACGTAGTTTTTTTGTCAATACGGCAGATTCAAAAAAAATACCCACAGAAATTTTTACACTTCTGTGGGTTTATTAATGTGTATGGAATAAGGGCGGAATATCTTTATCTTAAGATAAAATTTACATCCGCGATTCATAATTCCGAATTATTTATCTGTCCCTGTCAAACTGATCCATCCCTGTGAACTTTCTGCCCCAGGCGTTTGCCCAACCTTCGCAGTAAAGTTTACCGTAGGCGATGTTATTCTTCTTTCTGTAGCCTGCAAAGCAGTTGCACCATATAACAGATGGAAGAGCAATTACAAGATAATAGAGAGGTCCTAACACAAGGCACTGCCATGTGTGACCGTATTCGTGGATTCTAACATCGTGTGTCCACTTTTTATTCTTATGTTGGTCTTTCATGAAAATGAAAAGTCCCATTGAAAGTCCGCCTGCATTCCAAGGCATATACACTATTTTAGCATAGCCGAAATGCTGCCAACGATAGCCTTTAATCTTGGTGAAATAAAGGAACATAAGACCGCCGACGATATTTACGGGAAGACCCCATGTCCACTGTACGAGATAGAAAAGGAAGGCTTTGAGGCTCTTTTTCCAGCCGTTTGCTTCGGGAATGGGTTCTTTCTGGTCGATATCAAGAATCATTTCTTTTTTCATTATTCTGCCTCCTTGTTTTCTACTGTTTTACCTGCTCTGATGGCTTTCATCAATTCCTCCTGTTCAAGGAGAAGGATGTATTCGCCATCTTCGTTCTTTTCAAGAGGATGTGCTTCACCTTCATTATCTCTACCAATCCAGGTGTTTTCGTATTTCTGACCGGAAATCTTTTCCATTATCTTGATTTCTTCATCGGTAAGAGTAACATTTCCGTACTTGTGCTTTGTAGCGATAGCGGCACGGATGATGGTATGCTCTTCTTTGTTCATCTGGAACTTATGAAGAAGGAAGAGTGAGATGCAAGCAAAAATAATGGGAACGAATACTATACAGATACGAACACCGAGAACTGCACTGCTTGTCTGCTGATAAAGTTGACCGGGATGTGCGCTTTCCCATTCGGTTACGGTGTTACCGTAGGCAAGACCGAAGCCGCCGAGTATGAACATAACAACGCTGCTCATAACACCTGAAACTGTCTTTTTGATGAAGGTGTTGAAGGTGCCGATAACGCCTTCACGTCTTCTGCCTGTGATAAGTTCGTCAACGTCGGTAACATCGGGAAGGATGTTTGTGGCAACATAGCCGAGACCTGACTTGCCGAAGGGATAAAGAATACCTGTGAGCATAAGAACTACCTTCCAGATAAAGGCGCCTGAATTTTCACTTGTGGGATTCATAAACAGACAAACGGCAAAGCCCATAATCATAAGGGGAGTAACGATAGCACCGCACTTTTTCTTGCCGAATTTCATAGTAAGAGCATAGTTGAGGGGGAAGGATGCAGCCTCAAATGCACCTGCGATGGTGGTGAAGAGGGTGTACATGCCGGGGAGTTTTGCGATATATTTGATGTAATAGATAAGAGTTGTGCTGTAGAAATATGTGGAAATATTGTAGCAAAGGCTCATAAAGAAATACTCTCTGAATGATTTGTTTTTGAAAACAAACTTGTATTCATTGAGAAGGAAACGGAAATCAAACTTTTCCACCTTAAGGTCAAGAGAAGGCTTTTCTCTTGTTCTTTTGAAGGTGTTGAACAGGCAAACACCGTAAACCACAGCCAGAGCAAGTCCCGCAATGAGCATAGCCTTATTTGAACCGGGAGATGGAGTGCTGAAACCAAATCTACCGAGAATAAAGGCGATAAGGAAGAAAGAGGGGAACATACCTACGGAATTGAAAATATAACCTACAGAGTTATACTGTATTCTCAGGTTATAGTCGGGAGCAAGTTCCGGAAGCATTGCAACGTGGGGAATATCAATGATGGTGTATGCTGTCTTATAGAGCATATAAGCGATGGTGTAATAGACGAATGCCTGTAAAGGTCTTTCTCTGCCGTCGAAGCCGTAACTGTTCCACATCATGGCAAAGGCAAGACAGAAAAGAGGCATACCCCAGAGTATGTAGCGTCTGTGTTTACCGTACCTTGAACGGGTTCTGTCGGTAATGACACCCATAATCGGGTCGGTGACAGCGTCCCATACAACAGCAAGTGTCGTAACAAGACCTGCCAGTTTCATATCAAGGTTTACAACGTCCGTCAAAAAACTCATAAAGTAAAGGCTGATAACATAGCCTGCACCGGAGGTTGTGATGTTTGCGCTGCTATAGTTCATCATAGGTATAACATCATTTTTGAAGGTACCCTTGACGCCAAGCAGCTTAAGGATTTTTTGTTCCATTTTATCACTCCTGTTATTAATTTTTTATAATGTATATACTTTACCATTTTAATCAAGTAAAGTCAAGGAAATCGGGGACTTTTTACGCAATAATTCAGTTTTTATAGTAGTCTTTTAATCGGTTGTATTCCTCGTCTGAAATTTTTACTATACCGCCGTGCTTAAAGCCGTAGGGGAAAGAGAAACTCTCCTTTGCCATAGAGAAATTACTGTCACCGGGCTTTTCGGAAATAAAGGGTACATAACCCATTTTCGGCTTTTCACAGCCGAAGAAATCTATCATCAGACACCATCTTCCGTCGGGAAGAACTATGGTAGTGGGAGCCTCGTAGGAGCCTGCATTACCGAGAGATGCCATATATTCTTCAAAAGCCTCGTCATGAATCCACGGTCCGTCAAGATTTTCTGCTGTAGCGTGCATATTCATGGGAGGATGGTCGGCGTTTTTGTAGAACATATGGTATGTATCACCGATTTTGCGGATGTGGGTATCAAGGATTTCATTGTCCTTGGTGAAGAACATTTTCGGCTCTGTAAAGTTTATAAAATCCTTTGTTCTTGAGCAGAATATGGACATATGGGAATAGTCATCCTCTTTTACGGTTGAGCCCCAATGGATAAGATATTCTTCTTTTTCTTCGTCTACGAAGACCTCAGGTGCCCACATACAGCCGAAGTTTTCCGTACCGATGGGTAAAAGAGTTTCTTCAGAGAAATTGATCAGATCCTTTGTTTTCCACATACGCAGACATTTACTGCCTGTTCTGTTGACTACTTTCCAGTTTACCTGATAATTTTCGTCCATTCTGTATACTATACATTCGTCAGTGGTGAGTATTACAAATGAGCCGTCAAGAAGGCGGACTACTTCAATGTCTCTGCATCCCTTGAAGCCTTTTTCAGCCTTCAGAATGGGATTCCCGCCGTTAAGTTGTTCCCAGTTAAATCCGTCTTTACTTACGGCGAAATATACCTGTTCTCCGTCAGGTGTGATCTTTTCTTTGAAGTGAGTAAATAAATAAGGCATGGTGTTTTCTCCTTTATGTTTTATGTGAGTATTATACCATTTTGAAAAAGGCTTTTCAAGAAAAGATATTGAAAAAATCTCCGTCTTGTTGTAAAATGAACTAAAGATATCATAAAGGAGATAATATCTATGCTTGAATATACCGACTTTGATTTGAATGGCGAAAGACTTATCTGTGAAATGGGTAAAAAGCACCCCGAAATGTTCCTTACAATAAAAGTAAAGAAGTTTAAGGAAAATGAAACAATAACCGTTGAGGACTGCGAAAACGAAACTGCATTTCTAATTTTAAAGGGTGAGGCAGAAATCCGCTGGCTGGACAGAAAAGAAAAAATGGTACGTAGCGGACCTTTTGAAAAAACACCATACTGTCTTCACGTTCCCCGTAATATAAAGGTTGAAATCGCTGCCAAGGAAGGTACAGAAATTCTTATTGAGCAGACAGATAATGAAAAGGACTTCGCTCCCGTTTTCTATAAACCCGAAGATATTCTCTATCAGGAATTTGGCAAGGGGCAGTGGGGAGGCACAGGTCACAGAATCTGTTCCACGGTGTTCGACTATGATAATGCACCTTATTCAAATATGGTTCTCGGCGAGGTTTTCAATCAGCCGGGCAAATGGTCAAGTTATCCGCCTCATCATCATCCTCAGCCTGAAGTTTATTATTATCAGTTCGATAAGCCTCAGGGCTTCGGAGCTTGCTTTGTGGGGGATAATGTATATAAAAGTGTTCACGGCTCTGCCTCTTATATTACTGACGGGAATGACCATCATCAGGTTGTTGCACCGGGATACGGGATGTGCTATGTGTGGATGATACGCCATCTTAAGGATGATCCGTGGTACAAGACAACGCGTTTTTATGCCGAAGAGCATGAATGGCTCACAAGAGAATAAAATAAGATTAACCCACTTAAAATGAAACACCGTCAATCACTACGATTGGCGGTGTTAATGTTCAATATAAGCAAACATTATACGAATCTCTGCTGAAAAGTATTGTGCTTTCGTTTCAATGAAACAGTAAGGTGGATACGCTTCGCTGAGTGACTTTTGTCCTTGCATCGTCACCAAAGCGCTATTTGACTTCTGTGGCACAATTGTGCTTTATGATTTATGTTTCAATGAAACCAAGTCGGATCGTAGCCATGT
>JAZSPI010000087.1:0-4624 GCA_045537395.1 Acutalibacteraceae bacterium | reverse complement strand
GTGAGGCGTTTGCCCGAATCGAGAGTTGCTTTTGTTGCGTCGTCAATATCAGAACCGAACTGCATGAATTCGGCAAGTTCTCTGTACTGAGCAAGTCTTGTGCGAAGACTTGCGGAAATCTTTTTCATAACGGGTTTCTGCGCTGCACCGCCGACTCGGGAAACCGAAAGGCCGACATTTACGGCAGGTCTCTGACCTTCATTGAAAAGCTCTGCATCAAGGAAAATCTGTCCGTCGGTGATTGAAATAACATTAGTGGGAATATATGCGGATATATCACCTGCAAGGGTCTCAACTATGGGAAGAGCGGTGATTGAACCGCCGCCGAGTTCATCGGAAAGATGAGCCGCTCTCTCGAGAAGTCTTGAATGAAGATAGAATATATCGCCGGGATATGCCTCACGGCCTGACGGACGGTGAAGCAGAAGCGAAAGTTCGCGGTAAGCAACGGCGTGCTTTGAAAGGTCGTCATAGACTATGAGTACATCTTTTCCTTCATACATAAAGTGTTCAGCCATTGCCGAACCCGAAAAAGGTGCAATGTACTGAAGCGCTGCCGAGGAAGAAGCAGGCACTGCAATAATGGTTGTATATTCCATCGCTCCCTTTGACTGAAGTTTTTCTTTGATTTCAGCAACGAGAGTTTCCTTCTGACCGATTGCAACGTAAATGCAGATTGTGTTTTTGCCCTTCTGGTTGATAATTGTATCAACGGCAATGGCGGTTTTACCCGTCTGTCTGTCGCCGATGATGAGTTCTCTCTGTCCCTTACCGATAGGAACAAGAGCATCAATCGCCTTTATACCGGTATGCAAGGGTGAGTTTACGGGAGAACGGTCAAGGATTGAGGGCGCTTTATATTCAATGGGTCTTGTGCTTTTATAAGGAAGATAGCCCATTGCATCAATGGGATTGCCGAGAGCATCAACAACTCTGCCCAGAAGGCATTCGCCGACGGGAACGGATGCTATTGTGCCGACTCTTCTTACACGGCTGCCCGATTCGATATTGGAAAATTCGCCGAAAATAACACAGCCGATTCTGTTCTGCTGAATATCGAGAACCATTCCCGTTTCACCGCATTCAAATTCAACAACCTCGCCGTACATAATATCGGCAAGACCGTCCATCCAGCAAATGCCGTCCGAAACCGTCATAACACGGCCCAACTGATATTTATGAATCTGCGGTCTGAATTCTTCGGCTTTCTGCGTGAATTCCTGGATGAGAAGTCCTACGGTATCGTCATCCATAATCGGCTCATGGTTCATATTTTTTTCAAAGTGATAAAGTTCTTCACTTACCGTACCGTCATAAACGGTATCGCCTATACGAAGTTTAAGACCGCCTATAAGAGAGGAATCTTCAAGCACCCAAAGAGACGTTTTCCCTCCCACGCTTTCAAGAAGTTCCGTTGTTGCCTTATCAACCTTTTCAACAATCTCTTTTTCAAGGGGGAATGCTGATGTGAGGGTAACATAAAGAACGTCATGGTGCTTGAGATAAGCCATGTCGCCGGGGGTGAGGCAAATTTCCGAAAGTATGGTATCGATTACCTGACTGTCGAGGGATTTTATTTCATTTGCATATTTTTCATAGGAGAAAAGTTTGATTACATTTTCTTTCATAACGGAGAAGAGTTCTTTTCGCGCATCCTCGATCATCTGACGGTGGATTTCGCTGTATTCTCTTTCACCGAAAGCATTTATTGAAGCAATTTTTTCTTCCGTTTGTGTTTTTATCTTCAGAATTTCTTCGTCGAGAACATCTTCGGAAGATTCTTCGGAAACTGATTCAAAAACGGGCATTTCAAGCCTTTCGATTTCTTCTGCTTCATCAAGTTCCTTGTTAATCTTTTCAAGTCGGCCGCCGAATATGCGCTTTACGGTTTTTCTGCCTGCAAGAACCAGAATAACAAGAAGAATAATAAAATTAATTATTACATATTGTATTTGCATAACACATCATATCCTATGCGAGATAATATTTTTCGCAAACAAAGCCGCCGCTGTCTCCATTTTCGGAGCAACGGAATAAACGATTTTGTCGTGTTCGTCAGTAATGCCTTCTCTGTATTTCTGAACATCGGCAATGCATTGTCTTTGTGCGGTTTCGATTTCTTTTTTGCTCTGAAGTTGTAATTGCTCAAGTTTTTGTTTTGTTTCTTTTCTGGCTTTTTCTTCCGCCAGAGTTTTTTCTTTTTCTGCCCGATTTTTATGCTCAAGAATACACTTTTCAATATCTTCTTTCTTTTTTGAGGCAGCCTGTATTTTTTCGCGGCGGCTGTCCATTATTTTAAGAAGCGGAGTGAAAAGCAGGTTCTTGAGTATTACCGTAAGAATCAAAAAGCAAATTACAGTCCAGACCATAACGGATGGCTGAATATTCATAATTTACTCCTCAGATTTTTGAAATAAGCATAAATGCGATAAGAAGTCCGTAAATTGTGAGCGCTTCCATAAGTGCAAGAGAAATGATGAGTGTTGAACGGATATCCTTTGCGGCGTCAGGCTGACGGGCAATGCTCTCCATTGCTGCTTTTGCTGTTATACCCTGACCGATTGAGGGGCCGAGTGTGCTGATTGCGATTGCGATTGCCGCTGCGATTGCGATGATTGATGAATTAGTCATATTAATTACTCCTTAGATATAAAAATTTTTATTCTGTAACCTCGTCAAGATAAATTGAAACGAGCATTGTGAATACCATTGCCTGCAAAGCGCAGAAGAGCAGAGAAAGCACCATCATTACCACCGGTGCACCAATGGGGAAGATATGGTAAAGTTCCTCTGTAACAGTTTCTTCGCCGAAAATGTTGCCGTAAAGTCTCAGCGCAAGAGATGCCGGCTTGATTATTTCATCAAGCACAAGAAGCGGCAACATAAAGAACATCGGTTTAACAAAATGTTTAAAATAATGCTTTGCGTTGTGTCTTATACCTGAAATCTGTAAAAACAGGAATGTAACAACACCGAGCGCCGCCGTAACCGAAAGCGATGCCGTCGGGGCTTTTACATAATCTGTCAGACCCACTCCGGGAATCAATCCAGAGTAGTTTGAGAAAATAATAAAAATAAAGAGAGATGCAAGAAAAGTAAAATATTTTCTTGATTTCTTTTTGCCGAGAATATCAGAAAAGAAATTGTCAAGATATTCAATACCGGTTTCAATTATGTTCTGAAATTTTCCGGGCCTTTCTTTGAGATTCTTTTTCACAATCAGCGAAAGCAATGCGATAACCAAAAGCATTATCCACATTGTGATAACCTCGCCGGTTACATCAAGAATCCCGAAAAGACTGATAATAACCTCTGATTTTTCACCCATCGGTCTTATCCTCCCTTTCTGTTGTTTTCTTTGTTTTTATCGTGTCATTAAGCAATAAAAGTTTCTTTGTGAAGAAAAACATAGGCACCGTCATTCCTGCTACCGCACCAACAAGAAGATATGCAAGGTCAGCAATCTGTGTTTTTGAACCGATGAAATATACCAAAACAAGATATGCCACCTGCAGAATCTGACGGATAACAAATGAGCCCGAGTATTTTTCGGGAGATTTTAAAAGCACTTTTTTTGAAAAAATATAGTTTGCAAAGGCTATCAAAAGGCCGACCGCCGCCGCAATAACAGCGCCGATAATATTTGCAATCATATAATCACCGACTTACTTATGATTTTTAAGATTATTATAGCACTTAGTTTACTTTTTTCAATAGTAACTTTTCATATTTTGTATGGTGTTTATTGCGCTTGGTTTTTGTGGAAACAACCACAAAGGGCTGTCTCACGAATGAAGTGAGGCAGCTCCTTTTGTCTGTGAACTGTTATTTGAAAATCAATTGGTTATTTTCTCTTTTTCTTCGTGATTTTTGCGGCTTTTGATATCCTTTGCAAAAAGAGTTTTGAATATGGTTCTTACCAAAGGCTGAATAAAGAAAAGTTGAGTAAAGAATGCAAACGGGAAGTTAAAGCATACAAGTTTAAGCCAGTCTGCAAGTAAAGTCCACATATTGAATCCTGCCTGGTAATTGTAATAAAGAAAAGCGGCGATGAAACTCATGACGGGACACATAATACCTACCGTTGCGCAGATGATTGCAGATTCAAAAAGCACGGGATGAGTGGTACGGGGGTCAAAATTCTTGCTGGCAAGTTTGAACGAAAGGGGAGAACCCAAAAGATTTTCGAGAGCGTAGGCAAGTACAAACTCAATAAGTACAACCGCCCAGATCGGAACGGTTTTTCCGAAAACGGGAACACCGCCCATTTTGTTGATAGCGGCAAGCACACCGGATTCGCCCGTAATCTGCATAAACATATTGCCATGAATAACATAAAGGCTGTAAAATACGTAAGCGTGAACGGTGATTACAACAGTAATAAATGCGAACACCATTCTTTGAAATTGATTTCTTGGCATAATAAAAACTCCTTTTGGGCATAAAAAAAGACACACCTGTAAATCTGTGTACCGTAATCAGATTTACGCACTCAAAGGTGCAACGTGTGTCGTTCATAGCCGTATTTATTTTTAGGTATTATAGCATGAATTTTTAAAAAATCAAACTTTTTCGCATGATTTTTCAAAAAAATATGTTGTGATTTGGAAGAGCGTTTTTCAGC
>JAZSPI010000014.1:0-4612 GCA_045537395.1 Acutalibacteraceae bacterium | reverse complement strand
GACTTTTGATTTGTTTTCGTTTGCATTCTTCTCAAAAAGACTGTAGACAGTTGAATTATCAGGAATATCATAATTGTGCACTGTATCATTGAACTTATTGACAACAGACATATCCGTTACGGATATATCTTTGATTTGTTTAGTTCCATCAAGAGAAGAGTCAAGGATTGAGATATATCCTTTAATAAAATTTGATATATCTATCTCGGTATACATTTCCTTAGCATAAGAAGTTCTGACTGTATATCCATTGTTTTCTTTAAGGATTGTAACGGTCAGATTAAATTCTGTGTACTCATCAAAGGAAACAAGTTTCGGTGAAAGAGGACCTTTTTCTATATCGGAGATATCGCCTGTATAATAATTTTCAAATACAAACAATGCATCAATTGACTTGCTGTTAATGTCACAAGTTTTATAAACCTCTGCAAGAGGCAAAATACCATACTTATTGGCATTGATAGATTGATTTTGTATTTCTTTTAATAAATCTTCCAAAGTGCTGCTTTCATCGCTCTTGATTCTGACAGGAACAGTATTGATAAAAGGTCCCACTGTATTCTCAATATTTTTAAGCGGAATACTTCTGCCTGAAATTACCTTGTCAAAAACGACGTCGTCACTGCCTGAGTATTTTTGCAATGCAATACTGAACGCACTTTCAAAAACTGTGTTATGAGAAACTTTGCTTTCTCTTGCAAATTGTTCAATTCGCTGTGATAACTCATCATTCAAATGTGTTTTAAATGTGACAATATCTTCATTATTTTTATTATCTTTCTTGTCTTTGCCAAAAATATGAGCCGGGGCGCAGTCTATGAGTAAGTTCTTCCAATATTCTGAAGCCTCGTTTTTATCCTGATTTTTAATCCAATTTACATATTGAGCATAGGAGGTTTGAGATGAAACTTCTTTATTGATTTCATCCGATAATTCTTCTACACTCATTCCCTTAGAAAGTTCACCGTAATATTTCTGTAAATCATTAATGATTACAGGGAAACACCAACCGTCAAGAATGATATGATGTGTATGAATAAGCATAAAACGTTCATCAGTGAAATCGACAATAGTTACTCTGAAAAGAGAATCTTTCTGCAAATCAAGAGTTGTTTTTATGTTTTCACCAATAATCTTATCTAATGCATTTTGAGAGAACGGCTCGTCTTGTGTAAGAATAGAGAATTTCGGCTTTCTGTTTTCAAGAATAACTTGCTTGATTGCACCTGTAGATTTTAAAACAGTAAAGGCTGTTTTAAAAATTTGATGTCGAAGAGAGAGTAATTCAACGCTCTTTTTAAGTATACCTAAATCAGTTTCTTTACTGATTCTGCTTAAATTCTGAAGATGATATGTTTTGGTATTTGTGCTCTGAAAATACTGAGCATAGATACCTTCTTGCGAGGGAGTTAAACCGTATACATCCTTAATATTATTATTCATCATCATCTGTCCAATCAAATAAATCTTTTAATTCGTCCAATTCAATTTCCGAGAGTTCATCATCCGAAAAATCCGAACGGGTTTTTATAACTGTGTCGGTTGCTGTGCATATATCAACAATCTTTTCGATTTGCTTGGCAAATTCCGTACCGAGTTCTTCGCTGATTTGCTGCTTGTATTTACACTTAGGCACAGAAATATTTACTGTTAAAACAGCATCTGTAACAAAACAGTTAACATTAATTTTACCCGGAAAAACAGAAGTGCCGGAATTAAATGCTATTAATTTATTTTTCCAATCTTCATCCGCTATGCTGTTTTTATAGAAATTGAATATGATGTCAGTGTTTTTATGAAAACCTTGTGACAAAAGAAGATAATCAATACCGTTTTTAGGTATTCTTCTTAATGTTTCTTTAGTGTTAATTAATTCATCAGTTACATTGTTACTATTGTCAATTACAACAGGATAACACGATGTAAACCAACCAACCGTACGTTCAATGGCAATTGGTTTATGAAGTTCTGCTCTTCCGTGGCTTTCAACGATTATCCCCACAGAACCGTCTGCTATTTTACAAGCAGCAATTCCCAATGCGGTTAAAAGCACTTCGTTGATTCTTGTACCGTAGGCGTTATTGACTTCATTAATAAGTTTGTTTGAAATATTCTTGTCCAAAGCAAAACTGTATTCTTCTGCTTCATTCTCATTTTCTCCGCGTGAATAAAGAGATTTGGCATTATCAAGTTTGTCATTGATATTTTTCCAATACTCTTTGCTTTCTTCAGATATTGTTTCAGAATATTTTTGAAGTTCTTCATTCCACATCATAAATGATGCGGTTTTAGCAGGAAGAGAGATTTCCTTATTGTTCTTTAATTGCTTAACAACCGTTTGAAAATCCTTCATAAGAACTTCCCAGGATATCAAGTCAATCAAGAAGTGGTGGATGGTTATACTGATAAGACTTTCTTTTTCTGTATTGCAGAATACAACATTAACAAGTTTGTTATCATCAATATTTGTACCCTTTAAATACTCTTTTGCTTTATCTGTATCATCAATAGTGATTGCCTTAAATGAATATACATCCCTTTCATCTGAAGGATGAATTTCAATCCCTTTATCGCAAAAAGCACCTCTTAATATATCGTGATGAGAGACGAGTGCATCAAGTGCTTTTCTTACCGTATCTTCATCACAGTCTGCAGAAACGATGCAAGTGTGAACAAAGTCTTTTGGAATTGTACTGTTCTCATTAAGGAATGCACGCATAATCGGAGTAAACGGAATTAATCCATTTACTTCGTTCTGGTCATATATTGCCTTGTCAGATGTTGATTTCATGGCTTTTGCAACATCTGAAAGAGTATCTTTCTGCATAATATCTGCAACGTGAAGTTCATAACCCATTTCTTCAAGTTCTGAAACAATATAGATAGCCTTAATTGAATCTCCGCCTATATTAAAGAAGTTATCAAACACACTTACTCTTTCTGTGCCAAGGACATCCTCTACACACTCGATAAGTACTTTTTCCTTTTCTGTTTCTGCTTCGACATATTCTGTCTGTGTATCAATGTTTTCAAGGTCAATTTCCGGCAATGCATTTCTGTTTGCTTTGCCGCTTGCGGTTAAAGGCATTTCTTCGAGGTGTGTGAAGATATGAGGAATCATATATTTGGGCAGACTCTTACCGATTTCTTCTCTTATCTCTTTTGTGCTCTTTTCCTCTCCTGTATAGAAGGCACAGATAAGTTGTCTGTCTTCCTTATCTTTACGCACGACTACTACAGCGCGATCGATATTATCTGTTGCCTGAAGCACACTTTCAATTTCTCCCAGTTCTATTCTTAGACCGCGTATTTTTACCTGGAAGTCACTTCTGCCGCAGAAGATAATCTGACCGTCTTCTCTGAAGTATGCAAGGTCACCTGTTTTGTACAGTTTACCTTCGCCGAAAGGATTGTCTATGAATTTTTCTGCTGTGAGAGTTTCATTGTTCAGATATCCCTGACCTACATTCACACCGCCGATGCACAGTTCACCTGTAACACCTGTTGGCAGAAGATTCATATATTTATCCACAACATACATCTGTGTATTGTATATGGGTTTGCCGATGGGTACAGGATCAACATCGTCAGGTGTACAGTCGTAATAGGTTACGTCAACTGCACACTCTGTAGGGCCGTAAAGATTGTGAAGAGTAACCTTGCCGTAATCATACAGTTTGTAAAATCTCTGCACAAGATTTGCTGTCAATGCTTCACCCGATAAGAAGACATATCTTACAGAGTTGAATTTGTCTATCTCTTCCTTATGTGTTTCAAGATAATTAAGGAACAACTCAAACACCGACGGTACAAAGTGAAGATGTGTAACCTTACGGTTATAGGTTTCTTCAAGTATCTTTGCAGGAAGGAAGTGCTCTCCCGGTTTTGATACAGCAAGACTTCCGCCGCACATACCCCACCAGAAATGCTCCCATACTGATACGTCAAAGGTATAGGGTGTCTTCTGAAGAATAACACTGTTTTCTTCCATAGGATACTTGTCATGCATCCACAGAATTCTGTTTACTGCCGATTTGTGACTGATTTTGGCACCCTTCGGATTGCCCGTTGAACCTGAGGTGTAGATTACATAGGCTGTGTCATCTGCTTGTGCAGCATACGGTGGTATATTATCAGATATTATCGGATTCTTAATGAACTCCGTCATATCAATGTGTACGGTATCACCTGCGACATGAGCAAACTTACCCTGACAGAGAACTAAGGCCGCTTCACTGTTCTGAAGTATATATTCTATTCTGTCCTGAGGATAGTCCGGGTCTATGGGCAGATAAGCGTTACCGCCACGGATTGTTCCGTAAATGGCTGCATACATTTCAATTGAACGTTCAGCAATTACGGCAACTACAGATTTTTTACCGTTAGTAATATTACGTATTTCTGCATCAAGTTTTTCTGAAATGTTAAGGAACTCACCGAAGGTTACTGAGCCTTCTTCAGTAGATATGCAGACTTTTGATTTGTTTTCGTTTGCATTCTTCTCAAAAAGACTGTAGACAGTTGAATTATCAGGAATATCATAATTGTGCACTGTATCATTGAACTTATTGACAACAGACATATCCGTTACGGATATATCTTTGATTTGTTT
>JAZSPI010000083.1:0-1624 GCA_045537395.1 Acutalibacteraceae bacterium | reverse complement strand
GACTTTTGATTTGTTTTCGTTTGCATTCTTCTCAAAAAGACTGTAGACAGTTGAATTATCAGGAATATCATAATTGTGCACTGTATCATTGAACTTATTGACAACAGACATATCCGTTACGGATATATCTTTGATTTGTTTTTCATCCTTCAGACAAAGTTCAAGAAGAAGAGCATACATTTTTGTGAACTTCTCTATTCTTTCTTCTTTGAAAAGGTCTGTACAATAATTCACAGACAGCACTGCATCATCTTTTCTCGGAAGAATATTGAAGGTAATATCACACTTTGCTGATGCTGTAGTAAGGGCTATTGGTTCAATCTTTTTGTCCGAGAAAGATGTGTCTGTCATCTCAAAACTCTGGTATGCAAACATTACATCAAATATGGGATTTCTGCCACCCACTTCAATATTCAGTTTCTTTACAAGTTCGCCAAACGGATAGTTCTGGTTGTCTATTGCTTCTATGGAACTGTCTCTGATTTCAGTGAGAAGATTACCTACTGTCTTCTCTCCTTCGGGTCTGCTTCTCAGGGCTATTGTATTTACGAACATACCTACTGTTTCAAGAAAGCGGCTGCTTCTTCCGCTTATGGGTGTTCCTACAACGATATCTTCGTTACCCGAAAGTTTTGAAAGAAGTATGCTGAAGCACGCCATGTAATATACATATGGCGTTATTCCTCTTTCTTTACACTTCTCTTCTATTCTTTCGTGAAGGCTTTTTTCTATCACTTCATAGATATTGCTTCCCTCAAAACTCTGCTGAGTTCCTCTGGGATAATCTGTCGGCAATTCAAGTGTCGGTATCTCTTCTCCGAATACACTCAGCCAATACTTCCCGTTATCTTCGGTATATCCGTCTGTTACTGCGAATTCTCCGTACTGTACCGCTGCTTCCGGTAATTCTCTGTCCATATACAGTTCATTCAGTTCCCTGAAGAATATGGGCATACTTTCTCCGTCTGCAATAATATGGTGAATATCTATTACAACTGTTTCTTTGCTCTGTCCTACACGTACAAGCGGTGCTTTACTCAGATCAAAGGCTTTTGCGAAGCCGTTAATTTTATCTTCAGATATTTCTTCTACTGCTATCCTTGCCTTTTCTTCTATTACCTGTACAATCTCACCGTTTCTGTTTTCAAAATGAGTTCTTAAACTTTCGTGTCTTTCTATGAGTTTGTTAACTGCTTTTTCCAGTTGCTCTTTTTCTGCTCCTTCCATTCTGAATCCGTAGGTAATATTGTAATGTGTTGAATCGGGAGCGAGCATCTGTGCTGTATATACTCGCATCTGGGCAGACGTTGCGGGAATAACATTTCCGTATTCTACCTTTACATATTCTTCCTTTTTCTCTGTGAGTGCCAAGGCAAGTTCACGTATATCCTTACAGGAGAAGATGTTCTTTATTCCTGCCGTATATCCTCTTTCTTCCAACTTTGCAGTCAGTTCTATTGCCTTAAGGCTGTCGCCTCCCATATCAAAGAAGTTGTCAAGTACACTTACTCTTTCTGTGCCAAGGACATCCTCTACACACTCGATAAGTACTTTTTCCTTTTCTGTTTCCGGTTCAACATATTCCGTTTCTGTGTCAATGTTTTCAAGGTCAATTTCCGGCAAT
>JAZSPI010000070.1:0-6082 GCA_045537395.1 Acutalibacteraceae bacterium | reverse complement strand
GGGAGAGCATCTGCCTTACAAGCAGAGGGTCACAGGTTCGAGCCCTGTTGTTCCCACCAATGGCCCGGTAGTTCAGTTGGTTAGAACGCTAGCCTGTCACGCTAGAGGTCGACGGTTCGAGCCCGTTCCGGGTCGCCATTTAATGGGGAATTCAATAGAGTTCTCTGTATGCCTCTGTAGCTCAGTTGGTAGAGCAGTGGACTGAAAATCCACGTGTCGTTGGTTCGATTCCGACCGGAGGCACCAATATGCGGATGTAGCTCATCTGGTAGAGCGCCACCTTGCCAAGGTGGAGGTAGCGAGTTCGAGCCTCGTCATCCGCTCCAAAAAACCAAGTCGAAAGACTTGGTTTTTTCATTTTGCGCTACAATAAATGTTGGGGTAATCGATAAAGCAAAAAGGCTCTATGCCAATAGTTGGGGTAAAGAGTCAAAATGAATAGGACAGGTTACTGCGCTTTACAGTAGTCTGTCCTGTTTTGTTATTTGATTTTTCACACCACAAAAGCAAAAGTCAATAGCACAGCCAATCCCACCACATTCACCGCTGTAAAAACAGCCAGGAACTTCATAAACTTCGCCTCAGGTGTTTTAAGATAAAACTTAAGGGTGATAAGACTTGCCAGAGATGCTACAGGTGTGCCGAGGCCGCCTATATTTACTCCTTCAAGAAGTTCTTTCCAGTTATCTGTGAAGCCTGACAGAAGTACTGCAGCGGGAACATTACTTATAATCTGACTTGACAGGGTACCTGTCAGCAGAGTACTTTTTTCAAGAAGATTTTGCAGAAGAGTACGCACATCCTCTATTCTGCCTAAATTTTCGGAAATTATGAAAAAACAGATGAAGGTCATAAGAAGCATAAAGTCAATTTCTTTGAAAAGTTCACGGCTTAAAAAGAGCATCACAATAACTGTAATTACTGTCGTAATCTGATAGGGCAGAATTCTGAACACGGTCAGAAGGGAAAGAATGAAAAGAATAACACATACCCCGAGAAAAACTTTGTCGTTTACGGTCTCTTTTTTCGGTTCATCCATATCGAGTTTGTCGGGGAGAAAAAACAAAGAAGAGAGGGAAAGGCAGACGAAACTTACTGCCGTAAGAGGAACGGTGACGCCGAAGAAATCACCGGCATTAAGATTAAAGGCAGAGTAGATAAACAGATTCTGAGGATTTCCTACAGGGGTTGCCATACTGCCGAGGTTTGCTGCTACTGTCTGCATTACAATCAAGGGAACTGTGTTTTCTGTGCAACCAAGATTTGTCAGCAGAGAAACAGTAAAGGGAATGAAAATAATCAGTGCCACATCATTTGTTACAAGCATTGAACAAAAGAAGGGAAGCATAACAAGAATGACACTGAGAATCTTTCCTTTTTTTGCTCTTTTCAGAAGCTGATATGTAAGGGTGCTGAAAATGCCTGCTTTTTTGAACCCTGCCACCACAGCCATAAGACACAGGAGAATGGATAGGACGCGGAAGTCTATGTAGCCGAGATATTCTTTATCGGGTGGTACGAAAAACACCGTAATTATTGCACATAAGGCAGAAATAATGAAAACAGGTTCTTTTTTTATGAAGGTTTTTATATTCTGAAGCATAGCAGATCTCCCGAAAGTTTTTTATTATTATACCTGTGCCGTACTTAAAAAGCAAGACGGTAAAGGATATTAAAGTAAATCGGGAAGTGAAAAAGTTTTCTTCACACTTCCTTCACGAATAGACCTTGACTTTTCTCTCTTTAGGGTATTATAATTACAATGATACACAATGCTCTTATAACGCGTGTAAAGAGGGAAAATATGGACACTAATTATGACAGAAACCGAACGGAAAAGGTTTTAAGTCTTGCTCTTGATCTTGGCAAAAGTATGATAAAATGCGGCGCCGAAATGAACAGGGTGGAGGAAACCATTATCCGTATAGGTTACGCTTACGGTATGAAAAGCACCGAGGTTTTTTCCGTTGTTTCAATGATAACGGCAACGGTAGCCGACGAAGGCGGAAGAACCCATACCCAGACAAGGCGTATTTATTCTTATTCTATTAACTTCGATAAACTTGAACATCTTAATGCTCTTTCCCGTAAAATCTGCACCGAAAAGCCGGATACGGAAAAGGCGAGAGAAGAACTTGAAAAAATTATGGTGCCCTCGAGGCTTTTCAATCCCATAGTTCTTTTCGGTTATATGCTCGCCTCGGCAGGCTTTGCCGTATTTTTCGGCGGAACGGTTATGGACGCTCTTGCCACTATTCCCATTTCCGTTATGATTTACCTTTTTAATTCCTTTGTTAAGGTTACGGGTGCCAGTCGTCTGTTTTTTACGGCACTGACCTCGGCTTTGGCAGGTGCTATGGCGATTTTCTTTGTGTTCATAGGCTTCGGCAGTAATGCAGATATGATTATGATAGGCAATATAATGCTTCTCATTCCCGGGCTTATGATGACCAACTCTGTAAGAGAAATGCTCTGCGGTGACCTTATGTCGGGTATACTGCGACTGCTTGAATCGGTTATTTTAGCCCTTTCCATCGCTGTCGGCTTCGCCATTCCCATTTATATTTCGGGACTTCTGGGGGTGTGAATATGGAAATGAAAGAACTTCTCTCTCTGCTTGTTTCGGGCGTTATCGGTACCGTGGGGTTTTCGATTCTCTTTAAGTCAAACAAAAGCAGAGTTTTCTGTTGTGCCGTGGGCGGTGCATTGGTAGTATTTGTTTATGCGGGCTGTGTGAAGGTTTCAGATAATCTCTTTTTTCAGAATTTCGTGCCGTCACTTTTCGCCACCGTCTATGCGGAAATCATGGCAAGAGTTATGAAAGCACCTACCACACCCATTTTGGCATGTTCCATAATCGCTCTTATCCCAGGTTACAGGCTCTATTACACTACCTATTATTTCGTGACGAGTAATATGGAAGCCTTTGATAAAGAACTGATGTCTATGCTTCAGGTTGCGGCGGGTATATGTGTCGGTATTACCTGTATTTCCGTTATTGTCAACGAGATTAACAGACATAAATTCAAGCAAATATTTGATAAAGATTAAAGGAGATAAAATTATGAAAAAAATCAAAGATGCGGCTTTTTCTGTTGTAGGTAAAGTTTACAGCAAAATCAATTCTCTTTCACAGGCTGAACAGCAGAGAAGTACGGCTGAAAAAATTATCACCCCCGGCATGCCCGAACTTCTAAGAGATGCTGCAGCAAAGGGCGCAGTTCTTCTGAAAAATGACGGTGTTCTTCCCCTTAAGGAAGGCTCGTCCGTATCTCTTTTCGGCAGAGTGCAGAAGGATTGGTTCTATACAGGCTACGGTTCAGGCGGTGATGTAAACAAGCCTTATGCAGTAAATCTTATCGAAGGTATTAGAAACTGCGAAAGCCTTGTTCTGGACGAAGATACAGCCGAATTTTATGAAAAATGGTGCGACAGAAATGTAATCGACCACGGTTTCTGGGGACATTGGCCGAGATTTTATCCCGAAATGCCCGTAAATGAAGATTTCGTTAAAAGAGCCACAGGCGACACAGCCGTAGTAGTAATCGGTCGTTCAAGCGGCGAAGACAGAGAAAACGCTCTGGAAAAGGGCAGTTACTATGCCACCGATGAAGAACTTGATGTACTTAAGAATGTTACTGCAGTATTTGATAACACAGTTGTTCTTTTCAATATCGGCTGCATTATGGATATGAGTTTCCTCGAAAAGTTCGGTGATAAGATTTCCGCTGTTCTTGTTGTATGGCAGGGCGGTATGGAAAGCGGTAACGCTGTGGCAGATATTCTCTGCGGTAAGGTCTCCCCCTCGGGTAAACTTCCTGCTACAGTGGCAAGGGAATATGAAGATTTCCCGTCTGCAAAGGATTTCGGTAACAAGGAATATAACAACTATACGGAAGATATTTATGTAGGCTACCGTTATTTTGAAACTTTCTCTAAAAACAGAGTTCTCTATCCCTTCGGCTTCGGTCTTACTTACGGAGATTTTGAAACTGTCTTTGTTTCTGCCGAAGAAAAGGAAGACGGCTTTGAAATTACTCTTGAAGTAAAGAATAATGGGGAACACGCCTCTGCTTATGCTCCGCAGATTTATATCGAAAAGCCCTGCGGTGTTCTCGGTAATCCTTACCGCGAATTGGTTGCTTTCAAAAAGACAGACATTCTCGCAAAGGATGAAAGTCAGAACCTTACTCTCTTTGTTTCGAAATATTCTCTCTCTTCTTATGATGAGCAGGGACAGACAGGTTTCAAATCTTCATACGTAATCGAAAAGGGTACATATGGCTTTGCTGCAGGTGACAATGTAAGAGATGCAGTAAAAGTTTATGAATGGACTGCAGAAGAAACCGTTCTTTATCAGGCTCTTTCACAGGTAGCCGCACCAAGACAGGATTTTGAAATTGTAACTGCTGCAGTTAACGGCGGCAGATATTATATCGAGAAAAAACCTGTTTACAAAAAGCAGTATGACCTTAAAAAGATAATTCTTGACAATCTTCCCGACTGCAAAGAGATTACAGGAGATAAGGGTTATAAACTTATCGATGTAAAAGAGGGCAGGGTGTCTATGGAAGATTTCGTAGCACAGCTCAGTCTTGATGAACTTGAAGCAATTTCAAGAGGCGACTATATTATGAACAGCCCCCTCGGTGTTTCAGGTAATGCAGGCTGTTTCGGCGGTGTTCTTCCTTCTATGCGTGAAAAGGGGATCCCTGCCGCCACAACTACTGACGGCCCTTCAGGCATCAGACTCTCAGCATCCTGCTCACTTATTCCCATCGGTACACTCCTTGCAAGTACCTTTGATGAAAAATTTACCGAAGAACTTCTTGCAAAACTCGGTGAAGAAATGGCAGACCGCGGTACAGATATTCTTCTTGCTCCCGGTATGAACATTCACAGAAATCCCCTTTGCGGAAGAAACTTCGAATACTTCTCTGAAGATCCCTATCTTTGCGGTAAAATTGCTGCAGCCTATGTAAGGGGTGTTCAGAGAAACGGCAAATCTGCCTGTCCGAAGCATTATGCATGTAACAATCAGGAATTTAACCGTAACGGTAATGATTCAAGAGTATCCGAAAGAGCTCTCCGTGAAATTTATCTGCGCGGTTTTGAGATCTGCGTAAAGGAAGCACAGCCGAAAAATATTATGACTTCCTATAACCTTATCAACGGCGTATGGGGACATTATAACTATGAACTCTGTACTCTTATTTTAAGAGAAGAATGGGGCTATACAGGTAACGTTATGACAGACTGGTGGATGAGAAAGTCAAAGAGTCAGGAATTCCCCATTATGGAAGATCAGGCATACAGAGTAAGAGCACAGGTTGACGTGCTTATGCCCGGTGGCGGAAGAACAGGCAAAAACAAAACTCCTGACGGTACACTTCTTGCTTCCTACGGTAAGGTGGAAGGTATTACCCTTGGTGAAATGCAGAGAACTGCCGCAAATGTTCTTCGTTTTGTAATGAACAGCACGGCTATGGACAGAATGTGATAAAGGGGGATAAAAACTATGCCATTAATTACAACTAAAACATCAGTGGAAATTACCAAGGAAAAAGAAGTTGTCCTTAAAGAAAAATTCGGAGAGGCAATCACTCTTATCGGTAAAAGTGAAAACTGGCTTATGGTTGATTTTCAGGATAACCATCGTCTCTGGTTTAAAGGAAGCGATGAAAACTGCGGAATCATTGAGGTAGATCTTTTGGGGAAAGCAAGTGACAGCGGTTACGATGCACTTACTGAAAAGATAACGGAAATCGTTGCCGATGAACTCGGAATTGACAAAAGCAGGCTTTATGTCAAGTACAACGAATTTGATCATTGGGGTTACAGCGGATTTAATTTCTGATTAAAACAGTAAAACAAAGCATGAAAAGAGCCATTGTGCAGACGAAGAACTTCGGTTTTGCACAACGGCTCTTGTGTTTTACTAACCGTTCTGCTTTTTTATTAAACCGAAAGGTATCGGGCAATCGTCTCCACGCCGATTGTTTTTTATGTTTCAATGAAACAGTAAGGTAGATACGCTTCGCTGAGTGACTTTTGTCCTTGGCAAAAGTCACCAAAACCGCTT
>JAZSPI010000057.1:0-4128 GCA_045537395.1 Acutalibacteraceae bacterium | reverse complement strand
CATAATCCGCTGTATTAAGTTCGGAAAACTTCTATATCACTATACGCATTTTATGAGAGGGGTTGTTTTTTACCCGAAAATTGCATTTTCATGAGAATATGATAAAATAAACTCAGACCTTATGAAAAATATTTAAGGATTATTTAATAATTTATATGCTACAATCAGGTTACAACGATGAAAGGAGCATAAAAATGTATTTTAGTATTCTGAAAAAAGACCTTAAACGAAAAAAGGCTATGAATGTTATTCTGCTTGTATTTATCATACTCGCGACAATGTTCGTATCATCAAGCGTAAACAACATTTTAAGCGTTACAACGGCGCTTGACAATTATTTTGAAATGGCGGATGCGCCTGATTATCTCGTGATTACATTTAATAAAAGTCTCTCGGTTGACGTTGATGAAACGATGAATTCGACAGATGCAGTTGAACGCTATTCAGAAGAAAAAATGCTGTTTCTGACGAAAGATAATTTTGCCTTTGATGACGAGGATAAAGTCGTTGATATAGGAACGAATATGATTCACAGTGATATTTGTCTGAATTATTTTCTGCCCGATGGAAGTATCCTTGAAACAGTAAATCAGGGCGAATTCTATATGACAGAAAGCAGGGCTGACGCTATCGGTGCTGATATCGGCGATAAACTTACCATTGAAGTAAACGGAGTAAGCCGTGAATTTACTCTTGCAGGCAAGATAAAGGACGCACTTTTCGGCGCGAATCAGGTAAATTTTGCAAGATACATTATAAGCGAGGAAGATTTTAATTATTTTCTTTCTGAAGAAAATACAGAAGAATATTACGGTGGTTCTATTGTCTACATATATTCTTCGGATGTTGATACAGTGATTGAAGAATCGAAACCTCTTATCAACAACAGTGTTCTTACAATGGACAGAGCCTCTATGGAATTTTCATATATATTTGATATGATTGTTGTCGGTCTGCTTCTTGTAGTAAGTTTAATACTTATCGCAATCGCTTTCGTAGTTCTTCATTTTACAATTACCTTTACACTTTCAGAAGAATTCCGTGAAATCGGTGTTATGAAAGCAATAGGTATCAGCAACTTCAAAATCCGTGGGCTTTATCTTATAAAATATGCAGGGCTTTCTGTAATCGGTTCTGTTATCGGACTTTTCCTTAGTTTTCCGTTCGGAAAAATGCTTATGAGTGTTTCTTCACAATCAATTATTATAAGCAATCAGAATCCTGTTATACTTAATATTCTCTGTGCTGTGTTTGTAATAGCGGTAATTCTTCTTTTCTGCTATGGATGCACAGGTAAGGTCAAGAAACTCACTCCCATTGATGCAATAAGAAACGGTCAGACGGGTGAACGCTTCCGTAAAAAGAGCATTATGAGCCTTGGAAAATCAAAACTCTCTGCAACATCTTTCCTTGCACTTAACGATATTGTAAGCGCGCCTAAAAGATACAGCATTATTACTCTTACATTTGTGCTTTGTCTTTCCCTTATATTTATACTTTCAAACACTGTTGCCACAATGAACAGCGGGAGCCTTTCAACAACTTTCGGCTGGGCTGACTGCGATGTATATAGCTCTGACAGTGAAATATTTCAGGAGTGTATGTCGGAAGGTGGCCGTGAAAAACTCGAAAAGCATCTTGATGACATGGAAAAAACTCTTGCAGAAAATAATATACCCTCAAAATGTTATCGTGAAATGGTATTTGCCCTGCCTGTTGTTCACGGAGAAACTGAAATCAGTGTTCCTATATATCAAGGCACAGGTACGACAATGGATATGTATGAATATACAGGTGGAACAATGCCACAGAACACAAACGAAATCGCAATAACAAGACTTTCGGCAGAAAACCTTAAAGCAGATATAGGCGATACAATTATAATAAAAACCATTGACGGCGATAAGGAATATATCATCTCTGCATTCTTTCAGTCGATGAATCAGCAAGGGAACGGCATAAGACTTCACAGCGACGAGTATATAAATTATGTTCAGGTACACGGTGCTATAGACACACAGATTATGTTTACCGACAATCCCGATGATAAAGAGGCTGAACGCAGAATTGAAGAAATCAAGAGAATTTTCTCGGATTATGAAAATATAAAAAGTTGTGCCGAAGAAACATCAGATATGTTAGGCGTTACCAAAACTCTTGCTGCGGTAAAATCCCTTGTAGCAGTTCTCACAATAGTTTTATCTGCACTCATAACCGTTCTTATGGAACGTTCTTTCATAGCAAAGGAACAGGGCGAAATCGCACTTATGAAGGCAGTAGGCACACGAAACGGAAAAATCTATGCTTATCACACATTAAGATTTTTATTTGTGGGAATTATTGCGGTTATTATCGCAGAAATTTTCTCGATGCCACTCACACATCTCTGCATCGACCCGATTTTCAAAATGATGGGTATGGAACTTGCGGTTGATTACATTACAAATCCTATGGAACTCTATCTCGTTTTCCCGATTGTAGTTCTTCTGACAACAACTATGAGTGCATTTTTAACATCGCTCTACACAAGAAAAATCAAATCATCAGATACTGCCAACATTGAGTAAGAAAGGAAACAGTTATGAATATTTTAGAAGTAAAAGACCTCTGCAAGACATATATCGTAAACAAGCGTCAGAACAATGTTCTCAAGAATGTAAACTTTACTGTTGAGGACGGCGAAATGGTAGCCATAATGGGCCCCTCGGGCTCAGGAAAATCAACACTTTTATATGCCGTTTCGGGTATGGACGGAATCACATCGGGCGAAGCGAAATTCTGCGGAAAGAACATCGCAGAAATGAGTGAAAAGAAACTCGCTGATTTAAGACTTGACGAAATGGGATTTATCTTTCAGCAGATGTATATGCTTAAAAATCTCACATTACTTGACAACATAATACTCCCTGCTGTACAATCAAATAAGAACACCGAAACACGCAAGGAAACTATGCAGCGTGGGCAGGATTTAATGCGCAGACTCGGTATTATCGACATCGCCGATAACGACATAAACGAGGTTTCGGGAGGACAGTTACAAAGAGCCTGCATCTGTCGCAGTATGATAAATAACCCTAAGATGATTTTTGCCGACGAACCTACGGGTGCGCTCAACAGAACATCATCAGATGAAGTTATGGAAGAACTTCAGAAACTCAATGCAGACGGCACAACAATTATGATGGTAACTCACGATTCAAAAGTTGCTGCTAAATGCACAAGAGTGCTCTATATAGTTGATGGAAACATAAAGGGCGAATACAACCTCGGAAAATGCGAAAACAATTCGCAGATGAGAGAGCGCGAAAGAGCGCTTAACAACTGGCTTTTAGAACTTGGTTGGTAAGGCGAATACGGGCGGCAAAATACTGTCGCCCTTATTCCCATTTGAAAGGATAAATTATGACTGACATTCTTATAGTTGAGGATAATAAAGAAATATCAGAACTTCTGTGTGATTTTCTCCGTAGGGAAAATTATGTTGTATCGGTAGCAGACACGGGAGAAAAGGCTTTGTCGCTGTATGAAAGATACGGGGCAAGGCTTGTTGTGCTTGATATAATGCTACCCGGAATAGACGGCTTTGCGGTATGTAAAAAAATCCGTGAGGACAGCAACACTCCCATACTGATAGTGAGTGCAAAAACCGATAAAGAGGATAAACTGAACGGGCTTATTGCGGGTGCTGACGATTATATCGAAAAGCCTTATGATATTGACATTATGCTTGCAAAAATCGGTGGGATTTTTAAAAGAAGATATGCCCTTGATGAAATTATCGACGGAGAAATACGAATCAATAAAGTGAGTAATTCCGTTTATAAAAACAATGTCAAAATCGAAATGACATCAAAGGAATTTGATCTTCTTTCTCTTCTCATTGAAAACAAGGGAAAAACTCTCACAAAAGAGTATCTTTTCAATCAGATATGGGGAAGCGACAGCTTTTCCGAACAGCAGACCCTTACCGTACATATAAAATGGCTTCGTCAGAAAATTGAGGACGACCCGAAAAATCCAAAGCATATTCTGACGGTATGGGGTGTGGGATACAAATATGAAAGCATTTAATAAGATTTTCGTCACGGTGCTTGTGATGATAATTGCTGTATTTGCAATTGCAAATGT
>JAZSPI010000081.1:0-58054 GCA_045537395.1 Acutalibacteraceae bacterium | reverse complement strand
GCCACAGTTGATACATTTCATATAACTTATACCGTTTTTTGTACAACTTGCTTCATCAACTGCATACAAACCATAATCATGTCCTGTTGCGGATATTACTGTTACGCTCGTCTTTTCTGCGCAACCATTTCTTGTACAGTGTTTACTCTTCGAGCCGTCTGCTGTGCAGGTTGCTTTTTTATCTACTGTGTAATTTGTTGAATAATTATGCCCAAGTGCTTTAATTTCTTTTGTGTATTCATCGCCACAGTTGATACATTTCATATAACTTATACCGTTTTTTGTACAACTTGCTTCATCAACTGCATACAAACCATAATCATGTCCTGTTGCGGATATTACTGTTACGCTCGTCTTTTCTGTGCAACCACTTCTTGTACAGTGTTTACTCTTCGAACCATCTGCTGTGCAGGTTGCTTTTTTATCTACTGTGTAATTTGTTGAATAATTATGCCCAAGTGCTTTAATTTCTTTTGTGTATTCATCGCCACAGTTGATACATTTCATATAACTTGTACCGTTTTTTGTACAACTTGCTTCATCAACTGCATACAAACCATAATCATGTCCCGTTGCGGATATTACTGTTACACTCGTCTTTTCTGTGCAACCACTTCTTGTACAGTGTTTACTCTTCGAACCATCTGCTGTGCAGGTTGCTTTTTTATCTACTGTGTAACTTGAAGAATAACTGTGACCAAGTTTAGCGATTGTTGCTGTATATTGGTCACCGCAAAAACAAATAAAAGTTTTTGTGCCCGCGGAGGTACAGGTAGGTTGTTTATTTACGAACGAAGCATACTCATGTCCATCGGTATGGTTTTTATCTTGTTCCGTGATAACAACTTCGCACTCATCACACTTGCCGTCGGTATTTTCATCCTTATGACCGTAAGCCTTTTCGTTAGCAACATCAATATCAACACAACGCTTACATGACCTTACGCTGATACCGTCCTGTGTGCAAGACACGGCAAAAATAACAGTCCAATTGTTAAAATTATGACCGTGAGCAGTTCCTTCGTCGATAACAGTTTCAATATAATCAACATCGCATCGGGTACAATATGAATACTTGGTACCGTCTTCTGTACAGGTAGCATCATAATTTGATTGCCACTCTATTTTGTGGGGTGCAGGAGCGATGACTTCTGTTTTAACAGGAGATTCACAGTTTCTGCACCAATAATGGGCCGTTCCACCTTCTTCGCAATCAGAAAATTCTTCCATATCCAAGTACAAATCATGCTCTTTACTGCCGGTAATGTATACATAATCGGCAACACTGCAACCATCACAATCAAGATAGTATTCCCTATCGCCACAGAAAGCAAAGATATCAGGATACTCTTTCCATTCATGTTCTTTAGGGGCTATGATTTCTGTTTTAATTTCACCGCAAACGATACATTCGTATTCAATCCTTCCGCCTTTTTTACAGTCGGACAGAACATCAGAACTTTTCCATATATGTTCAACACCGTCGCAGTTACATTTTGCAGTATTCTTATCATTATATATTGCTGTACATAAAGTAAAATCGCCACCATTTACTACTTCTTCTATTCTAAAATTATATCCATCAACATCAACTTCTAATCCGCCAAACACCCCCGGATCGAATTCAATTTCCATCTCTTTTTCCCACTGAGACTCAAATTCTCTCCACTGTTCTTCAGTACCGCCATAAAATATATTGATTTTTAAATCGGTATATTTTTCATTCTCCAACTTCATTTCCGTACACCAAAATGCAGTCAGAAATATTTCTTCCACGCCCGCAGGAATAAACACGCTCAAATCAGAAACTGTATTGTAACCAAAAATCGCTCCTACAAAAAAGGAAAAATTTACTCTCTGAAAGGCACAATTGCCGATAGTCTTAATAGTATCAGGCAAAGTTAAAGATGTTATTTTACAAGCAGGCAACTGTTGTTCCATATTTTCATTCATTGAACTGAACGCATAATCACCTATACCGGTTACAGTATAACCACCTAAATCAGCAGGAACAACAACCACTCCACCAGCACCGGTGTAACCTGTAATTATTGCTTCACCATCGACAATTTTATATGTAAAATCGTTTGAAGATGCTGCTTCTGATGTCACAGCCGCAGCCATGCACAATATGGTCATAAGCGCAACAAATAAGATGCTTCTGAATACTTTTTTCATTTATATTCCTCCTGAATTTTCTTTCTATACCAATAATACACTTTTCCACCACTCTTGTCAAACAAAAAAGACAGCCTTCCTTTCGAAAGTCTGTCTTTTCCTCTATATATACTATATTATTTCTTCACAGTTCCCAGGTAATCTTCAACCATTTCAACGATTTCGGGATTAAGATTCACGATAGGAAGATTAAGAAGTTGTCTTAAAGTAAATGGTTTCACTGCAAGCATAAGGGGGCTCTTGATAAGTTTGCCTGCCGCGCCGCCGACCATACCCATTATATCGTCGCTCTTAAGAAGATCGCCGATGGTGTCGTCAAGAGAATAGCAGTCTTCGTTTTTCGAACTGTCTCTTTCAACAAACCAGTTGCGCACCATTGATTTTGCGCCCTCGGGCATAGAGTATTCTGCAGGATATTCGTCTACACCGTTTATGATGTAAGTTTCCTTAATATCACCTGCTGTGATAACAATCTTGTTTTCGCCGGCTTTGATTTCCATACCGTCAAATACGAAAATGCCTTCTGCTGTAACTGTCTTCTGCTTATTGTTAACCTTAATCTGTACCTTATCACAGTTGGAGTAAACCTTAAAGGTCTGCTCTCCGATTTTGCGAAGAGGATATCTGTCGCCTACGAGATGTACAAACTTATCCTCTGCCCAGAAGGCTTTGTAAAGCCAGAATGAATCCTTCTTAGTCTTTCTGTCAAAGGTAACAAGACCTTTGTTGTTTCTGCCCTTGACACCGCCCTCGTTTCTTACTGCAGAGCCGAAGTCAAACATATTCCATACATAGGAGCCCCATATCCACTTGTTAGCATTGATACTCTTTATATAATGCTCATGATAGAGAGCCTGATAGCCTTCGGAATAGTCACCCTGAACAGGGGTGTCGCTGAAGTAACCGAGAACACCCTCTGCGCCGTATTCAGAAATACCCATCTTAAGATCGGGATTAGCGGCATGGAATTTTTCGAGCCATTCGTCAAGACCTTCGCAGGTTTTCATATACCAGCCGAAGTAGTGATTGTAAGCGAGAATATCAGTAATTCTGTTAAGTTCGGAATCAAGTCCGCACATTGTAAACTGAGCACAGGTGGTAGGTCTTGAGGAGTCAAGAAGTTTTGCATATGCATTAAGTTCTTTGATGCCTTCAATAAGTGCTTCGTTTTCGCTTGTAATGGTGATTTCGTTCTGAATACCCCAGGCGTAAATTGAAGCGTGGTGCATATTCTGTTTGATAAGTTCTTCAAGCTGATTTATGGCATTGTCCTGAGCAGCCTTTGAGAAGCGGGAAATAACGGGAATCTCCGCCCATACAAGGAAACCCATTTCGTCGCAGAGATCATAGAACTCTTCTGCCTGCTGATAGTGAGCAAGGCGGATTGAGTTGGCTCCCATTTCCTTGATAAGGTTAAGGTCTTCTTTATGTTCTTCCATAGTAAGAGCGTTGCCGATAACCTCTCTGTCCTGATGGCGGGAGACACCCTTGAGTTTGATATATTCACCGTTAAGATAGCAACCTTCCCCGGCATCGAACTTAATATCTCTGAATCCGAAGCGGAGTTCAACCTTATCAATAAGGTCAGCGCCCTTTTTAAGAGTTGCTCTGAGAGTGTAAAGGTAGGGGTTCTTCATACCGTTCCAGAGGATAGGAGAATCAACGTGTAATTTTTCTCTGTCCCCTGCCGTGGCAACCACATTACCCTGTGCGTCAATAATCTCATAAAGAACCTTGACATCCTTCTGATAGTTACTGATAACGGCCTTAACCTTGACATCACCGTTTGTTTTGGCAGTAACATAAACGCCCTTACTGCCGTAATCGTCAAGTGAAAATCTTGTTTCGGGAACATCGGTGATAAGATTTACTTCTCTGTAAAGACCGCCATAGAAGGTGAAGTCTGCAAAACCGGGATATACCTTTTTGTTTTCGCCGTTATCAACAGTGATTTCAAGGAAGTTTTTCGGCGAAGAAAGGAAAGAGGAAATATCGAAGCGAAAAGTAGAATAACCGCCTTCGTGGGTGCCGACTTTTCTGCCGTTGATCTTTACGGTTGCCACACTGTTTGCACCCTTCAATTCGATATAGGTTGTGCCCTCATATCTGGGAATGATTCTTGTATAAGTGCAGGCGCCTCTGTAATATGAGCCTTCGTTTGCACCCTGACCGTCAAGCCCGTTCCATGTGTGGGGAAGATTTACTGTTTCCTTAACTCCCTCTTTGCAGAATACCCAATCGTTATTAAGCGAGATGATCTTTTTCATTTTGTTTCTCCTTTTATATTACATTAATTATTTTATATAACAACTTACAACTTCACCGATATACATACGGTGATAATCCTTTAAGGGATAATTCTTTTCATCAATAGTTTCATCGATAAATCCCTCAGGCTTAATGTCCTGATAAGCGACCTTTTTAAGAACTATAACTATTTCACTTTCTTCAAAGGTAACAGAACCGTCAATCTCTACAGCAGTGAGACCTGTCTCCTTTGCCTTGTCGTAATCCCTTCCGCTTTTACTTCCGCAGAAAGATAAAGCCTTTCTGTACTCTTCACCGAAAAAACTAAGCGTAAACAGTTCATTCTTTTCCGTAAATTCATAGGTGTATCTCTGAGGACGGATGAAACAGAAACATACATCCTTATTCCACAGTTCACCCATAGCACCCCATGAAGCAGTCATGGTGTTGTAATCTTCACCGTTTCCTGCAGTAATAAGACACCACTTATCGTCAAAAAGTGAAACGGCGTTACCTTTGAGTTCTTTGATATCAATTTTCTTCATAAATTCACCTCGATATACTTATATGTCCTTAAACTTAATAATAGCATAAATTATCTCTCTTGTCCACATAATTGTTCTTTTTTACTTATCAGTTTATAAAGTTTAATTATTATCTTGACTCAGCAAGAGTACAATGATAAACTTTAATTATCAACAGCAAAGGATGATAATTATGAAAAACAATCTCACGCTTATCGGTATGCCGGGAGCAGGCAAAAGTACCGTGGGCGTTTTATTGGCAAAATCCCTCATTAAAAACTTCATCGATACAGACCTTATCATTCAGCGTGAAACAGGAAAAAGTCTGTGTAAAATAATAGAAGAAGAGGGAACGGAAAGTTTTCTTGAAACAGAAAACAAAATCATTCTCTCCCATGATTTTGACAATGCTGTTATCGCCACGGGCGGAAGTGCCGTTTACGGTGAAGCGGCAATGGAAAAACTGAAGAAAGTCAGTACCGTTATTTATCTGTCATTACCTGTAGAAGAATTGGAAAAACGCATAAAAGATATTCACACCCGTGGGGTTGCAATGAAAAGCGGTGTTACACTGAAAGAACTTTACGAAGAAAGAAAAAGCCTTTATGAAAAATACGCAGACTTCACCGTCGAATGTAAAGGGCTCACAGCAGAAGAATGCGTAGAAGAAATAATAACAAAAGCAGGGTTATGATGCCCTGCTTTATTTGATATTTCCATCCTTATCGCATACAAGAATTACCGCCTTTTCTATAGTTTTAAGAGGTACAGCCATCTTATACTGCCTGATTTTAAACAGAGCCGTAGCGGTATTGCCTTTCTTTGAACTTTCCTTTGAAACAACCGACCAGTCAGTATCATAAATGTAGCAACCTGACTTTACGCTTTCACAAACGGATTTTTTTCCGTTATATGAAAACTCACCCGTTATATACGCTGTCCACAGACACGTTCCCTCAGAATCGTAATAAGATATATATTTTGTTTTGGTAGTTGTTTCCCGATTTTTAAAAAACTCAATAATTTTTTTGATAAATTCTATCAGCTTTTTTAAAAAACTGAACTGTTCTTCCCCTTCAGGAGATATACCCTCTTCACCGTTTATAATGTCATTATTTTCAATTTCATCACTTATAACTAGGTATGAACCGTCCTCGAAGTATTCTCTCTCCTGTTCAATAGAGGCAGCGCAAGGCATCACAGAAAAAAGCAAAGTCAACGCACATAAAAGTACAGCAATAAATTTTTTCATCGCAACATACCGCCTTCAATAATATTACCGACAGTCAGAAACCCTTCCTCAAAGTATCCGTGAGCCTCCGTGTGAACATCAATAAGGCTTAAAACAACAAACAGAGCATAAATACCAAGCGCGACAATAAGCGCAATAAAAATCATCTTTTTAATCTGAATCTGCTTTTTAATTTTTGCGCTGTCTGTATTTACCATGAAACTTTCGGCAATCGTTTCCGGTGTGCCGAAAGAATTTTTTATATCCTCTATGGTTGCATCAGGAGTGTCAGCAACATATTCCTCCACATTCTCTTTCAATTGTTGAATAAATTCCTTCTTCTGCTTCCGGCTGCAAAAAACAGTCTTGCTTACACGGGAATAATATTTTTTCAGTTCCCTGTCCGTTACCTTTGCCATTACTTTTCACCGCCTAACATAAGATTTATACCAGTGGATATTTTTCTGTATTCCCTCAACAAATCTTCATAATATTCCACACCTTTTTCCTCAAGATGATAATATTTACGAAGTCTCTTTTTTACTATTTCATCCCTGTCCGTAAGATATCCGTTTTCCACAAATCTGTAAAGAACAGGATAAAGAGTACCCAGGGGCAAGTCAAAATTACCGCAGGATTTTTCTTTTACCGCTTTTACTATTTCGTAGCCATACATGTCCTTTTCTTTAAGAACGCACAAAACGGCAAGATCAACAGTTCCTCTTTTGAAACTTTCCGTATTAAGCAAAACCGTATACCCTCAACTGCACCGCAGTTTCCTTTTTCAATAGTTTATCTGCTGTTATTCTAACATACCTGCCACCATAAATCAAGACAGTTTTTGTATAACTTTATATTTTGTTACGCAAAATATATTGACAAACAAAATAAAGTGTGCTATTTTAAAATCAAGGATGGATGCATACATCCTGAATAAGCAGAAAAAGGAGAACATATTATGTATCACTTGATAAGTAAAATTTTAGTTTTCTTTATCACCTTGGCTTTTTTGCTTTTACCAGCAAAGCCTGAAAATTTAGAAATTACCGTTAATCCTGTCACAACCGAAACCCAAGGCATATCCTTTGAAATCAAAAACAATACCAACCGACCTGTCGGCAGACCAAACTTTTCCTTTGAAAGGAATGTAAACGGACAGTGGGAAAGTTCAGAACTTATATATGCCGTTCCCGAATATGGTTACACCCTTTACCCCACACAAACCGCAACGGAAAGTGTGTGGATTGAAAATCCCGAAAGCATAACAGAGGGCGAATACAGACTTACTCTCTCTTACCGTGTTGGTAAGGGCATAAAAACAACCGTTAAAAGTCAGTCAAGTGTAATTTTTACCGTAAACTGATTGTTCTGTAGTTTTAAGGAGCTACTGCTATGTTATCAAAAATACAAGCTTTACTTTTATCAATTGTGTTATTTTTCGTGGGATTAATATACGGAGACACACCTGTTGAGATAGATTATACAGTGAGTATTAACGGGACAGACATAGTTGCGGGAGATAATGTTGAAATACCTGTCGGAAGGAATCTTTATGTTTTTTGCTATTGTGAAAATACAAGCAGACCTTTTGAAGGAACAGATCTGCACAACAATGCACATGTCAGTTTTTATAAATACGAAAACGGAAAAAAAGTGTATCTTTCCCGTTCGGGCATATCTGTTGACGCTGTTCCCCGTCCGATACTCATTAAGGGAGGGGAAAAATTCAGGGAAGATTACCACTCCCTCATTAATCCGGATGCAGAGCCGGGCGTTTATACTATGGAAGTAAGCGTTTTCGGCTGTACACAAATTTACGAAAATGTGATTACAGTAGTGTTATAAAATCTCCGTTTATTGTTGACTACTTTTCCGCAAAATGTTAATATTGAATTATCAAAAAGAAAAGAGGTCAGCAATATGCAAGAAAATAAAAAATGGGTAACCTGCTGGTCTGCTGCTCCCACAAAGGGTGGCATACACATCGGTCCCCTCATTCATCTTAACAACGGTCTTTTATACTCGACGGCAAGAACTGTTTTAAGACCTACTCTTAAGGGAGAAAAAATCAGACTCACCTTTTCTAATCGCTACAGCAAAAAACCTCTCACAATTTCCGCCTGCTCAGTGGCTACGGTGACAAACCTCAAAAAACACGAAACGGATACACCTGTCCCTGTTACCTTCGGCGGAAAAGAAGAGGTCACCATACCGGCAGGGCAGGATTTAACTTCAGACGAGATTGCTTTTTCTACCGAATCACTGAAAGAAATTGCCGTGAATATCTTTGTCAAAGCCGCAGTTATGCGTACAAAGGGCCTTTACGGAAGCGACACATGGCTTTCCTTCGGAAATCAGACAAAGAATAAAAAGTTCACACCTATGTGGCATCTTATACTTAAAACCGATATTGCCACTCTGCAAACAAATCCTTTTCTCACCCGTGTGGATACTCTGGCAGATAAAGATGCATACGCAATAGTAATAGCGGGCGATTCCACCATGGCAAACGAAATCCCGTTCCTTCTGGCTGAGCGTCTGAAAAAAATTGGCAGAAAAAATGTGGCTGTCATTCAGCAGGCTATCGCAGGCAACCGTATAGGAGAAAACGGTAAGGGAATTCTTGCCAATATTTACGGCGAAAGTTTCCTCGGCCGCTTTGATAAGGATATTGTCAAATGCCACGGTGTTAAAAAGGTTATATTTAAGGAAGGCATCAACGATGTCATTCACCCCTACTCTCTCACTGTCGGCGGTACACCCATAACTGCTGAAGAAGTAATAAACAGAACGAAAAAAGCCATTAAAAAATGCAAAGAACAGGGCTGGGAAATTTATGTTGCAAGAAAGACTCCCTTCAAAGGCTTCGGCAAACTTCTTCCCGGCATACGTGACTTCACATGGACAAGAGATATACAGGACGTTGTCGATGCTATGGATAAATGGATAGCCGAAACAGACGAACATGACGGACAGATTACCACCGAATATCTTCGCGACGAAAAGGACGCACAAGTGCTGAAAAAAGAACTTACAAATGATTTTATCCATTACAATGTGGAAGGTCAGAAAATGTTCGTTGAGCATATCCCCGAAGAATATCTTTAATACAGAAAAAACACTCAAGGCACGAAGCTTTGAGTGTTTTGATTTTCAGGGATTTACTTCTTTTCTGCTACAGCGGGTTCTTTTTCTTTAGGTTCGTAATCTGTATGGAAAATTGAAGGAACGAAAGGCTTGAGTTCTTTAAGTTTAATTACAATGATAAGTGTCTCAACAGCCGCAAAGAAGAATACGCCACCAACGATAACAAAGAGAATGTTGATGTCAACAAGGTGGAATAAGAAGGGTGAACCTGCAACACAAACACCGTTTAACTTACCGAAATAAGTATGGGGGAATGTGAATTTCTTAAACTTAACCTGTGCAACTATTGCAGCTGCAGCGAAGATTGCCACTGTGACTGCCAACCAAACGATGAACCAACCGGGGATTAGTTTCTGAACCACAAGAACCTTAACAGGCGTGAATCCGATGAGGCCGTCGCCAATGGTGTCAAGAGTAACGCCGAGAACACTTGAAGTCTTGAGTTTGCGAGCGAGATAACCGTCAATTGCATCTGTTGAACAGAAAATAGCGTAGAGAATCAAGAAGTTTACACTAAAATCCGTCGCAGTTAACAAGAGATAAATTGCACCGACAATTCGTACGCAAGAGAAGAAGTTTGCTATATTTTTTCTGATAAACTGTTTCATTTGATTTTTTCTCTCCTTTTTTTTAGTTACGAAACACAATCAAATTGCTCGTTTATTATAACTTATACTTAATTATAAAAAAAGCGTTTTTTCTTCCTTTCAAGCATAGTTTACAATCTGTTTACACTTCAAAAACAAAGGATTAATCTTACCTTTTGTAAAGAAAAAAGCCGGGCAGCAACCCGACTTTTATTTGTTATTATGCAAAAGAAACTACGCCCATTTCGTTAAGTACAAGACAAGCCATATATCCTACATAAACTGCAAGAAGTGCAACACCCTGCCACTTTTTGAATTTACCTGCGATAATTGTGGGAACAACAGCAATTGCACAAGCGAAAATACATACGGGGAAGTCAAAGTTTATGTTCATCTGTGCTACGGGAAGAGCCTTACCGTCGATAATTGCACATACGGGAAGAATAAGAGTAAGGTCGATTATGTTTGCGCCGATAATGTTACCAACCGAAAGGCCTGATTCCTTTTTACGGATAGCCGTAAGAGTTGTAACAAGTTCAGGAAGAGAAGTACCCAGAGCGATAACCGTAAAGCCGATGATTGCTTCACTGATGCCAAAGCCCTTAGCAATAGTCTGCCCTGAACCGACAAGGAATTCTGCACCCAGAACGATACCTGCAGTACCGAGAATAAAGAAAAGAAGTTTTGAGGGAATCTCCTTCTTTTCATAGGAGTCAATTTCATCACTTTCCGAAGCCTTCTTACCTTCAACAAGGTTACTTATCATAAAGATGAGGAAGATAGCCCAGAGAATATAAGCAGACCAGGTGGGAAGTTCGAGCGAAAGAGAAAGAACAGTAAGACCGATTGAAGCGGCAAGAAGAAGTCCGCCCTTAAGTGTAAAACTCTTTCTGTTTACCGCACCTGCCATAGCAACAAGAGAAACACCCATGATAAGAGTTGTGTTAGCAGTAACAGAACCTACTGCATTACCGATGGCAAGCTGAGCAGAGCCGTTCATCGCTGCTCTTACGGAAACTAAAAGTTCGGGTAAGGTTGTTGCAAATGATACTACCGTTGCACCTACAACGAACTTGGGAATACCTGTAGCTTCAGCAAACCAGGATGCTGAATCAACGAACCAGTCACCGCCTTTAATGATAAAGACAAGACCTACAACAAAAATTACTGCGGACACTGCCATAAGAGCGCCGCCGCCAAGTGAGCCGAAAAGTGTGTAACCAAAAAATTCCATAATATCCTCCGTTTAAAATTTATTTTTTATTTATGATATTTGGTACCGATGGAAATTTGTATTGCTCTGTAAATCTGTTCCAGAAGCATAACCCTTGCCACCTGATGCGGAAAGGTCATTTTACTCATTGAAAGGCGGAAATCACTCACAGCCTTTACCTTATCGCTGATACCGAAAGACCCGCCGATGATAAAGACGATGTTGCTGTAACCTCTTACGGCAAGATTTTCCATTTCAGCGCTTAATTCTTCGCTTGTTTTCTGCTTACCCTCAATACACATTGTATAAACATATGCACCCTTGGGTATTTTTTCGAGTATCTTTTTTCCTTCACTTTCAAGTGCGTTTTCAATCTCTTTTCCGGAAGGATTATCTGAAAGTTTTTCCGCAGGAAGTTCTACAATATTCAGTTTGCAAAGCCCCGAAAGCCTTTTTATGTATTCGTTTACGGCATCCCTCAGATAGTTTTCTTTAAGTTTACCGATACAGATAAGTGTTACGCTCTGCATTAAACCACCTCAGAACCTTACTATGCCTTCGTTATTTTCCTTGGCATTAACTTTTAGAATATAGTCAATTCCCTCTTTTGCTCCCTCGCTTTCCAATGCGGCAAAGGTTGTCTGATAAGCAAGGTCAGGGAAATTATTTTCTGTGCTCAGATGTCCGAGAAAAAGTCGGGTTGTTCCCTTTTTGATTAGTTTCACCGCTTCTTCGGCACAGGCGATATTCGAAAGGTGTCCTCGGTCGGAAAGTATTCTTCTTTTAAGATAGTAAGGATAGTCCCCACTCTGAAGCATACCTATATCGTGATTAGATTCAAGCATTACAAGTTCAGCACCCATAAGAGCCTTTTCAACTGTCGGTGTAATCTTACCGATATCCGTAGCCACCACAGCCTTTTGTCCGTGAGGGAAGGTTATTTTATATCCGCAACTTTCACGGCTGTCGTGAGGAGTTACAAAACTAGTCACAAACAGTTCCCCCGCCGTTACACCTTCAAGGGGCATAATCTCAAAAGGAAACTTTCCGTTTATTGTTCCGTTTTCTTCGAGAGCAGACATTGTTCCTTCGGTAGCATAAACGGGAATGTTATAAGTTGAGGCGATTATTCTTATGCCTTTTATATGGTCACTGTGTTCGTGGGTGACGAAAATACCGTCAATTTTATAAGGGTCAATTTCCCTTGAAAGAAGTGCTTCTTTAATTTTCTTTGCACTCACACCTGCATCAATAAGTATGCCACGGTCACCGTTTCCCAAAAAAGTTACATTACCTGAACTTGACGAAAACAAAGAACAAAACTTTGCCATAGATTCCCTTTCCCGTAAAAAAAGAGTTTGTTAAAAATAAAAATTTCACAAACTCTTTTTGTAATTAATTTATCCTGCGCTGTTTATTACTCCGACTTCGCGTATTTCCTTACGGTAAATATCAGCGCCGAGATTTCTGAATTTTTCAACATAGTCCTCGTAGCCTCTGTCAATATAGACAATGTCTTCAACTTCCGTAATACCTCTTGCAATAAGACCTGCAATAATCATAGCAGCACCGGCACGAAGGTCATCGGCTTTAACAGGAGCACCCGTAAGTTCTTCAACGCCCTGGAAAACGGCTATTGTACCGTCAACCTGAACATTGGCGCCCATTCTTATAAGTTGTTCCACATATCTGAAACGGTTATCCCAGACGCCCTCAGAAACAAGGCTTGTCCCTTTTGCTACGGACAGAAGCACAGCCATCTGAGGCTGCATATCCGTGGGAAAACCGGGATGGGGCATAGTTTTAAGATTACACTTTCTGAAGTTGCCGTCTGACTGAACACGGACAGAATCGTCATATTCAGTAACCTTTACATTACATTCAATAAGTTTAGCCGTAATAGACTCAAGATGCTTGGGTATTACGTTTTTGATTATTACATCGCCACCCGTAGCAGCGGCAGCAACCATATAGGTACCTGCCTCAATCTGATCGGGTATGATAGAATAAGTACAGCCGTGCATATTGGTAACGCCATGGATTTTGATAACATCGGTACCGGCACCTCTTACATCTGCACCCATTGCATTAAGGAAGTTTGCAAGGTCAACAATATGAGGCTCCTTTGCGGCATTTTCAATAATCGTAAGACCTCTTGCTTTTACTGCGGCGAGCATAATGTTGATTGTGGCGCCGACAGAAACCTTGTCCATATAAACGGGACTGCCTGTAAGATGATCCGCTTTTGCATTAATCATACCGCCCTCGGTTGCCGCTGTGGCACCAAGCAATTCAAAACCTTTTATGTGAAGATCAATGGGTCTTACTCCGAAATCACAGCCACCGGGGAGAGCAACCTTTGCTCTGTTGTATCTTCCCAAAAGAGCGCCGATAAGATAGTATGACGCGCGGAGCTGTCTTGTCATCTCGTGAGGCACAATATAGGAGTTGACGGTTTTTGTGTTGATTTCGATTGTATGTTTATTGATGTATTTTACCTGTGCGCCCATCTGGCTTAAGATTCTGATCATACAGGATACATCGCTTATGTTCGGTATATTTTCAATACGGCATACATCCTGAGCGAGAAGTGTTGCGGGAATGATAGCAACAGCGGCATTTTTCGCGCCACTTATTTCAACTTCGCCCGACAGTCTGTTGCCGCCGTGGATTACTAATTTTTCCAAGATTAAATCTCCCTTTCCGTTTTTTCTTCGGAAATGTCCAATATATTTTCGTCTTTTTACATTCAAAGACAGTACAACTCATCATATAACTAATGTATTATAGCACCATTTTTTTCAAATTAAAAGTACTTTTTAACCTTTTTGTGAAAAATACACTAAATATATTTTCTCATCAATTTTTTTTAGTCAGTATATATCTTTTTTGCATTAATATTATTTGTAACCGACCTTTCAAGAAGTCGCATTAATTTTTTCCTTTATACAAATGTTTAATCCTTACAAAACCGTTATTTTTCTATTTACAACATCAATTTTTAATGTTAAAATTATAAATGTAATAATCAAAAAAGCAGGTGAAACTATGAAAGCACCCCTTGCCGACAGAATAAGACCGCAGACGGTTGAGGATATAGTCGGTCAGAAACATCTTCTCAAAAAAGGAGCCGCCCTTCGTAATATTATAGATTCAGGCGAACTGCCCAATCTGATTTTTTACGGCCCGTCCGGTATAGGCAAAACCACACTTGCATCAATCATGGCTAAAAACACCAACCGAAGATTTCACAAACTCAACGGCACTACTGCCTCAACAGCAGATATTAAAGCCATAGTTGCCGAACTTGACACCCTCGCCGCACCTCAGGGCATACTCCTTTATCTTGACGAAATACAGTATTTCAATAAAAAGCAGCAACAGACGCTCCTTGACTACATCGAACGAGGCGAAATCACTCTTATCGCATCCACCACGGAAAACCCGTATTTTTATATCCACGGCGCGATTCTTAGCCGATGCACAGTATTCGAATTTAAAAGCGTTACGTCAGAAGACATTTTCCCCGCAGTAAGAAGAGCCTTTTCCTTTCTTGCTACGGAAAAGAATATGCCTATAGCCGCCGGTGAGGACGTAATCAAGCATATCGCTCTTTCCTGTGGCGGCGATGTAAGAAAGGCTATGAACTCGGCGGAACTTTGTGTTTTAAGCACTCTCCCCGATAAAGAAGGCAAAATAGTTGTCACCATCGAAAAAGCAAGAGAACTGACACAGAAAAGCGCCCTCAAATATGACCGCGAAGGTGACGAGCACTATGACATTCTCTCCGCATTTCAGAAAAGTATGCGAGGCAGTGACCCTGATGCCGCGCTCCATTATCTTGCACGGCTTTTGGAAGCAGGAGACCTCCCCTCTGCCACACGAAGACTTTTAGTGTGTGCCAACGAAGATGTGGGACTCGCCTATCCGATGATAATACCAATAGTAAAGGCTGCCGTTGATACGGCACTTATGGTGGGTCTGCCTGAGGCAAGAATACCCCTTGCCAATGCGGTAGTTCTTGTGTGCAACTCTCCCAAATCCAACTCGGCATATATGGGAATAAACGAGGCTATGACAGATGTGAGTCGCGGCAACTTCGGACCGATCCCCCGCCAACTGCAGAACATGCACTATGACGGCGAAGACAATCAGAACAAAGGTCAGTTTTATCTCTACCCCCATGATTATCCTTCCCACTATGTTCCTCAGCAGTATCTCCCGGACAAGATAAAAAACAAAAAGTATTATACTTACGGAGATAATAAAACAGAACAGGCGGCAAAGGAATACTGGGACAAAATCAAAAAATAAGGAGAGTTAAAATGGAATTCGCTAAACCTGTTAAAAGTCTTTTCGGCAAATATCTCTTTGTTTACTTTATCGGAAACGGCAAAGACGAGGAGAGAATACACTTTGCCGTAAGTGAAGACGGCTATAACTTCTCTCCCCTCAACGGGAACAAGGCTGTCATAACACAGCAGAAGGGTAAAAAATGTGTCCGTGACCCATATATTTTAAAAGGTCAGGACGGATGCTATTACATAGTAGGTACAGATATGAGATGTGAAGAGGGCTGGGAGTCAAACCACGCTCTTGTTACGTGGAAATCCAAAGACCTTATCGAGTGGACTGACGAAACCATAATAGACATAAAATCTCTCGGCGGTGAGTTCACCAACACCACAAGGGCGTGGGCACCCCAGGCACTGTGGCACGAAGAAAAGCAGACCTATATGCTTTACTGGGCACACTCCACCAAAGAGCATAACACAGCAGGTATGTATTACGCTTTCACCGACGATTTCAAAACAATTACCAAACCCGAAAAAATGTACTGCCGTGACATTCAGACCATCGACGGCGACATTATATATAACAAAAGAAACGGTAAATATTATCTCTTCTTCAAGCACGACGAAGACCAGACTATAGCCTATGTCCTTTCAGACAAACCCGAAGGTCCTTATGAGGATAAGCCTGTTGTTGTCTCCGTGGCGCCAAGCGGTGTTGAGGGAAGCGAGATGTATCCCGTAAACGGTACCGACATATGGCTTATGGTTATGGACGAATATGGCAAAGGCAGGTTCTTTATGCAGCAGACGGAGGATTTTGAAAACTATCTTCCGGTTAAAAGAGAGGACTACTCTATGGACTTCTCTCCGAGACACGGCAGTATATGCTCCATAAGTGATGCGGAGTATGAAAGACTTGTAAAACATTTTGGCATATAAATTACAAAGAAACAAAGGAGACAATCTTATGTTTGACAAAATCATAGCATTTATCACATCCGTTATCTTTTTCATTCTTAATTCTTTCGGTCTTGGCGGTGTATTTGCAGGAATAGACAGTTCCGACGCTTATGTTTTCGCCAATATGACCTACGGTAAGCACGAAAGACAGGTTCTTGACCTTGCAATTCCAAAAGATAATGACGGTGAAGTAGGTCTTGTCCTTTTCGTTCACGGCGGAGGCTGGATTGGGGGAGATAAAGAAGTCTACAGAGATATGATTTCCCATTATGCCAATAAGACAGGCGTTGCCGCGGCGGCTCTCAATTACCGATACATTGACGAAAACACCGACATTCATGACATCGCTGATGATATTGAGGCTGCTCTTTCAGCCATCAAAGAGAAAGGTGAGAAGAAAGGCGTAAGCATCAACAAGGTGCTTCTCACAGGAGCGTCGGCAGGTGCACATCTTTCCATGTTCTACGCCTATGCCAGAAAGGACACAGCACCCATCATGCCCACCGCCGTTCTCAGTTATTGCGGACCTACGGACCTTTATGACGATAACTTCTATTACGGAAACAACTTAGGTGACACAGACTTTATGTGCGAACTTTTGTCCTATGCCTGCGGTGAAATCTTTACCATAGAAAACAAAGACAGTGCAAAAGAGGCACTTTACAAGGCTTCACCCGTCACCTATGTAAACGAAGACACAGTACCCACCATTCTCTGCCACGGTGAAAATGACATTACCGTGCCCTATTCAAATGCACTTTCCATTGTAGAAAAATTCGATCAGTACGGTGTTGAATACGAATTCATCAGTTATCCCAACTCCGACCACGGTCTGGCAAATGACCCTGACTGTACGAAAAGAACAGATGAGTTGTTTAATGAGTATATCGATAAATATGTTAAATAATTGACGGAATACATAAAACCGTGTCCCAACGAAGGACACGGTTTTCTCTTTTTCACACTATAAGACTATAATTCTCAATATCCACATACTTGCCGAATTTCTCTCCAACCTCTCTGATTGTTCCGCAGAATTCGAATCCGAACTTTTCATGGAGGTGGCAGGACGCCTCATTACCGCTTGTAATAACGGACACTACAGTGTGTATACTCTCGTCTTCTTTTGCCATATCAATTATGGCTTTCATAAGAGCAGTACCCACTCCTTTTTTACGGTGAAAGGGAGAAACATAAACGGAAAGTTCCACCGTGGATTTATATGCCTCTTTTTCTCTGTAAGAAGAAAGGGTTGCATAACCGGCTACTTCTCCGTCTGTTTCACAAACAATAAGCGGATGATTTCCCACATTATGGTTGTCATACCACTTTTCCCATTCTGCTGCAGTCTTTTTGTTTATATCAAGGGTTGCCACACCGTTTTCCACTTCATAATTGTAAATATCAAGAAGTGCGGGGATTTCTTCTCTTACGGGTTTTCTTATTACCATAAAATACCTCTTACACAAAAATCCCCCCGACTACAGCCGAGGAGACGTAATTTTTAATCCGGGATTATTCTTCTGTTTCGTCCTCTTCTTCGATTTCGAATTCGAGAATAGCGCCACAGCAAGGACATTCTGCTTCACCGTCATCGTTGATTTCGTCGAAGCCGATGCAAACATCGTTTTCACAAGCGGGGCAGTTTACTTCGAGACATTCGTCATCACAGCAATCGCAATCGTCATCGTCACAGCAGCAATCGCAGTCACAGTCGTCATCATCGTAAACATATTCTTCTACATCGCCGAGATCTTCATCGATTTCTTCGATATAGTCTGCGAGGTCTTCCATATCCTCTTCCATATCGCTGAGTTCTGAAGCAACTTCATCGAGAGTTTCGATAATAGCGTTGAAGAGTTTTGCTTCCTTCTTATCTTCGTCTAAATCAAGACCTTCCATAAGGCCCTTTAAATATGCAACTTTTTCTGAAACTGACATAATAGTTGTTTCCTTTCTTTAATTTAATAATTTAAGATAATACTATCTTATGCACGGCCAAGATATTCACCTGTTCTGGTGTCAATCTGAATCATTTCACCCTCATCAATGAAGAGAGGAACTTTAACTTCTGCACCTGTTTCAAGTGTAGCGGGCTTAGTTGTGTTTGTAGCTGTGTTGCCTGCGAAGCCGGGATCTGTCTTTGTAACCTGAAGTTCAACGAATGTGGGAGGCTCAACACCGAAAACGTTGCCCTTGTAGGAAAGAACCTTACAGGTCATATTTTCCTTAACAAACTTGAAGTTGTCGGAAAGTTCACTTTCATTGATGGGAACAAGTTCATAACTTTCGGGATCCATGAAGTAGTAGAGACCGCCATCACTGTAAGAATATTCCATATCCTTTCTTTCAACGAATGCTGTGGGGAACTTTTCGTTAGGATTGAAAGTACGTTCAATAACAGAACCTGTGATAACGTTTCTTACCTTTGCACGAACAAAGGCTGCACCCTTACCGGGCTTAACGTGCTGGAATTCAATAATCTGAAGTACGTTACCGTCCATTTCGAAAGTAACGCCGTTTCTGAAATCACCTGCTGATACCATTTTAATATTCCTCCGAATAATTAAGATTATTTTTTCTATTGTATTTTATAACAAATGAGCATATTTTTCAAGTCTTTTTTAAAAATAGAGTGTATTTTATTGCATCAAATTGCCATTTTCTTACAAAATTTATAAATTCACAGCCTTTCCCTTTATTTTTTCCGCCTTCTGTGATAAAATTCACTTAACAGTAAAATCAAAGGAAGTGAAGAAAATGAAAAAGATATTTGCTTTTCTCCTGGTGCTTTGCAGTATATTTTTATTCGGCTGTGCAAAAGACAACACGGGAACAGGAACTACAGCACCTCCGCCTACAATCACTACAACAGGCATACCAACGGCAACGGTGACTTTCCCCGAAGGTTTCACGGTGGTTCAGATTGCTGAACGGTTAGAAGAAAACTCCGTCTGCTCTGCTTCAGATTTTTTAAATCTTGTTAACAACGAAGATTTCATTCTTTCCCTCGGCTACACCTTTACGGAATTTATTCCCGAAGCCCAAAGAGCTTTTTTGCTTGAGGGATATATTTTCCCCGACACTTACGAATTTTATCTGAATGACAGCGCAGAAAATGTCATAAAAAAGATTCTCCGTAATACCTCAGCAAAACTAAAAGGTGAATACTTTGTCAAGGCAGAAGAATTGGGTTATACTCTTGACGAGATCATCACTATGGCGTCAATCATCCAGGAAGAAGCATATACAAACGAGTCAATGCATCTCATTTCCTCTGTTCTTCATAACCGAATAAACAGTCCCGACTACGGTAAACTTCAATGCGATGTAACTATTCACTATGTCAACGATTACATCACCGATTCCCCCTACCTTACGGAAGATACGGAAAAATACAAAGAACTTTACAACACCTATAAATGCCAAGGTCTCCCCGAAGGCCCCATATGCTGTCCCGGTGTAGAAGCAATTGAAGCGGCTGTTTATCCCGAAGAAAGCAACTATTATTACTTCGTGACAGATAAGGATTGGAATTATTATTTCAATGAAAACTACGATAAGCATCTTGAAAAATGTAGGGAGATAGGACTTATAGATTAAATGATAAACAGGCTGCCCAATTGAACAGCCTGTTTTTGCTTTTATTATTTGCAGGAACCGCACCGTCAGCCTGTCGGTTGCTACCTCTCCTTATCAAGGAGAGGCTTTTTTCTTTTCTCTCACTTATCTCTCCTTATATACAAAAACATCTTCATATAGTCATGGCACACGAAGTCTACTTTTACGGTAGGCAAAAACTCTTTCACTTATTATACATAAAAAATCTGCCCACAATATATAAATAAAAGTGAAACCAATCAAAAGGAGATTTGCCATGAACAAAGACAATTTTGAAAATATGATTAAAAAATATGCCGATGAACTCATAAAAATGAGCAAAGAAAAAGTTCTGCCCGATGCACAGGAAGATATTACCGATACAGAATCCGAAGAAACAGTCGAAGAGCAAAGTGAAAGTGATTTTATCCCTTTTGAGCAGGGAAGGGATGTTTCTCCTAAGGAAGAAACTCCGGAAAATCCCGTCACGGAGAATGAAGTTGCCTCCAACCCGACAGAAAACGAAATGACAGATTACGCCAACTTTTCCGCGCGGGTTTTTACGGGTAACAATGCTTATCCCATAGAAAATGCAAAGGTTCTCGTTGTAAAAGATGATAGCCTTTATACCTTTCTCACCACAGACAAAGACGGAACAACAAAAAAAGTAAGGCTTCCCGCTTTTCCTGAAAGTAATTCCCTGAATCCTGAAAGTGACAAAAAATCAGTAAAGTACACTGGGGAAATTTATGCCACGGGCTTCACTCCAAGAAAAGGTCTTCTCATAAGTGCCGTAGGTGGTTCAGATGTCGTTTTAGACGTACAGATGACACCCATAAGTGAAAGGGAGGTATAATATGCCCACCATTCCCGTTATTCCTTCAACCATAACCGTGCACCTCGGTGCACCTTCTTCATCAGCGGAAAACGTAACATTGCCTTTTACAGATTACATCAAAAATGTTGCCTCTTCCGAAATTTACTCTACCTGGCCTCCCCAGGCTTTAAGAGCAAATATTCTGGCGCAGATTACCTTTGCACTCAATCGAATCTATACGGAATGGTACAGGGCTATGGGTTACGATTTTGACATAACTAACAGCACTGCCTTTGACCAGTCTTTCGTTAACGGAAGAAATATTTACGAAAACATCAGCCTTATCGTCGATGAAATTTTTAATGATTATGTCAGAAAGGAAGGCACCGTAAACCCCTATTTCACAGCCTACTGTGACGGAATAGAAGTAAACTGTGACGGTCTTTCCCAATGGGGAAGTGTCTCTTTAGCGGAAAGAGGTTACTCAGATGTAGACATTCTTAAATATTACTACGGAAATGATACAGAAATAGTTGTCAATGCTCCTGTAGGCGATAATCTCCCCTCTTACCCGGGCACTCCTCTTGAAAGAGGTCAACTGAATGAAAACATCCGCCGTATACAGATTTATCTGAACCGAATATCCGCTAACTACCCTGCCATTCCGAAAATTCCCACCGTAAACGGAGCCTTCGATGAAAACACTGAAAATGCCGTGCGTACCTTTCAGCGCATCTTTTCACTTACACCTGACGGTATTGTGGGCAAAGCCACATGGTACAGGATTATTTATATCTACGATGCCGTCACTCGTCTTGCAGAACTTAACAGCGAAGGTATCGGTTACGAAAACATACCCAAACAATTCGAAGGCTCCTTAGGCATAGGTGCCACAGGCGGTCAGGTAGTAACTCTTCAGTTTTTCCTTACCCTTATCAGCCAATTTGTTGACTTCGTGGCACCGGTGAATACTGACGGTGTTTACGGACAAAACACAGCCAATCAGGTCAGTGCTTTTCAGCGTTACAAAGGTCTCCCTGTCACGGGAGAAGTCGACAAACGTACATGGGAAAGCCTTTACAGCGCTTACAAGGGAGTAATAGATTATCTTGAAGACAGAAATCAGATTACTGCCGTTTCCACCGAGCCTTTTCCCGGTGTTACCTTGCGCCAGGGCGACGTAGGTCCGTCCGTAGCCACCTTCAAAAGTTATCTGTCCTATCTGTCAAGAGTATTTTTCGACATACCCCCTGTTACACAAAACAACATATTTGACAGAAGAACACAAACTGCCGTAAGGGAGTTTCAGCGGATTTTCTCATTGCCGGAAACGGGTACGGTTGATGAGAGAACCTGGAACACTCTCACTGATGCATACTCTACAGTAAGAGAAGGTCAACAGAGACTTGTGGGACAGTATCCCGGCTATGAACTTTCACAGGAGGCAGAATAATGAATGACGCAGTATTTGAACTTCAGTCCTATATCAGAAATATTTCACGGCTTGATAACTCCATTCCTTCTCTTGTGCCTGACGGTATTTACGGCGAAGAAACAACAGAAAGCGTTATTGCTTTCCAGCGGAAACATCTTCTGCCACAGACAGGTAAGGTTGATTTTGATACCTGGGAGAAACTCACTCAGGAAAACGAAAAAGCAGTCTTCGCTTTTTCCGAACCCATTCAGACTGCTCCTGTCTCCGACAGAGATCTCCCTCTCAGAGAAGGAAAAGAAAGTCATCTGAACCAAAATGTAAATCTTATGCTTTACCGTCTATCCTCCTTTTATAAAAACTTCAGCGGTATTTCCGTCTCCCCTGATTATACCGAAACTACTGCAGAACTTATCGGTCAGTTTCAGCGGATAACAGGTATTACAGTAACAGGCGAGGTTGACAAAGAGACATGGAATCTCCTTTCTGAACTTTATCTTCTTCTAAGAGAGTAAGAAAAACAACAATTATTTTTTCTTTGCGTCTGCTTTCTGTTGTATTTTTGAAAAGATTTTGTTATAATAAAAAGAAGAATACTATCATAGAAAGGCAGGTGCAGAAAAAATGGAAATCGGTGCTTCTTCAGCGTGTTTTTATCCCCTTGAAACGGAACGTTCTTTTCTGCACATAGCCGAACTTGGTTTCAACCATTGTGAAATCTTTTTCAACGCTCCCTCGGAACTGCGTCCCTCTTTCATAAAAGAACTTAAAACTGTAAAAGATGCCTACGGTATCGATGTGGTATCCTTGCATCCTTATGCCTCTTTCGGCGAAGGCTATGATTTTTACAGCGCATATAAAAGACGTTTTGAAGACGCCATGGATAACTACAAACGTTACTTTGAAGCAGCCAACACCTTAGGTGCAAAATATATAGTTATGCACGGTGCCGCAAAACTTTTCGACCTTGATATGACACAATACGCCGAGCGCTATTATAAAATAACCGAAATTGCAAAAAGTTCCGATTGCTGTGTTGCCCATGAAAATGTGGTGAATTTTCTTTCCGCCACTCCCGACTTCAGCCGTTTTATGAAAGAACAACTTGGCGACAGTTATAAAATGGTTCTGGATGTAAAGCAGGCAAGACGTGCAGGTTACTGCGCAGAAGATTTCATCAATATAATGCAAAATAATATTGTTCATGTTCACCTGAGTGACTATAACGAAAAAACCGACTGTATTGCTCCATGTGAAGAAGGTCTGTTTGATTTTGAAGAACTTTTTTCTCTTCTTCATAAAGCAGGTTATGACGGAAAATATATAATAGAACTTTATTCAGACGGTTATGAAAGAAAAAGAGAAATAACAAAAAGTGCAAAATATCTTGACACAATACTCAAAAAAGTGCGTCAGGGTTAAAATATACAAACTAAGGAGATAATAAAAATGAAGTGTCCTTTCTGCAATTACGAAGAAAGCAAGGTTATTGACTCAAGACCTACCGATGAGGGCGAAAAAATACGCCGCCGCCGTGAATGTATTTCCTGCGGTAAACGTTTCACCACTTACGAGATAATCGAAAGTGTGCCCATCATCGTTGTCAAGAAAGACAAATCAAGACAGGCTTTTGACCGTGTGAAACTTTTCAACGGTATGCTCCGTGCCTGTGAAAAAAGACCTGTTTCAATTGAACAGATGGAAAAGATTGTTTCCGAAATTGAAGCAGAACTCCAGAACTCTCTTGACAGAGAAGTAACTTCCGTACATATAGGCGAACTCGTTATGGAAAGACTTAAAACTCTCGATGAAGTAGCCTATGTGCGTTTTGCTTCCGTTTACCGTCAGTTCAAGGATATCAACACCTTCATGGATGAACTTGCAAAACTTTTAGGTGAAAAATAAGGTGATAGTATGATTTATGAAGGCTTTTGCTCTCTTGTAGGAAAAACTCCGCTTCTCAAGACAAGTTCTTTTTGCCGTGAGAACGGAATCAAAGCCAACCTCTTTGCAAAACTTGAATATTTCAATCCGGCAGGCTCCGTCAAAGACAGAGTCGCTGTCAATATGCTTCTCAACGCACAGTCAAAGGGCATCATAAAAAAAGGCGCAACCGTCATTGAACCTACAAGCGGCAACACAGGTATCGGTCTTGCCGCCGCTGCCGCCTCTCTCGGATATAAAGCAATTCTCGTTATGCCCGATACTATGAGTGTAGAAAGACAACAACTTCTCCGCGCCTACGGTGCACAGATTGTCCTCACTCCCGGCGCCGAAGGAATGCTCGGCTCAATAAAAAAAGCACAGGAACTGAAACACAGCATCCCCGGCAGTTTCATTCCTTCGCAATTCGAAAATTCCGACAACCCCGAAAGTCATTATCTTTCAACAGGCCCCGAAATTTTCGAAGACACAGAGGGTAAAGTTGACATCTTTATTGCCTGTATCGGAACAGGCGGCACAATATCGGGAACAGGAAAATATCTCAAAGAAAAAAATCCCGATATAAAGGTTGTCGGCATTGAGCCCTTTGACTCGCCTCTTATTACCGAAGGCAGAGCCGCGCCCCACGGCATACAGGGAATAGGTGCTAACTTCATCCCCGAAAATCTTGATATGAGCGTTATTGACGAAATTGTCACTGTCAGAACGGAAGATGCTTTTTCTGCCTGTCGCAGTTTCGCAAAAAGCGAAGGACTTCTTGTAGGTATATCCTCCGGTGCGGCACTTCATGCAGCAAAAATCATTGGACAAAAAAATGAAAAGAAAAACATCGTTGTCCTTCTGCCCGACTCAGGAGAAAGATATATGAGTGTTAATCTTTTCGGTTAAATTTATCTTTTATCATATATAAAAGCAACCGCTTCAATGAAACGGTTGCTTATTATTTTACAATTAAGCCTTAGGTCCGTAAACCAGAACACTTCCGTGAACGATAAACAAATCGTCGCAGCATACATACTCGATACCGAATATTCTATTAAGGATGTTATAAATTCTGACAATGATAGGACTTAAGAACGAATGACATATACAACTACATTTCTTAAGACCGTCAAGCCAATCCTGTGTTACCTGCGGTGCTATTGCCACACCGTCTCTCTCAATAGCTTCAAGGTCTTTAACCGTGCAGTATTTGAAATTAATGGTGTGTTCGCCGTAGTATTTTTTGTTACTCTTTGTGTTTGCGGTAATTGTTACAGTATCACTATAGTGTATTTTAAGGGTACAGTTTCCATCCTTATCTGTGTCACCCTGAGCCATTACCTTACCCTTGTTGTCCTTTATCTGAATGAAGAAATTATCAAGAATATCAGATGTAAGAATATTACCGAAATCATATACGTCCTCTGATTCAAAACGGTTCGGTTTGATACTTACTTTAATTGTGTATTCATAATAACTCTTGATATAATCGGGTGCAAGAGTAAGTTTATCGCCGTGAGCAAAAGTTACTTCCTTAAAAGATCCTGTATTCTTATCTTTAACCTGGATTTTTTCGGGAAGATTGAATCTTGTCGGATAAACTTTGACTTCCTGTGTAGCCTCATCGCCGTTTACTTCTTTAATTACCCAACCGTCAAATTTGTAAATGTACTGTACATCTCTGGGAATTTCAAGAGTACTTTCGTCGATGCTGTTATAACCGTCTATTGAGCCGCTGCAGATAACCTCATTATCTGTAAGAAGTTCTTTGTTATAATAGTCAATCATACTGATTTCATATACATTTGCAATTTCGTCAAAGTCAGGATAAATACCTGTGCTGTGGTAAAGTTTGATTTCGCCATCATTATAAGTACGAGGTCCGGTTGCACCGACTTTCCAGCCGATAAAATCATATCTGTACTGTGCGGTTGCTTTCCTTGTGGGAACCTTGAGTTCTCCGTAAGAAATTGTTTCTCCGTAATATGCAGCTCTGCTGCTGGTAAGGGCAGAACCGTCACCGTCATAGAAAGAGTAGAAGAGAGGTAAACTTCCCTCATCAAACTGTGCATAGTAGGTTTTAGTTCCTTCAGAGGTTACTTCTTCACCCCAACCGGTAAAGGTATATCTTCCGCAAACTAAATCTTTGCCGCGGATAGGTGTTTTTCCTTTATATTCGGGAAGTTCTTTGCCTTCTTTAAGATAAAGTGCATCTTCACTTGTATACTCATAATCGGGAGAAACCGCATCACCGTCAATATTGACCTTTCCGCCGAAAGAATAAACTTTTTCGTCATACTTGTCGCCGGTAAGAACCCATGTGTCGGTATTACCGGGTACATAATAACCGTCAAGATAATACGAAGCGTGATCTGCAGCATTTATTTCGGGAGATTCAAATGTATTTTTGAGTTCAACAAGGTAGTACTTTTCTGTGTCAATTTCCTTACGATTTTTCTCTTCTGTAGTTGTCACACCGTTAAAGGTTTCTGCTCTTTGGCAAAGTTCATTCTGACAGGTGCGGACTCTTTTGTAATAAGTGCCATCTTCGCTGAGTTCGTAAGTAACCTTATAATTATGCCCTGTTTCAGCAACGATCTGATACTCATATGCGCTACCTGAAAGTATTCTGTCACAGTATTCGCAATAGTTTCTGATTGTATAGCCTTTCTGTGTACAGGTAGGTTCATAAACCAAGGGCTTTACATAATCATCATTATGAGCCACAGTCAGATCATCCTTTGCGGGACAAGGTATACGTTCCGCAGCTGAAGCAGACATAACCAGAGTTAAAATCATCATCACCGTAACAACGGCAAGAAGAATAAACTGCTTCTTAAAAGTTTTTTTCATGATATTACCTCCTTAAGTTTTTGTACTTGTTATGTACAAAGGGTGGCAGGTCAGAAGTTTATCTTCATCCCTTTAAAGACACCACACCTATTATAATATAACTATATATTTTTTTTTACAAAAAGTCAATGGAATAACATAAATATTAATTTTATAAAAATATTTATTTCATAATCAATCAATATTTTGTATTGCTCTGACGAAGAAAGTACCGTCACTGTTTTTTCCGAGAGTAATTTTCATATATTTTCCCGGCTCGGGTGCAACCATATTACCTTCTTCATCCTGAACCCAGTCCGCCGAAGCGAGATATCCGACTGTCAGAACAACCGTGTTGTCCTTTTCGTTTATATCCGTAACATCGGGAAGATAAATGGGCATAATACCCGTAATGGGAATAATGTAACATTTTTTCTTTTTGCTGTATTTAAAAATAACACCTTCACCGCCGTCAACGGTACTGTGCTTAAGTGAAATCTCATTACCGAACAAAGAAGTAAATTCCTCTTCCACCTCTTTCTGAGGCATAAGCATCCCGTCATCTGTATACTCATACTTTTCCGGGTTTGTCCCCCCGTCAATTACAGACCATATTGCAATTGAAAGAAGTTGTTGCAGATTAGCCTTGGTTATATCGTCAAAGGTATCCGGGTCATTCATTATAACAGGAGAGATAAAATCTTCGTAAAGTTGTACCTGCTGTTGTTTGTTTTTGTTTGCACTGCTTCTGATTTTATCTGATGTAAAGTCGATTATACTGATGCAACCTACTATCGTAAGAATAACCACAACAAGTCCGACAATAAAATTAAACGGAGACTTTTTCTTTGCGTGTTCCATTTTATTCACCTCGTTTGTCCCTTACCGCTTATAATATATTTCTGTGAAGTAAGTTCAGGCAAACCCAAAGGACCTCTTGCGTGAAGTTTCTGAGTAGAAATACCTATCTCTGCACCGAAACCAAATTCACCGCCATCGGTAAATCTTGTTGAAGCATTGACATAAACCGCCGCAGCATCGATAGAAGAAGTGAAAAAGTTTGCCGCCATATAGTTGTCAGTGATTATACATTCACTGTGACCGCTGGAATATTTCATAATATGGTCAACAGCACTGTCAATATCGGGAACTACCTTTACACTTATCTCATATCCGAGATACTCTTTGCCAAAGTCTTCCTCAGTGGCCTCAAGAGTGTCGGGAAGAATCTTTCTGCATATTTCGTCGCCGTGGAATACAACATTCTTTTCCTTGAGTTTTGCATAAATCAACGGCAATGCTTTTTCAGCCACATCCTCATGAATAACTAAACTTTCACAAGCATTGCATACGGAAGGTCTTGAGGTTTTGGCGTTATAGATAATCTCCGCAGCCATATCAATGTCAGCATCCTTATCAACATAAATATGACAGTTACCCGTACCCGTCTCAATTACAGGAACGCTTGAATTTTCTACACAAGCTTTGATAAGCCCTGCTCCGCCTCTGGGAATAAGAACATCCACATATTCATTCATCTTCATAAGTGCTGTTGCAGATTCTCTGGTCGTATCCTCCACAAGTTGAATACAGTCTTCGGGGAACTCTGCCTTGACAAGAGCCTTTCTCATGACTTCTGCCATAGCCTTGTTGGAATTGATTGCTTCCTTTCCCCCACGGAGAATAACCGTGTTGCCCGATTTGAGGCACAAGGCTGCTGCATCAACGGTAACATTAGGTCTCGCCTCAAAAATTACGGCAATAACACCAAGAGGCACACTGACCTTTTCAATCTTAAGACCGTTAGGTCTCACACCGCCGCTGATAACCTTTCCGCAGGGATCATCAAGAGTAACAATCTGCTTTACTGCATCGCTTATGCCTTTTATTCTGTCTGCCGTAAGACAGAGACGGTCGATGAGAGAGTCACTCATTCCTTTTTCTCTGCCATTTTTAACGTCCAGAGCGTTTTGTGAAAGTATATAATCACAGTTTTCAATAAGATCCTCTGCAATAATGCTGAGTGCCTTGTTTTTTTCAGCAGAGGATGCCATCATAAGAAATCGCTCGGCTTTTTTTGCTCTGATGCCAATTTGTGTAAGCATAGTTAGTCACCTTATTTCACAGTAAAAATTGTACCGATATTGTGTCCGTCAATAAGTTTATATATATCCTGCGGCTGTGTACCGTTCATTACCACTGCAGGTATTCCTGCCTCGGTGGTAATTTCAGCGGCGTGAATTTTTGTTACCATTCCGCCCGTACCTCTGTTTGTTCCGGCGCCGCCGCAAAGAGATTTTATCTCATCGGTAATTTCTCTGACAACAGGAATAAGTTGCGCATCGGGATTTTCATTGGGGTTGTCATCAAACAGGCCGTCAATATCTGACAGGATAATCAGTCCCTGCGCTTTAATAAGTCTTGCTACAATAGCAGAAAGGCTGTCATTATCGCCGTAAACGATTTCCTCCGTAGCTACGGAGTCATTTTCATTAACAATAGGCACTGCACCGTATTCAAAAAGTTTTTCGAAGGTGTTTTCAAGGTTCTCTCTTCTTTTGTCATTTTCTATGTCACTTTTGGTAATAAGAAGCTGACCTGTCTTGACGCCGTTTTCACCGAAAAACTTATCATACATAAACATCAGTTCGCACTGTCCCACCGTTGCCGCCGCCTGTCTGCCGGGAATATCCTTCGGTCTTTCGGAAAGACCTAACTTGCCCACACCGACACCGATGGCACCCGATGTAACAAGAACCACATCTATGCCCGAATTATGCAGATCGGCAAGGACCGAACAAAGTTTAACCATTCTTCTTATATTAATTTTTCCTGTTTCATATGTAAGGGTTGAGGTACCAACCTTAACCACTAATCTTTTTGCCTGAGCAATAGGATTCATCTTATTTTCCCTCTTTTATAAATTCCGAAATTATTTTTCTGTATCTTTCCTTTGGCGAAACCTTACCCACCGCAGTAAAACTCATTTTTGAAATATCAAAATACTCTCTTGCTACTCTTATGACATCTTCATAAGTTACCGATTTTACCGCTTCAATTATTTCATCATCGGTTATTTCCTCATTAAGGATAAGCATATTATATCCTGTAGCAGAAAATTTTGACTGAGGCTGTTCCCGTGACATTATAAAACTTGCGGCAAGTTTTTCCTTTGCAATTGTTATCTGCCTTTCAGTAACAGACTTTTCAAGACAAGAGATTATTCCGAGACTTTCTCTTATGGCTTTTTCTTCGGAAGCAGGGGCGAGGCTCATTGAAATTTCAACGGTGCCTCCTCCTGCAAATCTTACAAGAAAAGATTCAATGCTGTATACGAGTCCCAACTCTTCTCTTATTCTCCTGCCAAGCATCGATGAAGGACCAAGCCCTAAAACAAAAGAACATATCTGCAAAGGATACAGGTCTTTGTGACGGGTGGGTATTCCCTTGAATGACATAAGAATATGGGTTTGCTCCACATCTTTTTCAAGAGTTCTTATATCGGGAGAAAATGGCTCTTCTTCGGTTTTTATGGGATTACCCGTTTTTTTATCCTTGCCGAAGTATTCAGTTATTTTTTCTTCAATTTCCTCTTGCTTAAAATTACCGCTGACACCTATTACCGTCCTTTCGGGAACATAGTAAGTGTTCATATAGGAGAGGAAATCTTCTTTTTTCATATTTGAAACCGTATCTTTTGTTCCTAATATTTCATAGGCCAGACCGCTGCCCTCATAGATTCCCTTTTCAGCCACGTCGAAGCATTTTTCCGACGGATCATCCTCGCACATAGCGATTTCCTCAAGGATAACACCCTTTTCTGTTTCGATATCATTTTCATCCAAACGGGGATTTTTGAAAAGGTCGAAAAGCAGGTCTGTTGCTTTAATAAGTTGATAGTCAAGAGCCTTTACATAAAAATAGGTGTATTCCTTAGTGGTATATGCATTATAGGAAGCACCTATTTCATCCATACCCTCGGCAATTTCGAAACCTGTACGGTTTGTGCTGCCTTTAAAAAGGATATGCTCAATGAAATGAGATATGCCGTTATTCCGGTCATTTTCGTTTTTTGAACCGCTTGCAACCCAAATACCTACCGTGGCTGAACGGCTGTCCGGTCTGAAGTCATAAAAAACTCTGAGTCCGTTCTCATAAGTTCTGATTTTCATTGAACTCCCCCTTTCTTAAAAGTATGGTTATCTCAAAGGCTTTTTAAACGGAAAACTGTGAATTATAAAGTTCGGCATAGAAACCGTCTTTTTTAAGAAGTTCACTGTGTTTACCCGTTTCTATTATTCTGCCCTCATTCATTACGATGATAGCATCGGCCTCTCTTATGGTAGAAAGTCGGTGAGCAATAACGAAATTCGTTCTGCCCTTCATAAGATTTGTCATAGCCTTCTGTATCTGCACCTCTGTTCTTGTGTCAACGGAGGAGGTTGCTTCGTCGAGAATAAGAATATCGGGAGAGGAAAGAATCGCTCTTGCAATAGTTATAAGTTGTCTCTGACCCGCGGAAAGATTTGAGCCTTCCTCTTCGAGAACGGTATCATAACCCTCAGAAAGAGTGAGGGCGAATTTGTCCACCTTTGCCGCCTTGACGGCACTCAGAAATTCTTCTTCCGTGGCATCAGGTTTACCGTACATTATGTTTTCCCTTATGGTACCCTTGAAAAGCCATGTATCCTGAAGCACCATGCCGAGTATCTTTCTTAAATTGTTTCGTGTAATGTCCGTTATATTGACTCCGTCCAGAAGGATCTCACCACTCTGAATCTCATAAAACCTCATAAGCAGATTTACTATAGTAGTCTTACCTGCACCCGTGGGACCTACAATAGCCACAAGTTGTCCTTTTTTCACGTGAAGATTGAAGTTTTCGATAAGAGGTTTTTCCGGAAGATAAGAGAAGCATACATCCTTGAAAGTAATTGAAGAGCCTGTTTCTATTTCTTCGGGATTTTCACTGTCGGGAACTATTTCTTCTGCCTCCAGAACATCGAAGACACGCTCTGCACTGGCAAGAGAGGACTGAAGATTATTGGAAATGTTACTGAGATCAACGATGGGCTGCATAACCATTTTTGAATATGCCATAAATACAGTAATAGAACCAACGCTCTGTCCGCCCTTAACGATAAGATAGCCACCGATTACGCAGATAATTACATACCCTGCATTATTTGCGAAGTTGATAAGGGGACCGAGAATACCCGAAAGGAACTGTGCCTTACGGCTGGTGTTATAAAGTTCTTCGTTGATAATGTCAAATTCTTCGATAGCCTTCTTTTCGTGGCCGAAGGCCTTTACTATCTTATGTCCCGTAAACATCTCCTCGATATGGCCGTTTACGTCACCGGTAACCTTCCACTGCTTTCTGAAATAAACCTTGGAGAAATTAAGAATAACAAGCGCAATAACGATACAGATCGGGAAAGGAGAAAGCGAGCCGAGAGAAAGGGAAAAACTGATTTTTATCATTATGGCAAGAATGCCCACGAAGGTGACAACTGAGGTGATAATCTGAAGAATGCTGTTCTGCAGAGTGTTGTTCATATTGTCAACATCGTTAATCATTCGGCTTAAAATGTCACCCTTGTTATGATTATCGAAATAAGCCAGAGGAAGTTTAGAAAGTTTACGGTTGAGTTTATGACGGATGTCTGTAATGAGTCTCTGTACCACTCCCGCCATAATGTAATGCTGAACAAAACTGAAAAGTGAACTTAAGGAATATATTACAAGTATGGTAATGAGTATGCTGTATATGGGTGAAAAATCCATACTGCCTGTAGCAAGTTTGTTTTTAATCTGTGAATCAAGTACATTGATAATATCACCGAGATATTCGGGACCTAAAATGCTCAGATACGCACTTGCGGCGGTACAGATTGCCGTTACTACGAGGGCGAGTTCCTTACCCTTAAGGAATTCAAGAAGTTTCTTTGCCGTCTGCATCAAATTTTTCGGCTTTTCTTTCTGTGTTCTTCTCTCTTCTCTGTAGGCGGCGTACTTATCGCCCGAGTATGTAGTTACTTCTTTTTTGGAGGAAATCTGTTTTTCGCTCATTATTCTTCCTCCTTTTCTATCTGTGAATCGTAAATTTCACGGTATAATCTGCAATTTTCCATAAGTTCCTTATGAGTACCCATACCGCATATCTTGCCACGGTCAAGAACTACAATGCGGTCTGCATCAATAATAGTACCTACTCTCTGTGCTACGATAATAACCGTAGCAGAAAGATTTTCCTTTATGGCCTTGCGGAGTTTCGCGTCTGTGGAAAAATCAAGAGCAGAGAAACTGTCATCGAATATATAAACCTCTGCATCTCTTGTAAGGGCTCTGGCGATGGAAAGACGCTGTTTCTGGCCGCCTGAAAGATTAGTGCCGTTCTGGCTTACGAAAGTATTGATGCCCTCGGGCATTTTATCGACAAACTCACTGCTCTGTGAAATATCAAGAGCAAGTCTCATTCTTTCTTCGGTAGCATTTTCGTCGCCGTAGCGGAGATTTTCTTCAACACTGCCACTGAAAAGACAAGCCTTCTGAGGAATGAAACCTATTCGTGAACGAAGGTCATCCTGTGAAAGTTTTCTTACATCCACACCGTCAAAAAGAATTTCACCTTCAGTAACATCATAGAAACGGGGTATCATATTAACGAGAGTACTTTTACCGCTTCCCGTACCGCCGATAATGGCAGTTACCTTGCCTGCTTCTGCTGTGAAGGTGATATCTGAAAGCACCTTTTCTTCTGCATCTGCATAACCGAAGGAAACATTACAGAACTCAACGGTACCCTTTTTACTTTCATCTGCCTTTTCTGCTTTTTCGGGTTCGGTAATAACGGGAACGATATCTAAAATTTCAATAATTCGGTTAGCAGAAATTCTCGCACGGGGCACGATAACAAACATAGCCGCCACCATGGTAACGGAGGAAACTATCATTATCATATAAATTACAAATGCCTGAAGGTCACCTATTGCCGAAGAAAGTTTGACAGCATCGAGAATATGGTCCATTTTATCGTAATTTCTGGCGGCTACGAAAATAAGCAAATCCAGAGCAATAATAATTATAACGATACAAATGGGAATAAGAACAGACATAAAGCGCTGGAATTTAAGAGTAAGAGCGGAGAGACTTTTGTTTGTAACGTCAAATTTTTCGTCTTCCGTTTCCATTCTGCCGAAAGCACGGATAACTCTTATGCCGTTTATCTTTTCACGCATAAAACTGTTTACACCGTCAATAAGCTTCTGCCTCTTTTTAAATATAGGCATAACGGTTTTTATAACTATAAAAGCAATTATTGCAATAACGGGAATAACAGCGAAAATAATCATAGCAAGTTTAGCATTAAGGAAAAATGCCATAATCACACCGCCGACGAGCATAATGGGAACAGAAATAATCATACGAAGTCCCGTTAAAACGAAGTCCTGAATAACCTTTACGTCATTGGTACAACGGGTAATAAGCGAGGGAGTACCTATTAAATCAATATCCGTCTGTGAAAGAGATTCAACCTTAAGGAAAATCTCTCTTCTGAGAACCTTTCCGTAAGCAGCAGATGTCTTACTGGAAAAATAACTGTTAAGCACGGAAACACCGACGCCAAAGGCAGAAACACACATCATTATGATGCCCACTTTTATTATGTAGGGGATGTCGCTGTTGGCTATACCGTTGTTGATTATCTGCGACATAAGCAGAGGAAGAGACAGGGTGCTCAACTGAGAAATTACTACGAAAATCATAGCTGCAACGGCAGATTTTTTTATCTGTTTCAGGTATTTTATGAGTCGTATCAAGGTGAATTTACCTCCGATGAAAATTTTCTTTCCGTTTTATTAAAAGCGAAATTGCACATAATTAGACAATTATAAGTGATTATACCAAAAGTTTATGAATAAAGTGTAAACTCAGCATAGTATTTAATTATCAAAATCACATTTATTGATTTAATATAAAAAACGTGCTACAATAAAAAAAACTCACAAAAAGGTGAAAAGCATGAAGACTCACAAACAAATATCTTCCCTCTCTTACGCCCCCGGAAAAGGCTTTACGGGAAAATATCAGAAACTTATAAAAGATAAGGTCATACCCTATCAGTACAAAGTACTCAATGACCTCAACGAGGACACGGAAAAAAGCCACGTTGTAAAAAACTTCATCAATGCCGCCAAAGCACTCAAAGGTGAAGATAACGGTGACGGCTTTTACGGCATGGTCTTTCAGGACAGTGATGCAGCAAAATGGCTCGAAGCCGCAGCGTATTGTCTTGCGGTTTTTCCCGATACAGAACTTGAAGAAACTGCCGACAGGCTTATTGATATTATAGCCTCAGCGCAGGATGAAGACGGTTATCTGAACACTTACTATACCGTCAAGGACACAGATAAGCGTTGGACAAACATCCTCGAAGGTCACGAACTTTACTGTAGCGGCCATTTCATTGAGGCTGCCTGCGCCTACTATGAGGCTACAGGTAAAAATATTCTTTTAAATGCGATGAGGAAAAATGCCGACCACATCTATAATGTTTTCATAAAGAACGGTCACAAGGGCTACCCCGGTCATCCCGAAATTGAACTTGCACTGCTTCGGCTTTATGAAGTTACAAAAGAAGAAAAATATCTCGCCCTTGCAAAACATTTTATCGACATAAGAGGTGCAGACCCTCATTATTACGAAAAGGAAAGGCAAAGCAGAGACTGGACTGTATGGAACGGCGACGGACGAAACCACGAATATCAGCAAAGCGCCGCCCCCGTCAGAGAACAGAAAGACGCCGTAGGCCATTCGGTACGAGCCGTTTATCTCTACACGGCTATGGCTGACCTTGCCGCAAGAACTGAAGATAAAGAACTCTACGATGCCTGTAAAAATCTGTGGCAGAGCATAACAAGAAAACGAATGTACATTACAGGTGCCATCGGTTCCACGGTACACGGGGAAGCCTTTACGGTGGATTATGACTTGCCGAATGATACGGTTTACGGCGAAACCTGCGCATCAATCGGACTTATGTTCTTTGCACGGCAGATGCTTCAGAATGAAATAAAAGGTGAATATGCCGACATAATGGAAAGAGCCTTTTTCAATACCGTTCTTGCAGGAATGGAAATAACCGGTGAAAGATTTTTCTATGTAAACCCTCTTGAGGTTATCCCCGGTATATCTCAGAAAGCCTGTACTCACCGCCATGTTTTAACTCAAAGACCGAAGTGGTACACCTGTGCCTGCTGTCCCCCTAATGTGGCAAGACTTGTTTCCTCTCTCGGCACTTATGCTTACGGAGAAAAAGACGACATCTGCTACTGCCACCTTTACTGCGACGGCAAGATTAAATTCATAAACGGATTAACTCTTACCTGCGAAACAGACTATCCCTATGATTTTACGGTTAAATATACTGCAGAAGGCTCAGGCACTCTCGCCGTGAGGGTACCTTATTGGAGCAAATCATATTCCCTTAAAATAAATTCAAAGGAAGTCTCGCCCGAAGAAAAAGACGGCTATATCTGTTTCTCCATATCCGATAAAGATGAAATCACCCTCACCCTTGACGGCACGCCGAAGTTAATTTATGCCGACACAAAAGTTCCTGCCCTTACGGGTATGACGGCTCTTGTGCGCGGCCCTCTCGTTTACTGCTTTGAAGGAATTGATAATGACGGAGATATACTTTCACTCTCCATTAAAAGAAAAGCCCTCATTAAAGAAAAAACCGTAACCGATACCACCTTAGGCAAAACGGTTATGCTCGAAATTGACGGTTATAAAGCAGAGTGCGAAGACAGCCTTTACAGTGAAACCGAGCCGACCTACACACCATGTGCTCTTAAGGCTATCCCTTATTTTCTGTGGGGCAACAGAGGAGAAAACCAAATGAGAGTATGGTTAAATACACTTTAAAAAGAAAAGGAACTGCATCCGTCAACGACTTTTGCAGTTCCTTTTTTATTCAGTAAAAAACCTTTCAATACACCGAAGGATTTCATCTTTAGTACAAACCTTATATGATGCTGTCATTTTACCGTCAACATACTTTTTGATTATCAGTTTTTTAGCGAGAAAGCCTTTGACATAAACTGTAGTTCTTACATTTATTCCGCTGTGTATAAAACTGACTTCGTAACCACCTATTACGGGTGTAAACAATATATCGGTTATGTTCTCTTTTTCACTGGCTATCTCCCTGACTTCTTTTACAAAAGCACCAAGCAAAACTGACTTTTCATAATCATTGTTTGTAATCATCACACACACCATTAAAATATGCTGTAAAACCACCATTTAACCATAGCCCAGAGTCTTGCAGGAACAGAATACATATCATTGTTGGCAATAACTCTGTTATTGAAAGCCTTATCATCGGTGGTGTAATAATCTCTGAAGAAAATTACTTCTGTCTCATAGTCGGAAAGGTCTTTTTCATTAAGGGTGATAAGTCTTGCGCCGCGGTTTTCATCACCGTAAGAACCGAAGCCTACTGTAGGAGTCTGAATGATATCCACTCCCTTATAGGGAATTACAAAACTGTTCTTATGGTCATGACCGACTGCGATTCCCAGAACATCACCGTTTTTTATCATGGACTGTACCTGTCCGTTACTGTATTCGGGCGGGCAGGGAGTCTCACTTAAGAACTCGTCCTCTCCCCTGTATTCTTCAGGAAGAGTGTAAACAGTAGTATTCTTTACTATGGAATATTCCTTTACATAATCATCCGTAGTGGAAATAATTTCCCCATTCTCGTTTGCTTCACCTGTTTTAAGAAGAACCTCCCAGATTTCGGGGATTATGATGTGCTGGAACGCCATAGAAGGAATGGGCTTTCCTCCGTTTTCCCTGGTGAGATCTGCTTCTGTTTTTTCGTACCATTCTATCTGGTCTTTCTGCACACAGCCATAGCCGCCGAGATCATTTTCTTCATTGTATTCCTGTGAATCAAAAAACCAAAGGTTGAAGGCTTTCTCGGTTCCGTCCTTGCTTGACATAATGGGAATATTATATGTGCCGCATCCGGAAATAGCCTTGCTTTCCTCGGTTTCCATACCGATGAAGCAGGCATATCCCTGATAATACGTAAACTGCTCGTCTTTGTTCAGCCTGTTTTCCGCATCATGATTACCGAAAACTGCCGCTACCTTTATTCCTCTTCCCTCAAAGATTTTCATAACATTATCTATGAGGCGTTTGTTTCCCCATTTGGTAAGAGCCTTATTCGGTCCGATATTGTCACCGGTGAGAACTACCAGATCGGGCTGAGTTCTGTCTAAAAGGTCATTGATAAAATTTTTGGTTAAAGGCTGCAAATATAATGTATCCTGTATGTCTGAAAGCTGTAAAATTTTAAACGTGCCGTCTTCTCCGAACTGAAGTTTATGTTTGATATCGGGAACAGCGCTACTTGTTAAAGTAACGCTGCCGAACATCATAACCAAAGCCAGAAGAAGAGATGAAAACTTTTTCATTTCTGTTCTCTCCTGCCTTATTTTTTTATTTCTGTTTTGAATATTTTACTCTGTAAATAAAATTCATAAGTACTGAGTCAATCTTGCCGATTGCTTTTGTGCCGCCGAAAAGTTCACTTGCAAGATAGGTTTTGCAGTTCTTTTCCATAACCATTTCCGTTGCGCCTGCTTCGTCCTTGTTAGGACCGCAGCAAACTGCACCGTTGTTCTTAAGAAGAACAGCGTTTCTGCTCTTACCGCCTAAAGCCTTAGCAACCTTCTTGCTTGATTTGAGAGTGTCACCTGCATCAAATTCAGCACATTTTACGGTAACACCGACTATCTGTGCGAAGTCATCAAGGAAAGGCTTAACAGTTGCACCGATTTTTGATGCGGCTGTAATTGCTTCCTTTTCTGAATGGATGATGGCACCGATATCCTCACGGCTGTTATAGATAGCCTTATGAAGGTCTGCTTCTGAGGGATACTTATCGCCCTTGATAAGTTCATCGCAGCAGGGGCAGAGACCTACAACGGAAACTGTATTACCTTCCTTGTCGGAAAGGATAAGAGCATCGTCAACTCTGATACTGTCATAAGCAGTAAGTTTTGCTTTAGGAAGTTCAGCCTTCGCTTTGGTTTCCACGATATATTTGTAAACATCGCTGAAGCCTTCGGTTACTTTGTTTGTAACTTCGCTGTATTTCTTTGCAACGAAATCTGCACAAACTTTTTCAACTTCGTTTGCAATCTTGAATGCATCGTCATAGTCTGTGCCGAGACAAACTGCACCGTGATGCTTCATAATAACAGCCTTTGAACTGGAGCGTTCGAGAGCGCCTACAACACCCTTACGAAGTTTCCCTGTACCGGGAAGGCCGTAGGAAGCAACGGGGATATTGTCACCGATGAGTTCTTTGCTGAAACCTTCGATGTTATTGATATCACAGCCGAGAGCAGACACTACGGAAGCGTTTGCCTGATGGGTGTGAATTACGAAATTGATGTCGGGACGATGAAGATAACACTGAGCGTGGATACCCTTTTCGCTTGAAGGTTTGATGTCGCCCTCATAGGAAAGGTCTTCCATCTGAACGAGAACGATATCGTCGGGAGTAAGACTTTCATAAGCCTTACCGCTGGGAGTAATAACAAACTGCTTGTCGTCAATACGGCAACTTACGTTACCCCATGTACGGGCAATAAGACCTGTTGAAACGAGTTGTTTACCTGCTTCAACAACTATTTCTTTTGCTTTTAAGATGTCCATTTTTAGCACCTCACTATTTAAGATAAGGGCAGGCAAAAGCCTGCCCCTCAAGTCAGATTAAATTATTCGCCTACACAAGCGATATTTGAAAGAACCTTGTCAAAACGAACAAGAGCATCATCAATCATTTCTTCTGTGTATGCAGCTGATGTGTAAAGTCTTGATCCTGCAAGAGTTACAAGACCTTCAGCCATATAAGCAGCACCCATGTGTGTCATTGCTGTCTTACGAGCACTTGTTTCCTTAAGAACAGTAGGAATACCCCAAGGCTTAGACCAGTCAATTGAGAAGTGCATTGTGCCTACAGTTTCAAGGTGACATACTGAACCCTGGTTGAATGCTACGAAGGGAAGGTTGTACTTATCGATAATCTGGTTGAGACCTGCGGTGATTCTGTCACCCATAAGTCCTGCCTTCTGACAAGCGTTCTGCTTATCGATTTCTTCAAGTGTATAGTAACCTGCAACACATGAAAGAGGAGTAGCAGCCATTGTACCGCCGCAGAATGCCTTCTTGATCTTCATACCGCTGGCATCAAGACCTGCACCCATGTACTGCATGTACTGCTTCTTCCCGCCGATACCGCCTGCACCGGGATAACCGCCGGCGATAACTTTACCGAAGATTGTAAGATCGGGTTCTACGCCATAGTAACCCTGAGCACCTGACATACCGATACGGAAGCCTGTAACAACCTCATCGAAGATAAGAAGTGCACCATACTTACGGCAAAGTCTTTCAACGCCCTTGTTGAGATCTTTGTCAAGAGGACGTGTGACGCTTTCGGGACCGATGGGTTCCATGAATACAGCTGCAGTACCGCCGCAAAGCTGATTTCTGCGAAGTTTTCTTTCAAGATCATTAAGGTCACCGGGGAAGAATTCCTGAGTATCTCTCATAAGACGGATGGGAACACCGCTTGCCTGAGTGAATTTTGAGCCGGGAACACGGATACCGTAACCGAGCTGATCGGACCAACCGTGATATGCGCCACCCATTTTAAGGATGTACTTTTTCTTTGTAGCAAGTCTTGCAACACGGCAGGCAACCATACATGCCTCTGTACCTGAACCGAGCATACGGAACATATCTACTGTAGGCATTGAATCTGCAATCTTCTTTGCAAGTTTATATTCAAATTCGTGGAAAAGACCTGTTGAAGGACCGCAGGTATTAAGAAGGTCGATAACCTGGTCACGGACAATCTTCGGGTTAGAGCCTAAAACTGTGGGGCCACCTGCCTGAAGGAAGTCATAGTATTCGTTGCCGTCGATATCGTAAAGTTTTGCACCGTCAGCCTTTGTGAAAACGAGGGGGAACGGATAGTTGAAAGCAAGGTTGTGCTGAACACCGCCGGGGATGATCTGCTTTGCTTCAGCGATCATTTCCTTTGACTTCTGGCATTTTGCTTCAAAGTAGTTTTCTTCATAAGCCTTAAGAACGTCGGGCTTAATTGAGTGAATGGGCTGTGCAATAAGTTTGTCGAGTTTGTCGCAAACTGCTTTTGCATCAGGGTAGTTTGAAATTGCAAATCTTGTGTCCATCTTAACATCTCCTATGTATAAATTGATTTGGGTGAGCCGTCGCTCACTTTGTTTCCCTAATATTATACAATATTTTAAAGAAACTGTCAATTGTATTATATACCCAAATAAGAAGCATAATTTTGTATAAATTGAAAAAATCAGATTAATGCTTTGTAAAATATTTTTAATATTTTGATTTTTTTATGCAAATTTGTTTCCAAATATTAACTTTTATAAATTTTATATTTCTAAGATTGACAAATTTTATTAATTTTGTTATCATTAGGATGAGGAATTAAGCAAGGAGGTGTAATGAATGGACGCATTCAACAGTGTACTTCAGACAATCTTAGATGTTTTCGCTGCTATTAAAGAATTCTTCGCAAATCTTATGGATATGTTTAAGAAAGAAGAAGGCGACGAAACAACAGCTGCATAAGCAAAATTAAATCCACAGCAGAACTGCCTTAGGGCGGTTCTGTTTTTTATGCTGAGCGAAAAAGGACTGCAAATCCGAAGAAATGCAGTCCTTTGATTTATTTATGATTCTTATGCCTTTTTGGCTGATACCTTTTTGATAACAAAGAGAGTAGCAACCATTAAAACAGCGCCTATGGGAAGTGCTACATACCACTGAGGAACGAAGCCTGCGATAACGTAAGTTACGAAGGATACACCTGCAACGGTAAGAGCATAGGGAAGCTGAGTTGAAACGTGGTTGAGATGGTCGCACTGACCGCCTGCGGAAGCCATAATGGTTGTGTCGGAAATTGGTGAGCAGTGGTCACCGCAAACAGCACCTGCCATACAAGCAGAAATTGAAACAATCATAAGAGGATTGCCTGCATCGAATACGCTGAGTACGATGGGAATAAGGATACCGAATGTGCCCCATGATGTACCTGTAGCGAAAGAAAGACCTACAGCGATAATAAAGATGATAGCGGGAAGAAGAGCCTGAAGTGCGCCTGCACTGCCTTCAACGAGCTGTGAAATGTAAATCTTTGCACCAAGGCTGTCTGTCATAGCCTTAAGAGTCCATGCACAGGTAAGAATAAGAATAGCGGGAACCATAGCCTTGAAGCCTTCGGGGAGAGATGCCATAGCATCCTTGAAGGAAATTACTCTTCTGATAAGAAGGTAAGCGATAGCAAAAACTATGGCAACTGCAGAGCCGATAACAAGACCGACGGAAGCATCAGAGTTTGAGAATGCTTCAATAAAACCTGTGCCTTCGAAGAATCCGCCTGAATAAATCATACCGATTACACAGCAGATGATAAGTACAACAACGGGGAGAATAAGGTCAATAACCTTGCCCTTGGGATTTGCTTCGGTATCATTGGTTTCTACCTTTGTTCCGCTTGTGAAAAGGTCTCCCTTTTCGATGGCGTTTCTCTCGTGAAGTTTCATCGGGCCGTAATCAAATTTTGAAATAGCGATAACTACCATCATAATAATGGTAAAGATAGCGTAGAAGTTGTAAGGAATTGCCTGTACGAAAAGGCTCATACCGCTGTCTGCACCTGCGCCTCTTGCAAAGCCTGCAACTGCTGCTGCCCAGGATGAGATGGGAGCAATAATGCAGATGGGGGCTGCTGTGGCATCGATAACATAAGCGAGTTTTGCACGGGAAATCTTCTGTTCATCAGCAACAGGTCTCATAACAGAACCGACTGTGAGGCAGTTGAAATAGTCGTCGATGAAGATAAGACAGCCGAGAAGAATTGTAGCAAGTTGTGCGCCCACTCTTGATTTAATGTGCTTTGATGCCCATCTGCCGAAAGCAGCGGAGCCGCCTGCCTTGTTCATCATAGAAACAAGTGCGCCGAGAAGCACAAGGAAGATAATGATACCCATATTGTAACTGTCGGAAAGACTTGCAACAAAACCATCGAAGAGAACGTGGTTGATTGCAGTTTCAAAGTTACCGCCGGCATAGATAAAGCCGCCGACAACGATACCGATAATAAGTGAAGAGTAAACTTCCTTTGTAATAAGTGCAAGTACGATTGCAATTACGGGAGCGAGAAGTGCTGCAAAGGTTGCATAAGAACCGATACTCTCACGGACCTTGGCAAGAGCTGTTTCAATATGTGCCTTGAATCCGGGGTCGTTTGTGAGATTGTCGGCATAAGAGCCAACATAAGCGGCTGCCGATTCTCCGTCTGTAAGGTCATAATCAGTAGCCTCTCCGTCAACATCAACGGTAAAAGCAGTTTCTGCATCTGCGCCGATGGTGAGAACGGCTGCTTCGTCTTCAGCAACCGCTTCTGTTGCGAAAACAACATTTGTCATGGGGATAGCAAGAGCAAAAACAACCATAATAGCCAGAAGAATTTTTGCTATGCTTTTTTTTGATTTTTGCATTTTTTTGTCTCCTTTGTTTTTATTTAAAAAAGAGGCCTCACGGAAGAGACCTCAAACAAAAATAAAAATATCTTTTGCCTGATAGTTCTCCGCAATGCGACAGTTGACGGAATGTTCTCCCGCCACCCAGCAGATACTTTCTCAAACAAATATCCGCTTCGGCACAAAACCCTTTCACCGTCCCTCATAAGCCTTTGAGTGCTTCAGAAGAGTTACTGATGTTTTATGCGCCTCTATCCTATTACGTATCATTATACTTATCTTTTTCAGAAAAATCAATAGTTTATTTAAAATAAAAGCAACAAGGGCGCCCCGTCGGACACCCCTGTTTCTCCATATCATATATTTTCTCATTTTAAAAGCAGTATTCTGCTGAAAGTTCTCTTAATCAACGTGTTATATTCTACCACCCCTAACCGCACTTTTCAATATCCAAACTCAACAAATAAACTTCCGTTTTTTTGTGCCTTTTAACTTCTTCAGGGTAAACTTGTCTATTTTTAATAATATGAAAATATACAAATCACACAAATTATCCTTTTTTGCAAACCGGTAAAGCGAATTTTTCTTTGAATATCAATAAATAAAAATGTTTAAATAGTGGAAAAATATAAAACAATGTGATATAATAAATAAGTTAAGGCGGGTTAAAGGAAAAATCTGCCAAAAGAAAAGTAAATTATTTTTTGAGAGGTGCAAAAATGAGTTTTAAAGAATTAATCATCAATGCAGGTTCTTCTTCATTAAAGTATCAGGTTTTCGAAATGCCTGAAGCAAAGGTTCTCGCTAAAGGTATCTTTGAACAGATCGGCACAGCCTGTACCTTCACTCACAAAATCGACAAGGACGGCGAAGAAGTTAAAGTCCTGGACAAGAAACCTGTAGAAGCAAAAGACCATCACGACGCTATCACTATTCTTCTTGAAACACTTACCGACAGCGAAACCGGCGTTCTCACTTCAATGAACGACATTTCTGCAGTAGGCCACCGTGTTCTTCACGGCGGTGAAGAGTTCAGCGGCAGCGTTGTTGTAACAGAAGATGTCAAAGCTGCAATCAGAAAGTGCATCCCCCTCGGTCCTCTTCACAATCCTGCAAACCTTATGGGCATTGAAGTTTGCGAAGAAATCATGAAGGGTATTCCTCAGGTAGCAGTTTTCGACACTGCTTTCCACCAGACCATTCCCGACTATGCATATATGTATGCTCTCCCCTACAAGTACTATCTCAAACACGGCATCAGACGTTACGGCTTCCACGGCACAAGCCACAGATATGTTTCAGCCCGTACAACTGATTTCCTTATGAAAAAGTACCCCGGCAAATATAACGCTGATGAACTCAAAGTTATCACTTGCCATCTCGGTAACGGCTCTTCCATCTCTGCAATCAAAGGCGGTAAATGCTTTGACACTACGATGGGACTTACTCCCCTCGAAGGCATTATGATGGGCACACGTTCAGGTTCAATTGACCCCGCAATCATTGCTGTTCTTTGCGAAAAAGAAAACCTTTCAGCAAAAGAAGTTGACAATATTCTCAACAAAAAGTCCGGTATGCTCGGTCTTACCGCTGAATATGACGAAAACTTCAATGAAATCGAAGGCACAGCAACAAGCGACAACAGAACAATTGAAGGTCGCTCAAGAAACGGCGATAAGAGAGCACAGCTCGTTGAATCAATGCTCTGCCATCAGCTTGTTAAATATATCGGCGGTTTTGCCGCTGCTATGGGCGGCGTTGATGCTGTTGTATTCACAGGCGGTATCGGTGAAAACAACCCCCACTACCGTACAAGAGTTGCTGAAAAATTAGGCTTTATGGGCACAACAATCGACGAAACTCCCAACAGCGTAAGAGGACAGGAAATCGAAATTTCCACAGAGGATTCTGCTCTCAAACTTCTTGTTATCCCCACCGACGAAGAACTTCTCATCGCACAGGATACTTACGAGTTAACAAAATAAAACGTCAAAAATTTATCTCCTCCGCTTTTCTTGAAACGGAGGAGATTTTGTTTATATTGTTTTGGTTTTTGCGGAAGAGCAGTTCTGAATCGTGTTCTTGCTGAGTTTTGCTTTGCCTTTTTTGTAAACGATACCGTTCTGTGTCTTTTTAATCTTGTTGCCGGAAACGGTAATTTTAGAACCGCTGGCAGGAATATAAATCGCTGTCTTACCGCAGGAATTTATTGTGTTGTCACTTATTTTTTTAGCCTTACATGACGCACTGTTAATTCTTATACCGTATTTGCAATTGACCTTGAGTTTTTTACTGTCTTTCTTTGTCTTTGTATTTATGCTGTTTCCGATAACTTCAGTAACCTTTGCGCTGTCATTAATGCATATACCGTCGCCGCTGCTTGTAACTACATCAACTGTATTTTTGCTTATGGTTGTCGCCGAGGCTTTCTTATTAAGATAGATGCCTGAACTTTTACCGCCACATACATAGTTTGAAGAGATAGTTTTTACCTTTGATTTTCCGCTGATATAGATGCTGTAGCCTGAACAGCCTTTAACGGTGTTTTCGCTTATCTTTTCAGCAGAACAGGAATCACTTGCTATACGGATACCGTATTTACATTTAACCTTCAGTTTTGAACTGTCTTTTTCTGTTTTGGTATTAATCTTGTTGCCTGTTATATTAGTAACTTTTGCGCTGTTGTTAACGCAAATTCCGTCAACTTTATCTGATACTACATCAATAATGTTTTTGCTTATAGTTGTGGCTGAAACTCTGCTGTTAAGATAAATACCTGTATCCTTACCGCCGCATACATAGTTTGAAGAAATTGTCTTCACTTTGGCTTTGCTGCTGAGATAGATACTGTAGCCTGCGCAGCCCTTAACTGTGTTTCCGCTTATTTTTTTGCCGTTACAGGAATCACTTGCTATACGTATACCGTATTTACAAGCAACTTTAAGATCTTTGCTTTCTTTATTTGATTTTACATTGATTTTGTTGTCTGTTATGTTTGAAAACTTTGCGCTGTTATTAACACAGATACCGTCAACCTTATTTGATACCACATCAATGGTATTTTTGCTGATGGTTGTCGCTGTAGCCTTCTGATTGAGATAAATTCCCGTATCCTTACCGCCGCAGACATAGTTGGAAGAAATAGAGTCTGCTTTACCCTTTTTAGTGATGTATATACTGTATTTTTTACAGTTATATATTTTGTTGGAAGATATGCTGCTTGCGTGTCCGTCACTGACAGCAATACCGTTTCCTGAAAAATCTTTGATTTTGTTTGAAGTAACAGAAACATTTTTACTTCCCGTGAAAACATAAATACCGTTACTTCCTGTTTTGGTTACAGTGTTTGAAGCGACTTTTGCTTTATCAGTTTTACCAAGTTTAATTCCGAAATTATCTGCACCGGTCAGAGTATTGTTTTTAATGATAATACCTTTACAATCATCAAGCGTCATACCGGAATGTATTCTTGCTTTTTTATCAGTTATTTTATTTTTATAAATATAGACATTTTCACTGTCCCATACCTTTATACCGTAGACGGTGTTTTTTATCTTGTCAGGGTAGTTAAAGGTAATTTTATTTCCCGTAATTCTGATATTGCTCTTATCACTGTATTTAGAGCCTTTTGCACCATCAACATGAATAGCATTGAAATTCTTCTTGTTTACAGAACTTGTAATGGTGTTGTTTTCAACCTTTACACCCGAAATGCGCAAATCACCGGTAAATGTTTTTCCTGTTTTATCTTTGAATTTTTTAAGATTTTTACCGATAAGTCTGATACCGAACGCTGCAGTATCTGCACCGTTACTTTTGAGTGAAATATTGTTATTGCTTATGATAATGTTAGCATTTTCTACAATTTTAACCTTGCCTGTAGGAGCATAGAAATTACCCAAAGATTCGTTTGTAATAGTACCGCAACTGATACCGCTTCCGCAATCAGTTATTGTATTATTGGTTATTTTGCTGTTTATATAGTTTACTGTTCTTATAGCATAACTTTCTATATCTTTGAAAGTGTTATTTTTAACAGTTATGCCGTCGAAATAATAACCTATCATAGCAGAGTGGGTGCCGAGACCTCTGGCAACATTTTTAAAAGTACATCCGGTTATGGTGACATTTTTCGTGATAGTGCCGTCATACGCAGGATAATTGAAGTACCCTTTTTTAAGAATGTCTATCTGCAAGGCTTCACAGTTGAAATCGCCCAAATCTTCTGTAACTACCATATTACTGAACACACAGTCTTTAATAACTACATTTTCACATGCAGCAAAGGCAAGAAGATGGTTTGCGTCTGTTGTGTTTGTGAAAGTCATATCGCTGACTTCTACACCTGATGCATGAGCAAAATGCATGATCGAATTTCTTCCGTTGTCATCTGCATCAAGAGTTCCGTTTGTGACGGTAATATTTTCATAGCCGTCATAGCCGTAAACCGTATCCTTTGCATATCCGAAACGGATCATTGTGGAACAGTCTCCGCCTCTTAAAATAACAGAATCCGAAAGATCGAAGATTGTGTTGCTGAAAAGATTGAGTGACTGATAAAGACCGTATTTGCCCTTGGGAAGTTTTACGGTATAGATATCCGAGGATGTGGCATAATCTTTTGCGTATTTGAGCGCTTTCTGGATAGCATCCCTTGCATCAACAGACGGATCGTTTGTAACGATTTCGTATGTAGCCACAACTTTGCCCGAGGAGTTGATAACTTTAATGTCTTTTATTTCGTCTTTAGCCGAAGCAAAAAGAGATAAAGAAATCACCATAAAAACTATTATTCCTAACGATAGAACTTTCTTCATTTGAATTACCCCTTTCTGTATAATTTCATTTTATCACATTATATGTTTTTTTGTCAATTAAATCAAATACACCTTTTTCTTTTATTCAGTTTCCTTTTTCTTCCTCAAAGCAAGATACCCGCCGTAAAAGCCGCAGACAGCCACAAGGAAGATACAGGAAAGGATTCTGTCCGTACCCGTCAGAGCCTTTTCATCAGCAAAGACACTCAGGGCATTGAAAACTCCGTGACCTATAATACAGGGAATGAGACTTCCGCCTTTAAGAAAAATCATCACAAACATAAATCCTGCCGCCACAGCATATACCACCTGCAAAAGATTAGGCATAATCTCCGCTCCCGAGCCGTTAAAAAGATTGATTATATGACCTATGCCAAAGGTAACACTTGAGACGATAACGGCTGATTTTAAACCATCCTTCGCCATAGCATTAAACAGGAAACCTCGGAAGATTACCTCTTCAAGAAAACCTACACAAAACATAGTGAGCATATATAGTACTGCTTCACCCGTGGACACATTCAGCCTTACCCCGAACATCACATTGGCTAAGAGCATAACTGCCAAAGGGATATAGTAAAGCATCTCTTTGCCCTGTTTCTTCGGTTTGCAGAGACCGTATTTTTCGCACAGTCCGTTTCTTTTCACAAAAAAGAAGAGCACTGCCGACATCACCAAAGCAACCGGAAGGCTTATAATACTCTTTATACCGACCACGGATGAAAGATTGTCCCCCACACTCATAAGCACACAGTAAACAATAATGCAACCAATTGAAAAGGCAAGTTCGCTTTTTAAGTATAGTTTTCTCATAATCTTTTCCCTTTCAAACATTTTTCAGTTTTCGTCATACAACATCCCGAGTATCTCATTATCAATTTCTCTATTTTTAAAATAGTATTTTTTATCTTCTTCGTTAATAGCACGGATAACCTTGCACGGATTTCCGTCAGCAAAGGACCAGTCCGGAATATCTTTTGTCACAACGCTTCCAGCACCGATAACAACATTATCACCAATATGTACTCCGGGAAGAATGACAGTATTCCCGCCAATCCAAACATTATTTCCAATCACAACCTCAACGCCGTACTCGTAACCGAGTGCGCGGGAATCGGGATGCAGAGCGTGTCCTGCCGTGTATATTGAAACGTTTGGGGCTAACAAACAATTATCGCCGAGAGTTACTTTGCCATTATCCAAGACTGTGCAGTTGTAGTTTATAAAACAGTTTTTTCCCACAAATATATTTGAACCGTAGTCACAGTAGAACGGCGGATTAAGAAATGTGCTTTCATCTGCCTTTCCGAAAAGTTCTCTGACAAGAGCGTTTATGCTCTGAAAATCACAACGGTCAATTGAGTTCAATTTCTGCGTAAGTTTTCTTGCTTTTTTCATCTCAACCCAGTCATTTTCGTCAGCAAGAAAAAGCATACCTTTTTCGCGTCTTTCTTTGCTCGTCATAATATTTCTCTCCAATCAACTTTGTCTTTCAACTTCATCATATCATACCTTTAAATAAAAATAAAGATAAAAATAAAAAAGTACACTCCCGGATAAACGGAAGTGTACAATAATCGATAAAGTAATTATCTCTTTGAGAACTGGGGTGCACGACGAGCGCCTTTGAGACCGTACTTCTTTCTTTCCTTCATTCTCGGGTCACGAGTGAGGAAGCCTGCCTTCTTGAGTGCAGGACGAAGTTCTTCGTCATACTGAAGGAGAGCTCTTGAAAGACCGTGACGGATAGCACCTGCCTGGCCTGTAACGCCACCGCCTGTTACGCGGCAAACGATGTCAAACTTCTCTGTGGTTTCTGTAAGATTGAGAGGCTGACGAACGATGAGTTTAAGTGTTTCAAGACCGAAATAATCGTCGATATCTCTGTCGTTGATTGTGATTTTACCTGTACCTGCATAAACACGTACTCTTGCGATTGACTTCTTTCTGCGGCCTGTGCCGTAGAAGAACGGAGTTGTTTCGTACATTCTGTTTGTCCTCCCTTTCTATTATAATTCGATTGCTTCGGGCTTCTGTGCTGCGTGTGCATGTTCAGCACCTGCATAAACGCGAAGTCTTGTGAGAGCCTGACGGCCGATTACTGTGTCGGGGATCATACCCTTAACAGCCTTTGTCATAGCAAATTCGGGCTTTGTCTTCATAAGAGTTGAGTACTTAACCTTCTTCATGTTACCGATGTAACCTGTGTGATGGTAGTACATTTTCTGATCGAGTTTCTTACCTGTGAGAACAACCTTATCAGCGTTGATGATGATAACGTGGTCACCGCAGTCAGCGTGGGGTGCGAAGGTGGGCTTATGCTTACCTCTGAGAAGTTCAGCAGCTTTAGCGGCTACATGACCGAGGTGCTTACCTTCAGCATCAATAACATACCACTGACGGGTGATGTCGCCTGCTTTGGGCATATAAGTTGACATAACTTTTTCCTCCATTAGATTATTTTTAATGCTTGGATATATTACCACAAGTAGTTTTCTTTGTCAACACCTTTTTTGCAGTTTTTTAATTTACATTTTGATTGCTTTGTTTTTCTTTGTTTTTCTTCGTTTTTCATAGCATTTACTCATAAATGATTTTTATAAAAAATCGGTTTTTCCTTTGTATACTTTGCTCAAAAGCATTAATTTTTACCGTCCCTCTATCACAAATGTTACCTTTCCGTCCTTATACCTGCAGTAGCCTTCAAAGCCGTGTAATTCAAATATCTTTTTACATATAGGAAGTCCCATACCGATACTTGTACCCTGTCGCTGTCTTGATTTATCTCCTCTGGAAAACTCCTGCCAGGCTTCTCTCGCCTGTACCGCACTGCTTTCCTCGGCTTCGTTGGTAACTTCTAAAACAAACCCTTTTTCTTTTTTACGCAGGCTTACGGTAACTCTTCTGTCTCCTTTTGCATATCTTACCGCATTGGAAAGATAGTTATCTACAGCCATTTTCATAAGTTGAACATTACAGTCAGCATATACCTCGCCCTCTATGCTTTCCTCAAATACTACTCCCGATTTCTGTGCGAAGGCAAGATAACTTTTAATTTCCTGCTTCAGAAGTTCACTTAAATTACATCTTTCTTTTTCGGTATGTGTAAGTTGGTTAAGTCTGTTGTAGGTCAAAAGTGACGCTACTATGCCGTCCATACGCAGTGCCTCGTCATAAATCGCCTTAATATAACTGTCTTTCTTTTCCGGAACGATATCTTCCATAAGACATTCGCACCTGTTCTGAATTACGGCAATGGGTGTTTTCAGTTCGTGAGATGCAGCGGAGATGAAGGTTGCTTTGGCTTCCTCCAACTTTTCATTTTTATTTACAACCTTCATACACATTATGTAAAAGATACTGCCGGCCACCGAGAATATTATAGCTAAAAACATTAATATGCTCTGATAATAGTCTGAGAATAAAGTGACCAAATACGAATTATATCTGAAAGCAAAATACATTCTGTAGCCGTCACCTATAGCGACATCCATATTTCCAACCAAGCCATCGCTTTTACCCGAATATCCCACTGTACCGAATGAAGTGCCGAAATGCTCATCGACCGATTCTTTGAGTCTGTCATATTCATAGTTTAAAGAAGTTTTCAGTTTAGCATAATATGGTCTGTTATAAAACTCAGTTTCAAGTTCAAGCAAGCACACTCCAAGAGCAACGGGATTATTGACTATTATTTTATTCGGCTTATAGTCGGTGAATTTTATGGTCTTTCTGTAATCTTTATAAAAATTACCCTGACCTACAAAATCCACTTCAACGGGAATATATTTTTCTCCGTCATAATAGAGTCTTAACTCATCAACCAAGGCTTTGTATTTATCCTTTCTAACATTTTTGAGTTCTTTTCTTATTTCATCGGTGAGATATTCATCAAGAGTCACATACAGATCGTCCAAAGGCCAATAAAAAAAGTTTTTGGAAAGATATGTAATATTCCCCTCTCTGTCTTGTATAGCCAAAGAAAACGGATGTCTGTAACTAAAGTTATAACCGCTAATACTGTCGGCGTAATAGTGCATAAACAGTTTTGCAACTTCATCGGATTTTTCTTTGGAGTTTATATCAATATCCGAAAAATAATCGGCTACATTTTCAACGAAATGACCGCTTATTATATTGTTCAGACTGCTTTTGAATTCGTCTTCCTGACTATCCTCAAGAATAAGCAGCATACAAACTGAAGATATGATGTAAAACATCAATATCCCGATAATCATCGTTTTCTTCAATTTTTTCTTATTCATATTCACTCCTCCTTTTTAAAAGAATAACCTATGCCCGAAGTCGTGGTAATAAGATACGACTTTTCACCGAGAGCCTTTCTGATTCTTTTGATATGGGTATCAACAGTTCTGCTGTCACCGTCAAAATCCCAACCCCATATTTTACTTAAAATAATATCTCTGCTTAAAACAGTTCCCTTATTCTGCATAAGCAATAAAAGCAAATTAAAATCTTTGAGAGGCAATCTGATTTCCTTTGCGCCAATACAGACCGTTCTCTTTTTCAAATCGAGTTTCACTCCCGAAACTTCTATAGAATCGTCCTTTCTGAGTCCCCTGTTACGTCTTATTGTTGTACTGATTTTTTCACTCAAAACAGCGAGAGGAAAGGGCTTTACAATATAATCGTCTGCGCCGTATTTGTAGCCCTTTAAAAGATTTTCTTCCTCGCCGAGTGCAGAGAGAAAAAGAATGGGTACATCCGTAAAATCTCTTATTTCCTTACAGGCTTCAAGTCCATCCTTTTCGGGCATAAGTACATCCAGTAAAATCAGGTCAAAATTTTCCTTTTCGGCAAAGTTTACTGCCTCTTCGCCGTTTTTAGCCGTTACAACGTAAAAGCCTTTTGCAGTCAGATAGTCACTGAAGGTCTCTCTTATATTAAATTCATCATCTGCCAGAAGTATTTTATACATAATTCATCTCCTCCTTACAGCATCATCATAAAGGTTCGTTATGGATTTTTTGTGTCACTAAAGAAAATATGCAGAGAAAAATCTTCTCTGCACTATTCTTTTTATTTTGCCGTAATCCCTGCGAAGGCATTGCCTGCGACGTCATAATCCATAATGCCTGTAATGTCGGTACAACTAATTCTGTGGCAGCCGGCGATGCGGATAAAAGTGTTTCAAAGAATGACATAAGGTTTACTCATTGTTTGTACCGGGATTATTGTAGCATAATAAAACCTCTTTAGTCAATGGAGACTGCCCGCAGCAACACAAAAAAGGTTGCCCTTTACGGACAACCTTTCTCTTTATTATTTTGTACTATCAAACAAGTTCAATAATGCACATTTCTGCAGCATCACCACGACGGGGACCTGTCTTAATAATACGGCAATAACCGCCGTTTACATCCTTATACTTGGGGCTGATTTCGTCGAAAAGTTTCTTAACAACATCTTCCTTTGTGATGTATGCAAGAGCCTGACGCTTGTTATGAAGAGTTGCATCCTTACCAAGAGTAATCATTTTCTCGGTCATGGCGCGAACTTCTTTTGCCCTTGTAACGGTGGTTTCAATGCTACCTTTTTCCAAAAGATATGTTACCATACCTCTGAGCATAGCGTTTCTGTGATCAGTAGGTCTGCCAAGTTTTCTTGTACCTGCCATTTTAAATCACTCCTTTACCGTTGTGTAGAATATTTGTTTCTTAGTCGTCTTCACTGCGAAGGTCAAGACCGAAAGAATGAAGTTTTTTGATAACTTCATCAAGAGATTTCTTGCCAAGGTTACGAACCTTCATCATATCTTCTTCAGTCTTGTTTGTTAAATCTTCCACTGTGTTGATGCCTGCACGCTTCAAGCAGTTGAATGAGCGTACTGACAAGTCAAGTTCCTCAATAGTCATCTCGAGGATTTTCTGGTTAGCATCTTCATCTTTGTCAACCATAATCTCAGTATCATATGCTTCACCTGAGAGGTCACCGAACAAAGCGAGATGTTCGTTGAGAAACTTGGCGCCGAGTGAAACAGCTTCAACAGCTGAAATTGTACCGTTGGTCCAAACTTCAAGTGTGAGTTTGTCAAAGCCGATTTCCTGACCGACACGAATGTCGTCAATTGTATAATTAGCCTTAAGAATCGGTGTGTAAATTGAGTCAATAGCAATTACGCCGATTACAGGCTGCATAAGCTTTTTGTTCTGCTCAGCAGATACATATCCACGTCCTTTGTTTACAGTAAGTTCCATATTGATATGAGCATCTTTATCAAGAGTGCAGATATGATATTCAGGATTGATGATTTCAACCTCTGAATCACACTTAATGTCGCCGGCTAAAACTTCGCCTTCGCCATTTGCATCAATATAAACTGTTTTAGGACCTTCACCGTGAATTTTGAGGATAACGTTCTTAAGGTTGAGAATGATTTCTGTAACATCTTCTCTTACACCCTGAATTGTTGAAAATTCATGAAGAACACCGTCAATTTTTACACTGGTGATTGCGTAGCCGGGAAGAGATGAAAGAAGAATTCTTCTCAAACTGTTACCTAAAGTAACACCGTAACCACGCTCTAACGGTTCAACTACAATTTTACCGTAGGTACCGTCAGCTGCTAATTCTGCAGTTTCGATTCTGGGCTTTTCAATGCCTATCATGCAAAACCCTCCTTACTTATTTGTGGATGTGTTTTACGCTAATAACCGTCTATTACTTAGAATAGAATTCGACGATAAGATGTTCTTCAACGGGTGTGCTGATCTGCTCACGTTCGGGAAGATTTACAATCTTAGCTTCGCAATTTTCACGGTTAAGGTCGAGCCATGTGGGAACAGGTCTTGATGCGTTTGCTTCAAGAACAGCCTTAATCTTAACGCTGTCACGGCTCTTAGCTTTGATTGCTACAACATCACCTGCTTTAAGAAGGTATGAAGGAATATCAACTTTCTTACCGTTAACGGTGAAGTGTGCATGTGTAACGAGCTGTCTTGCTTCAGCACGTGAAGAAGCCCAGCCAAGGGTGTATACTACGTTATCAAGACGGCTTTCGCAAATTCTGAGAAGGTTGTCACCGGTAACGCCGGTTTTCTTTTCAGCCATAATGAAGTACTTATGGAACTGACCTTCCTGAATGCCGTAGTAACGTCTGGCCTGCTGCTTAGCACGAAGCTGGAGACCATATTCAGAATTCTTTTTACGGTTCTGACCGTGCTGTCCGGGAGCATAAGAACGACGCTCAATAGCACATTTGCCTGTGTAGCATCTGTCACCCTTTAAAAAGAGTTTCTTACCCTCACGGCGGCACATCTTACATACCGCACCTGTATATCTTGCCATACGTTTGTACCTCCGTTATACGCGTCTTCTTTTCGGGGGACGGCAGCCGTTGTGAGGAATCGGTGTAACGTCCTTAATCATAGTTACATCGAGACCTGCTGTCTGTAAAGCTCTGATTGCAGCTTCACGACCTGCACCGGGTCCCTTAACATATACTTCAACGGTCTTCATGCCGTGTTCGATTGCAGCCTTAGCAGCAGTTTCAGCTGCTGTCTGTGCAGCAAACGGTGTGGATTTTCTTGAGCCTCTGAAGCCCATTTCACCGGCACTTGCCCATGACACTGCGTTACCCTGTAAGTCAGTGATGGTAACGATTGTGTTGTTGAAGGTGGATTGAATATGGGCCGCACCGCGGTCAATGTTTTTCTTGTCACGGCGACGGCGAACGTTGGTAGCTTTCTTTGCAACCTTTGCCATAAATTTATCCTCCTAAGATTACTTTTTCTTATTAGCGATGGTCTTCTTGGGACCTTTACGGGTACGTGCGTTTGTCTTTGAACGCTGACCTCTTACGGGAAGGCCCTTTCTGTGGCGGATGCCACGATAGCAACCAATTTCAATAAGTCTTTTAATATCAAATGCTGTTTCTCTTCTGAGGTCACCTTCAACTTTAACGTTGTGGTCAATGTACTCACGAAGTTTTGAAACATCGTCTTCGGTAAGATCCTTAACTCTTGTGTCGGGATTGATACCTGTTGCTGCGATGATATCGCAAGCGGTTTTACGACCGATACCGTAGATATAAGTAAGAGCGATTTCTACTCTCTTATCTCTGGGCAGGTCAACACCTGAAATACGAGCCATGTTTCAGTTGCACCTCCTAATTTGATTACGTCAATTAGCCTTGACGCTGTTTGTGTTTTGGATTTTCGCAGATAACCATAACTTTACCGTTACGCTTGATTACCTTGCACTTTTCACATATTTTCTTTACAGAAGGTCTGACTTTCATAGGATTGCCTCCTTTAAATTCAAAAATGTCAGGTTTATTTGCTTCTCCATGTTATACGTCCGCGGGTTAAGTCGTATGGAGACATTTCGACTGTAACCTTATCACCGGGAAGAATACGAATGTAGTTCATTCTGAGTTTTCCCGAGATGTGCGCTAAAATTTTATGACCGTTTTCGAGTTCGACTTGGAATGTTGCGTTGGGAAGAGCCTCCACAACAGTACCTTCGATTTCAATCATATCCTGTTTTGACATAACCTTACCCCCCTGGGTTCGCTATTTTGTTAAGTGTTTTTCTAAGCTTACGATTTGTTGCCATTGAGTCCTTTTCGAGTGTAACTCCTGTTAAAGCAACGTGTTTAACATTTTTAGCCTTCGGTTTTTCTAACTTCCGGCTTTTTCCGTTACACAGAAAAACTTTGACCTTTGCAATATCCTTCACTGCGAAAAGTTCACCTTTATCGTGACCTTTGAGTGAAAGAACTACCTGTCCTGCTTTAAAATCCATAATGAACCTCTTATTCTTTAGTAAGAATGACGGGACCGTCTTTTGTAATTGCCACCGTATGTTCAAAATGAGCAGACAGTTTTGAGTCAAGGGTTTTTACTGTCCAACCGTCGGGAAGGACTTTGACTCTTGCAGTTCCCTGGTTAATCATCGGCTCAATAGCGATTGTCATGCCCGGTAACAGGCGTACGCCTCGGCCGGCTGTGCCATAGTTCGGCACACTGGGATCTTCATGTAATGCCTTGCCGATACCGTGTCCCGTGTATTCACGGACCACACCGTATCCCCGTTCTTCGCAATAAGTCTGAACGGCATGGCATATATCGCCGAGTCTGCCGCCGGGTACAGCGAACTTGATTGCCTCATAGAGACTTTCTTTCGTTGTATCCATCAGCCGCTTTGCCTCTTCACTGATGTTTCCGCAGGCAAAAGTAGCAGCATTGTCGCCGTTATAGCCGTTTTTCTTTGCACCCAGGTCGATAGAAACTATGTCTCCATCCTTAAGGATGCGTTTTTCGCTTGGTATTCCATGAATGACCTCATCATTTATGGAAATGCACGCGGTAGCCGGAAAGCCGTAAAGATGCAGGAAGTTAGGTTCCGCACCCTGACTTATGATGTAGTCGTAGGCAATTTTGTCAATCTCCTTGGTACTGATACCCGGTCTGACTGCCTCACCGGCCACTCGGAGTGCTCCTGCCGAAATTCTGCAAGCCTCTCTCATAAGAGTAAGCTCACGGCTGGTCTTGAGCACTATCATGCTTATTCCTCCAAAGCTTTGAGAACAAGTGCGGAAGTGTCAGCCACTTCTTCCTGTCCTTCAACTATGAAAAGCTTATTCTTCTTTCCATAGAAATCCT
>JAZSPI010000076.1:0-5438 GCA_045537395.1 Acutalibacteraceae bacterium | reverse complement strand
TAAGGCTGCAGCTGATGAGTACCTTGCAACTCTTGAGGACGGCGAAAAGAATACAGCTGCTACAGATGCTCTTGTTGCTGAGCTTGAGAAGTGCGGTTGCGACCTCTCCAAGGAAATCCTTGAGAGCAAGGAGTTCCTCTCCAAGAAGTCCGTATGGATTCTCGGTGGCGACGGTTGGGCTTACGATATCGGCTTCGGCGGTGTTGACCACGTTCTTGCTACAGGCGAGGATGTAAACATCATGGTATTCGATACTGAGGTTTACTCCAACACAGGCGGTCAGGCTTCCAAGGCTTCCAACATCGGTCAGGTTGCTCAGTTCGCTGCTGCAGGTAAGGATATCAAGAAGAAGAGCCTTGCAGACATCGCTATGTCTTATGGTTATGTTTACGTTGCTCAGATTGCTATGGGTGCTGACATGAACCAGACACTCAAGGCAATTCAGGAAGCTGAAGCATACAACGGTCCGTCACTCATCATCGGTTACTCACCCTGTGAAATGCACTCAATCAAGGGCGGTATGGTTAACTGCCAGGCTGAAATGAAGAAGGCTGTTGAATGCGGATACTGGAACCTCTTCCGCTTCAATCCTGCTCTTAAGGCAGAAGGCAAGAACCCCTTCACTCTCGACTCCAAGGAACCCAACGCAGAGTATCAGGCATTCATCAAGAACGAAGCCCGTTATACAAGACTTATGCGTGAATTCCCCGACAGAGCCGAAGCACTCTTCCAGAAGAGCGAAAAGGTTGCACTCGACAGATATGCACACCTTCTCAAACTCAAGGATCTCTATGCTCCCGACGCTGAATAATTTTCTTTCAGAAATAAATTTTCCCTCCGAAGAAATTCGGAGGGATTTTTTCGTATGCGATGATATTAATTATCTTTATTCTTTCTTCTGGCCTTCTTTGTCCATAAAATAACAACAAAGAAGACAGCCCACAAAAGTAAATCTAAAATGTGAACTAAACCAAAATCAGAAAAATTGTAGAAACTTTTATCAAAAACTTTCAACGGACTTATAGCCGTTGAAAAGGTTAATAAAATATTCAGAGAAATAAAAGCAACCCATAGTTGCAACGGGATTTATAACTCACAAAAGAAGGATTCCCAACGGTCATCCCGCCATGATGTTTTTATCAGCCTGAGAGAAAAAAAGCGGCGGGATAAATTATCCCGCCCTACACTACATATTAACGTGGCGGACTACCTTTTCCGTCACTTTAAACTTTTCCGCGATTCGAATCCGTAATTCATAATTACGAATTACTTCTTTGCTATATCCGCAATAATCTCCACACATTCATCGTGACCGATTACTCCGCTGTCAAGGCAGATATGATAGTTACTCACTTCACCCCAGTTTCTGCCCGTGAAATACTTATAATTTACCTTTCTGCGTGCATCCTTATCCTCAATTCTCTTTTCGGGGGAAACGTCTCTTTCTCCGTAAAGTTCCACTATTCTGTGGGCTCTGAACTTATCGTCAGCATAAATGAAAACATTAAGGCAGTCCTCTCTGTCTTTGAGGATATAGTCGGCACAGCGGCCTACTATTACGCAGTTACCTTTGTCGGCTATCTCATTAATCATTTTACACTGGGTACTCCAGAGATAATCGGAAGCATTCATATGTCTTGGCGCACCGTGAGGGAAAGCAGAAGTAAAAGCGTAAGAGAGGATACTTTTACCGGGGGCATACTCACCCACATCGGCAATAAAGGACGGATCAAAACCTGTCTCCTTTGCCACCATATCAACAAGTTCCATATCATAACACTTATATCCCAATTTCTCCGCAAGTGCCTTACCTATTGTTCTTCCTCCGGAACCGAACTGACGGCTGATAGTGATTATTTTCTTCATGAAATCATCTCCTTTTGTTTTCTTCAATTATATTATACACATTTATTTTTTATCATACAATATATAAAATAAACAAAAGAAAACGCCTGATTTTTGTTATCGGCACTTTTTACTTCTTTCCCTGAAGACAAATATTGCACAGTTTTTTCCTTATACATATTGTGCAATATTCCCAACTACACCTTGTGTATTACGGGAGCAAAACCTCACAAATATGACTTTTAGCGAAATTAAAATACGCTTATCGCATTTTCATTGTAAATTTTCTGTGCAAATTAACGAAAATTTAATTTTTTGAAAAATACTGTTGACAATATGCGTTCCAAGTAGTAAAATAACCTTGTACTATAAATGGGGTTGTGCCCTATGGTTATAATTTTGAAATATGTCGAAAGGAGAAAAATGACCATGGATTTTTCAGTTTTTCAGCAGATTTGGGAAGATTTCCTTGCTTTCCTTGACAGAGCATTCCAGTGGCTTATGTACCTCTTCAACACTGATGATGAAGAAGACAAGGAGTGGCCTCCCACAACTTACCCCGACATCAACGCATAATTTTTGTTCACAAAAGAGTCCGAAAGGAGATAAATTATGGATTGGTCTATGATTGAAGATCTTTATCTTGCTTTTACCAGAATTATCGATGGTTTCATCAATTTCCTCAGCACAATTTTTGGTAAATAATTCTGAAAATTAAGAAGATAAATAATGTTTCAAACTTTAACACCCTTGCTTAGCATGGGTGTTATTTTTTATTCAGTTTGCAAAACTTTTATCAGTAAAACTATTGATATTTTCTTTAAAATTTGAGATAATATATTGAAATATACCCATTTGATTGGAGGGCTTTATTTGACCGATAATTTTAATCTTGCAGAATTACTTTTTCCTGATATAAAAGATACGCCCGAAACCTTGGAAGAAAGATTCCCTGAAAGAAATCTTAAGGAAGGAACCAAGGTTACCCGCCTTGCCCCCTCCCCCACAGGCTTTCTTCATTTCGGCAACCTTTTCACAGGCACCATCGCCTATAAAACCGCAAAAACCACCGATGAAGGTATCTTCTTTGTAAGAGTTGAGGATACTGACCAGAAAAGAAAAATTGAAGGTGCTGTTGAGGTTATGCTCGGCGGACTTGAAGCCTTTGACGTTATTGCCGACGAAGGTGTAATTGGTGAAAACAAAGAAAAAGGCAACTACGGTCCCTACTACCAGAGCCACAGAAAAGAAATCTATCATACCGTCGCTAAAAAATTAGTGCAGGACGGTTACGCTTATCCCTGCTTCTGCTCCGAAGAAGAACTCAGTGCTTTAAGAGAAAAGCAAGAGGAAGAAAAGTGCGACAACAAGGGCTACTACGGTAAATGGGCGAAATGCAGAGATTTAACCTTTGAACAGCAGAAAGCGCTTATCGAAGAAGGCAGAACCTATACTCTCCGTCTTCGTTCTCCCGGCAGCACGGAAAAAAGAATCACCTTTGAGGATATGATTAAGGGAAAAATCGAAATGCCCGAAAATATCCAGGATGTTGTCCTTCTTAAAACCGACGGTATTCCTACATACCACTTTGCTCACGCCGTTGATGATCACTTTATGAGAACTACTCACGTTATCCGCGGTGACGAATGGATTTCCTCAGTTCCCCTTCACATTCAGCTTTTCAAACTCTGCGGATACAAAGTTCCCAAGTTTGCCCACGTTGCCCCCATTATGAAGGAGGAAAACGGCGGCAAGAGAAAACTTTCAAAGAGAAAAGACCCGGAAGCAGCCGTCACTTTCTACCAGCAGGAAGGCTACCCGAAAGAAAGCGTAAACGAATACATTATGACTCTCGCTAACTCAAACTTCGAGGATTGGCGCAAGACAAACAAGGATGCAGACATCTCTGCTTTCCCCTTTAACCTCAAGAAGATGAGTGTTTCGGGTGCTCTTTTCGATATGGTAAAACTTAATGATGTAAGTAAAAATGTCATCTCCCTTATGTCTGCTGAAACCGTATATAATTACACCCTTGCATGGGCAGAAAAATATGACTGCGACTTTTATGCCGTTCTCAGCCGTGACGCATCTTACGGCAAGGCTATACTTAACATTGACCGTGAAACACCCAAGCCGAGAAAAGATATTGCCTGCTGGAGCGAGGTCAAGGATTATGCAAGTTATTTCTTCCCCGAATACTTTGACGGTGCTTTTGAACTTCCCGAAAACATCAGTTGCGAAGATGCAATGGCCATTCTCAAAGCATATCTTGAAGTCTTTGATGCCAATGACGATAAAGATACCTGGTTCAGCAAGATAAAGAATCTTTGTGAGCCTTTAGGCTTCACTCCCAACGTTAAGGAATACAAGAAAAACCCCGACGCCTTCAAAGGTCACGTGGGTGATGTTTCCACAGTTATAAGACTTGCAGTAACAGGCAGAAAAAATACTCCCGACCTTCACTCAATTATGGCTCTTTTAGGTCAGGATACAGTTACAGAAAGACTTGCCGGAGTAATTAACAACCTCGGTTAAGAGAAAGGATACAGTTATGGAAGAAGAAATCAAAGTTTCCAATTTTATTCACGATTTCATTGACGAAGACTTAGAAAAAGGTGTCTATACCCATGTTCAGACACGTTTCCCGCCCGAACCTAACGGCTATCTTCACATCGGTCACGCAAAGGCTATACAGATAGACTTCAGCACCGCTGAAAAATACGGCGGCATCTGTAATCTCCGTCTCGACGATACTAACCCTTCAAAGGAAGATGTAGAGTACGTTGATGCTATCAAGGAGGATATTCAGTGGCTCGGCTACAAATGGGATAAGGTTCTTTATGCTTCAAGTTATTTTGACTTTATCTATGAATGTGCCATAAAACTCATCGAAATGGGCAAAGCCTATGTATGCGACCTTACTGCCGACGAGATAAGAGAGTACAGAGGCACCCTCACAGAGCCCGGCAAAAACAGCCCATACAGAGACAGAAGCGTTGAGGAAAATCTTGACCTTTTTGACAGAATGACAAAGGGCGAATTTAATGAAGGTGAAAAGGTGCTTCGTGCTAAAATTAATATGACAAGCCCTAACCTTAATATGCGTGACCCTGTTATTTACAGAATTTTAAAGGCACATCACCACAGAACAGGAGACAAGTGGTGTGTATATCCTATGTACGATTTTGCTCACCCTATTTCAGATACTGCAGAGGGAGTAACACACTCTCTTTGTTCACTGGAATTTGAAAATCACAGACCCCTTTATGACTGGGCAATCCGTGAGGTGGGAGTATTTGAAAAACCCTCAAGGCAGATTGAATTTGCAAGACTTAATTTAAACTATACACTTACCAGTAAAAGAAAGTGCTTAAAGCTTGTAAATGAAGGTATAGTATCAGGATGGGATGACCCGAGAATGTCCACCCTTTGCGGAATGAGAAGACGAGGATTTCCCCCTGAGGCAATACTGGATTTTGTAAGCAGAATTGGTGTTGCTAAAGCAAACAGTGTTGTTGACTTTGCTATGCTGGAACATTGTGTAAGGGATAATCTTAATACTACTGCACCAAGAGCTATGGCAGTACTTAATC
>JAZSPI010000068.1:0-20082 GCA_045537395.1 Acutalibacteraceae bacterium | reverse complement strand
CCTAAGACCGCTTGGCCTCCGACTTCAGCGTTTATGCATATCTCAATGACCTCAACATCTGCTCTCAGAAGGGACTTGTCGAGCGTTTCGACTCCACCATCGGTGCAGGCAGTGTGCTTATGCCTTACGGCGGTAAGCGTCAGTTGACTCCCACTCAGTCTATGGCTGCTGTATTACCCGTTCTTCCCGGACAGGAAACAGACCAGGCAAGCGTATTCAGTTGGGGCTGTGATCCTGACCACCTTTCTGTTGATCCTTATACAGGTGCACACGCATCTATTTATAATTCTGTGGCAAAATTAGTTGCCGCAGGCTGTGATTACAAACTTGCTTACCTGACCTTACAGGAATTCTTTGAAAAACTTAAAACCGAACCTGAACGTTGGGGCAAACCCTTTGCTGCTCTGCTCGGTGCTCTTGACGCACAGTTAGAATTAGGCGCTGCCGCTATCGGCGGTAAGGACTCTATGTCAGGCAGTTTCCTTGACAAGGATGTTCCTCCCACACTTATTTCCTTTGCTATCGCTCCCATTAAAAAGCAGGACGTTATCAGCCCTGAATTCAAAGAAGCAAACCGTCCCGTATATCTCTTCGGTGCTGCTGATGAAAGTGCAGACAGCCTTAAGAAAACCTGGGAAGTTTTCCATAATCTTTGCCAAGAAGGTAAGGTAAATGCTGCCTGGGCAGTAGAACACGGCATCGGTGAAGCAGTAATGAAGATGTCCTTCGGTAATCACATCGGTTTTGCTTCCTGTGCAGAACTTAAGGAAAACTGGCATCTTGGTATGTGGGGCTTCCTTGTGGCAGAACTTACTGAAGACGTGGAAATCCCCGGTGTAATGAAAATCGGTACAACCACCGCAGAACCCGTAATCGTTCTTGAGGATGACAGTGCATCCATCGATGAACTTTACCAATTACATACTGCTACATTAGAGGATGTATATCCCACCAAGGCTAAAGAAGACAAGGGTGAAATCCCCACCTTCTCCTTCGACGGTAAATGCAGCGCTTCTGCCAAAAACAAGGTTGCTAAACCCAAGGTACTCATTCCCGTATTCCCCGGTACCAACTGTGAATATGACTCTGCCCGTGCAGTAGAAAAAGCAGGCGGTGAGGCTGAGATTTTTGTAATCAGAAACCTCTCTGCTGAAGATGTTGCACGCAGTGTTGAAAACTTCTCAGCAAAAGTAAGAGAAAGCCAGATCATCTTCATCCCCGGCGGTTTCTCAGGCGGTGACGAACCCGACGGTTCAGCAAAGTTTATTACTGCTTTCTTCCGAAATCCTGCAGTTAAAGAAGCAGTTACAGACCTTCTTGATAACCGTGACGGTCTTATGTGCGGTATCTGTAACGGTTTCCAGGCACTTATCAAACTCGGTCTTGTTCCGTACGGAAAGATTGTTGACACTGATGAGAACTGTCCCACTCTTACCTTCAATAATATCAGCCGTCACCAGAGCAGAATTGTTCATACAAGAATTGCTTCAACAAAATCTCCCTGGTTAAGTCTTATGAATGTAGGCGATATCGTAAATGTGCCTATTTCTCACGGTGAAGGTAAATTCCTTGCTTCTGACGAACTTATCGCTGAACTTGCCGCAAACGGACAGATTGCTACACAGTACGTTGACCTTGACGGTAATGCTACATCAGATATCGACTTCAACCCCAACGGTTCTCTCTGTGCTATCGAGGGTATCACCTCACCCGACGGCCGTGTGTTCGGTAAGATGGGACACAGCGAAAGAATCGGTTACGGTCTTTATAAGAACGTTCCCGGTGATTATGACATCAAGATGTTCAAGTCTGCTGTGGAATACTTTAAATAATTCGGAATTATGAATCAGGAATCGCGGAATAGGTTTATGTAATAGAAAGATGTATTCCGCCAGGTTAATATGATTAACAGCACAGGCTGATGCTCTGTGCTGTTTGTTTTTATGAGAAATATGTCAGATTGGCGGTATAATGACAAACTCGGCACGCCGTGTCCTCAGATACACCCTCTCCGTCTGCTTCACATCCACCTCTCTCCTTGATAAGGATAGGTGGCAGCCGTAAGGCTGACGGAGAGGTTACCATGGTAAAAAAAGAAGCCGGACGTACTCGTCCGGCGGGGCATATTTATAAATAAGAAATTCAAAAACCTCTCAAATAAATTATGCTTCCTCTTCTTCCTTCATCTTTGCAAAACATTCGCTGCAGTAAACTTCTCTGCCTTCGGTAGGCTTGAAGGGAACTTTTGCTTCGCCGCCGCAGCTTGCGCAAGTAGCAATGAACATTTCTCTGGCAGGTCTTGCTGCGTTTTTACGGGCAATACGGCATTCTTTGCAACGCTGGGGTTCATTCTGGAAGCCCTTTTCAGCGTAGAATTCCTGTTCGCCTGCAGTGAAGATGAAGTCAGCACCACATTCTTTGCATTTGAGTGTTTTGTCTTCGTACATGATTTTTTACCTCGCTTGAATTTGGAATCGCCCCTATCGGACTTGCACCGAAAATTTCTCCTTGTGAGTCAGGGCATATAATCAGACCTCATTACGAAGTCTTTTTTTAAGTTTTTTTCTCGCTCTTTGAAGAGCACTGTCAACCGCTTTGACTGTTACGTCGGTTTTTACCGCAATATCTCCGTAGGAGCAACCGGCAAGATAAAGCATAAAGATTTCTCTTTCCCTGTCTGTAAGTTCGCTTTTAATAGCACAATTGATAAACTCGGCACCCTTTTGTGAAAGAAGACTTTCTTCGGGGGTGAGTTCCTGTGCACCGTGATTGCGCTGACTGTCGAGAGAAACTATCATATCCTCGGGAACGTGCCTTTTGGTGTTTGTGGAACGGATGACACTGATAATACGGTTTCTGATACAGCAAGAAGCATAGGTGTTGAAGGAGGCTTCACCGTCTTTTTCATAAGAATAAACTGCACCTAAAAAACCAATCATACCTTCCTGGACAAGATCGGAAACATCCTCATTATTTGATGAAAAACCCGATGCAATATACTTTGCCACATTCATATATCTTTCCGTAAGAACGGCAAGTGCCTCATCATCCTTCTCTCCGGAAAGAAAAGTAAGTTGTTCATCATTTAACTGAAAATAGTTTTTCATTGGTAGACTTGTCCAATCCTAATACTTATGAATATAATATAGCAAAATATTCGTAAAGTCAAGTGAATTTTTATACAAAATGTACAAGGTTTTTTTGTTGCATTACAACAAGAATTTACCAAAAAGAATAATCCGCCCTGTAATCTTAAGATACAAGGCGGAGGTGTTCTTGATTTTAACCCTTTGTTGCAAGGATAGCATCAATCAGCATCTGCTGTGCCTCTTTGGCTTCGGGTGTGGGGAATAAGGGATACGGATGGTCAAGACCTTCCTTAATCATAAAGGTGTGCTCTATTCCCTGCTCTGTAAGAATCTCTGAAAACTTAACGATATCGGGGCAGAGCATATCTCTTGTACCGGTGAAAAGGCTTATGTAACCGAGGTCCTCAAATGTGCCGAAAATGGGACTTACCACAGGATCCTTAAGATCGAGGTCTGCAGCCCATCTCTGACCGATATCAATAAGTCCGTGCATACCGAGCATCGGGTCAATAGGCTCAATTTCCTCTACTTCTTCATTTTCCATGGTAACATCCATCCAGGGTACATAAAGGAAAAGTTGTTCGGGTTCAAGGATATCTATATCAAGGTCTCTGATTTTCTGTGCCAAAACAAGGCTCATGGCGCCACCCGAGGAGTCACCTGCAAAGATGATGTGCTTAACTCCCTCTCTTGAGGCAACATCAAGATAAAACTCCATCATAACTTCATAAGACTGCTCACAGGTGTAGTGAGGAAGTTTCGGATAAATGGGCATTACCACAGGACACTCTGCATTCTTTGAAACATTATTAATCAACTTCCAGTGATACTTAAGCGGGTTATTCAGATAACCGCCGCCGGGTATGTAAATAAGAAGTGTGTCCGTAAAGGTTTCCATATTGAAATAGTAAACCTGCATATTGTGCTCCCATACATAGTTGTAGGGTATGTCCATCGAAACACCCGAAGGCTTTTCATGGGGCTCAAGATTTGTCTTTTCTCTGAGTTCGATATTTTCAATATAACCCTCGCCCTCTTCATAAATGGAGTCGCGGTCAATAAGCACCATCCAGACTTCCGCCAAAGTAGCCATACAAGAGCGTTCGTATTTGAGATGTGAAACACTGTACAGTACCGCAAAAAGCACAGCGGCTACAACAACAGTGCTTGTCAAAAGTTTAATTATTTTCTTCTTTCTGTTCTTCATATCTTCCTCCTATAAAAATTCCATAATTTTTCTCCAGTATTGCAATTATAATTAGATATTATGAACAAAGTAATAATACACGGTAAATAATCAACAAATAATCAGAAGGTGTCTACTAAAGAGACAAATGTCTATTTAATGGGTGCTGTGTAAAAATAATATCTGAATATACAGAGACGTAACGGGAACGTTGGGGGCGAAGCACGGCATTTATGCCGTACCCGAGCCAGTTATGGCTCGGGGCGCCGCTTCTAAGCGGCGGCTTCGCCCCCCTGTTTCCGCCCACTTCCCCCTATTCCCTTATAAAAAAAATCCCCGCTACGCGAGGATTTTTTGTGCCTTTTATGTTTTTATTTTATGATTTAGGGATGCTCTTTTTTACTGCTTCTATAGCCTTTGAAACGGGTTTATATAACAGCATCATAAGAACAAAGTTTGCTGCACCGTGTACAATATCCCATGGGATGCCTGCTACCCACCAACTGAAAGCAGTACTTATACCCCCTGCAAACAAATAGGGAATTGCGCACATAAGCCCGAACAGAAGTCCGAAGAAACCTGATATGATCGCCCACGTAAAGCAAGAGTTACTTTCTTTGAAAATACGTGCAACCAACACTAGTAGCGGCCACGCATAAAGATACATAACCCACCATATCCCGAATCCGAAAATTGCTCCTTCAATGAGAATAAAGACAGGTACAACAAAATAAACTTTTCTTTCAAAATGCTTGGCAAACATTAGCAACCAGAAAGATGTCAGTTCTATATTGGGAAGTTCCATCATAGCCACCTTACAGACTTCTATTACGGCAACCATAATTCCCACAAGAGCAATATCGTAAACCGAAGTTTTTTTACCCATATCAATAGGTGCTGTAGATAATTCTGAACGCATCTCCGTCATTTACAGGCTGCTCGGAAACTCCGTAGTTGCAATACTCTTCGCCAAGATAAAATGCCCAGTAAGCAGAATCCACCGTAAAGTCAGCCACGGTTCCGTTAATTTCACTTACGGTGAAACCGTATTGACCTTCGCTTCCGTTAAAAGACAGACCTTCCGCATCTTCCATGGCGCCGAGAAGATATTTTGCATCTGTTTTCACTTCATAAAAGACAGACGTTTTATCCATGTCCACAACCTCAATAGTGATTTCTTTGTTGCCGATAACAGTTTTTTCGCCGAAAGCAGAATAGGCAAAAATCATCCCTGCCACGACTGCAACTGCCAGAACAATTGCGATAATGTGTTTCTTTTTCATTTTTCTATTTCCTTTCTTTTTTGTCAATAAAAACATTGTGAGCACAACATTTAAAAAGGAAACAAAAAACGACCTCGGAAGGTCGCAAAGGCACACAGTTATCCTATAAGTAAAAATGTCCTTGCGCTAAGCCGATTACTCGCAGCTCCACAATATCGTTACGGGCAGGTCTTCTGACTTCGGCTATCACCGCCTTTTTCCGTCTTCTCATCCGTAAAACAGACAATGACATAATGGAAAAAGACTCCTTCCTTACAGCGACGAGTTCGCGGAGGACTTTCACCTCACTTCCCTTTTCACCTGACGGAATTCCGTCCGACACCTGTAACGTTTTTTATTAACTTACTACGGGGAAAGAATTCTTCTTAACCCCGATAAATAATATCACAGAAATTTTTCACAGTCAAGATTATTATTCTTGACTAATGTATATCTTTGCTTTATACTTATTGTATATCAAGATGTATATCGGAGTACAGACAAATGAAAACCATACCGGAAAAAGCAAAAGAAAACATTATAGTAGTCGCTCACAGAGGTGCTTGCGGCGGAAACATTCCCTGCAATACAATGGCGTCCTATGAGATTGCTCTTAAACAGGGTGCAGATATGATTGAGGCAGATGTGAGCATAAGTGCTGACGGAAAACTTTTTCTCTTTCATCCGATGAAAGAGTTTGCTCATTTCGGTAAACCGATTTATTTCGGTGCTTTACCCTTCAGTGTGATAAAAAAACAGCACTATGTAAACTATGACCGCACAAAAACTCAGTTTACCGTAACGGACTTTGATACATTCCTTGACACATTCAAGGACAGGTGCTATATAAACATCGATAAATTCTGGTCAAATCCCGAAAAAATATATACGGCAATCACAGCACACGGAATGACTGAACAATGTCTTGTAAAAAGCCGTCCTTCCGAAAAAGTCTTTGACCTTCTTGAAACTCTCGCTCCGGATTTACCTTATATACCTATTGTAAAAGAAGAACATACCTGTCACGAAGAACTCTTGAAAAGAAACATAAATTATATCGGTGCCGAGGTTATTTTTAAAAATGATGACTCTTACCTCGCTTCGGAGGAGTTCGTCAGAAAAATGCATTCTGACGGAAAACTTCTTTGGGCAAATGCCATCATTTATGATTACCGACAGCAACTGTCAGGCGGTCACAGCGATGACAGCGCTCTCACCGTAAGTGAAGACTACGGTTGGGGCTGGCTGGCAGATAAAGGCTTTGATTTTATCCAGACCGATTGGACAATGATGCTCGTTGACTATCTGAAGAAGACCGACCGCTACTATAAAAAAGGAGACTGAAATGAAAAATAAACTTGTAATTTTCGACTGCTTCGGTGTAATTTTCGATGAAATAGCGCCGCCTTTTTTCAGAAGACACTTCGATGAAGAAACGGCAAAGGTTCTTAAGGACAAATTCTTCATCCCTGCCGATCTTGGCGAGATTACACGGGAAGAACTTTTTGAACGTATGTCAACGGAGCTCGGAATGAAAAAAGAGGATATCCTTGCCGAATGGGAAGAACTTATCAGACTGCGTCCCTATATGGTTACGGAAATAGAAAAAATCCGTGAAAAAGCCGATGTTGCTCTTCTTTCCAATGCACCTCTCGGTTTTGTGGAAGGCCTTTTCGAAAAACATAATCTTACATATCTTTTTGATAAGATGTTTATATCATGTAACCTTAAAATGGCAAAGCCCGATAAAGAGATTTATCTTCACTGTGTTTCTTCTTTCGGAAAGGACTACGAAGAAATATATATGATTGATGACAGTTTGCCTAATATCGAAAACCTCCACGAAATCGGCATAAAAGGTATACACTTCAAAGATGTCGGAAGTCTCAGTCAGATTGTACTGTGAGTTATATAAAAAATTAATCTGTTCATAGGAGAAAATATTATGTACAAAAGTTTAAACGGTCAATGGTTATTCAGAGAAAAAGGGAAAGAAAAATGGCTCGATGCACTTGTGCCCGGCTGCAATTATCTCGATCTTATGAGAAACAGTATTATCCCCGATCCCTTTTACGGACTTAATGAAAAAGACTGTGAATTTGTCGGTCATTTCGACTGGGAATATATGAAAAAATTCTCACTCACTGCCGATGAACTTAACTGCGATGAAGTCTGTCTCAATTGCAGAATGCTCGACACACTCTGCCATATTTATATTAACGGAAAAGAAACAGCATATACGGAAAACTGTCATATCGGCTATAATTTCAACATTAAAGAATATCTTAACGAGGGTGAAAACGAGATTAAAATCCTCTTCCTCTCTCCCGTGAAATATGTTGAGGATATCGCTTCAAAAACCACAGTGCCTCCCAACTCAAACGGTATGAACGGTATAGTTTTCGTCCGTAAACCTCAATGCCATTTCGGCTGGGACTGGGGCCCTGTTCTTGTTCCCAGCGGTATCAGCGGAGATATAGGTCTTGAGTTTGTGAAAAAAGCAAAGATAAAGCATCTTGCTCTTTCACAGAAGCACTTCGACGGTAAGGTAACTGTTAACTTTGACTGTGAAGCAGAACTTTACAGTGAAAATGTAAAATGCATTGTCACTCTCACTCATCCCGACGGAAAAGAAGAAACTCAGGAAAGTTTCAAGGGTGAATTTACTGTTGAAAACCCCGAACTGTGGTGGACAAAAGAACTTTCAGGCAAAGATACACAACCTCTTTATAAGGTTAAGGCGGAACTTTATTGTGAGGCGGAACTCCTTTCCTCCAAGGAAAAGAAGATAGGTCTGCGCACCCTTGTTCTTGACAGAAGCCATGACGAATACGGCAGTAACTTCTGCTTTGTTCTTAACGGTATTCCTATGTTTGCAAAGGGCGCTAACTGGATTCCTGCCGATTCCTTCATTAACCGTTTTGACAGTAAGGCTCTGAATATGTACATCGATACGGCTCTTTTCTCTAACTTCAATCTTATCCGCGTATGGGGCGGCGGCTATTACGAAAGCGACGAAATGTATGACCTTTGCGACGAAAAGGGTATTTTACTGTGGCAGGATTTTGCTTTTGCCTGTCAGCCCTACCCCTTCTTCGAAGATTCTTTTCTTGCCAATGTAAAAAAAGAAATTGAATATAATGTAAAAAGACTTTCTCATCACGCCTGTCTCGCTTTATGGAGTGGTAATAACGAAATTGAGGAAATGTCCGGCGGATGGATGCATCTCAGAGAGTACATAAAATGGACAGAAAAGTTCTTCCACAACATTCTTCCCGAAGAGATAAGAAAGTACGATAAAGACACTTCGTTCATTCCCGGTTCACCCTGCGGTACAGGTCACAACAAGGGTGTGCGTTCAGACAATGCAGGTGACACCCATCTGTGGAGTGTATGGCACGGTCTTTCTTCAATGAAAGAGTACCGTAACCGTATGACGCGTTTCTGCAGCGAGTTCGGTTTTGAGAGCCTTCCCGATATCAAAACAATTGCAACCTTTGCCGAAAAGAAAGACTACGACCTTGAAAGCGAAGTTATGAGAAGCCATCAGAAATGTATGTCGGGTAACGGCAAGATGTTCTATTACATCCGTTCAAGATTTGCTCTCCCCGAAAATTTCGAAGACTATGTATATCTTTCACAGATAACACAGCTCAAGTGTATTGAGGATGCAACGGAACATTGGCGCAGAAACAAGGGCAGATGTAACGGCGCTCTTTATTGGCAGTTCAATGACTGCTGGCCTGTCTGTTCCTGGTCAAGCATCGACTATTACGGCAACTACAAGGCTTTACAGTACGGAGCAAAGCGTTTCAACCGACCTCTTACCGTTTCTTTCGAGGATAAAGAAAATGACCTTACAGCCTTTGTTATCAACGATTTGAAAGAAGATAAAAAGGTTACCGTTCGTCTTTCTGTTTTTGACTTTGAAAAAGGCGTTGTCTCCTCTGACGAAAAAGAGATTACAGTGAAAGGTGTCTCAAATGAAAAACTTTTCAGAAAAGACCTTTCAATTCTCAGAAAGGCATACGATATAAAGAAAACAGGTCTTGTCCTCTCTCTCTTTGAGGACGGCGTTGAAACGGCAAAGAAGTTTTTCCTTCTTGATGAAGAAAAAAATCTCGCTCTTCCCAAAACAACAGTAAAAACAGAAAAGGAAATTATCGGAGACAAGATAAAAATTACCCTTACAGCAGATAAGTATGCCCGTCTTGTACGCCTTGAAAGTGCAAGTGTGAATCCCTTCTCCGATAACTGCTTCGACCTTTTGCCCGGTGAAACAAAAACTGTCACCACAGATATCGGCGATGATATTTCTGCACAGGAACTCAAAGAAAGTATCCGTGTTATTTCTCTTTGCGATATTCCAACCAGAAAAATCACCCTCGGAGAGAGAATCAGTCAGTTCAAAATGATGGTTTCACCGATGAATATCGGCAACTGCGTATATCACAGACAAAGACCTAAGGATGTGGAAATATGAAAAAACTTATTAAAAAAACCGTTATAGGTACTTCTGTGGCAGGGCTTACTGCCTACGGACTTATGACTATTCTGAATGAGGCACTGTTTAACCGCAAGATAGTCTTCCCCGATGAATTCAATCAGAAAATGTCCGGTTGCGATAACAGCCATCTCGGCGAATTTCTCAATAACAATGTCAAGTGGTTGGAGGAATACGGCTATGAGCGTCACTTCCTCGTTTCCGATAAAGGCTACAGACTTACGGGCTATCTTATGAAACCTAAGGAAGAAAGCGATGTCTTCGTTTTCGGTGCTCACGGTTACAGAAGCAACGGAAAAAGAGAATTTTCAAAATTTGTGCAATACTATCTTGAAAAAGGCTATAATGTTTTCTTCCCCGATCACGTTGCTTCAGGGGAAAGTGAAGGCCTGATGTGCACCTTCGGATACAGCGAAAGAGAAGACTGTATGAAGTGGCTGGGATATCTTACTGAAACCTTCGGTAAGGACATAAAGATTATTCTTCACGGTGTTTCCATGGGCTGTGCTACGGTTTGCATGATGAGTGGCAGAGAAGATTTGCCCGAAAATGTGAAGTTTACCGTTGCCGACTGCGGATTTACCGTGGCAGAGGATTTCTTTAACTGGAAAATACAAAACCTCGGAATAAAATTCAGCAAGCCTTTGGTAAAAGGCATCTTCCTCGCGGGAAAGATAAATCACGGTTTTGATCTTTATGATGTTGCTCCTGTAGACAGTGTAAAGAAAGCAAAGGTTCCCATGTTCTTTGTTCACGGTGAAAAGGACGGTCTTGTTCCCGCATATATGTGCAGCGAACTTTATGAAAAATGCTCAAGTGAAATGAAAGAACTTCTGCTTGTCCCCGATGCAGACCATGCACAGGCTTTCATACACGGAAGACAAGAGTATGCTGCTGTCATTGACAGATTTGCACAGGCACTGTTATAAAAATATATTGCCATTGTATACGGTTGGTTTCAGACTGTTACAGTGGCTTTTATTATGTGCAAAAGTTATTTTTTGTTATTCGGAATATTGACACATAAACTATAAAATGATATTATTATTCTGATGAATTATAACTTAGGAGGAGATATAAATGAAAGCATATAAATTCTGGTTCTGCACAGGTTCACAGGACCTTTACGGTGATGAATGTCTGAGAAATGTTGCAGAACACTCCCGTATCATAGTTGACGAACTTAACAAAAGCGGTATTCTTCCCTACGAAGTAATATGGAAGCCTACTCTTATTACTAACGAACTCATAAGAAAAACCTTCAACGAAGCAAATGTTGATGAAAACTGTGCAGGCGTGATTACCTGGATGCATACCTTCTCTCCTGCAAAAAGTTGGATTTTAGGTCATCAGGAATACAGAAAACCTCTCTTACATTTACATACACAGTTCAATGAAGAAATCCCCTATGATACCATAGATATGGACTTCATGAACGAAAATCAGTCAGCCCACGGTGACAGAGAATATGCCCATATTCTTTCAAGAATGGGTATTGAAAGAGAAACCGTTGTAGGCCACTGGTCACTTAAGGCTGTCAAAGAAAGAATTGCTTCCTGGATGCGAACTGCCGTCGGTATTGCCGAAAGCAGTCACATCAGAGTTATGAGAGTAGCAGACAATATGAGAAATGTTGCTGTTACCGAAGGCGACAAGGTTGAAGCACAACTTAAATTCGGCTGGGAAATTGACGCTTATCCCGTTAATGAAATCGCAGAAAGTGTTGATGCTGTTTCCGTTTCTGATGTTAAGGCTCTTACAGACGAATACTATGAGAAATATGATATTATCCTTGAAGGCAGAGACGAAGCAGAATTCAGACGCCACGTCGAAGTTCAGGCACAGATTGAACTCGGCTTTGAGCGTTTCCTTAAGGAAAAGAACTATCAGGCTATCGTAACTCACTTCGGCGACCTCGGCGCTCTTAAACAACTTCCCGGTCTCGCTATCCAGAGACTTATGGAAAAGGGCTACGGCTTCGGTGCAGAGGGTGACTGGAAGGTAGCCGCCATGGTACGTCTTATGAAGATTATGACCGAGGGTATGGAAGGTGCAAAGGGCACCTCAATGCTCGAAGATTATACATATAATCTTGTTCCCGGTAAGGAAGGCATCCTTCAGGCTCATATGCTCGAAATCTGCCCCTCCATTGCCGACGGTAAAATCGGTATCAAATGTAAACCTCTTTCAATGGGCGAAAGAGAAGACCCTGCCAGACTCGTATTTACTTCAAAGGAAGGTGAAGGTATTGCCTGCTCACTTGTTGATCTCGGCAACCGTTTCCGTCTTATTATCAACGAAGTAGACTGCATAAAGACAGAAAAAGATATGCCCTCACTTCCCACAGCCACCAACTTCTGGGTGCCCAGACCTGACTTCTACACCGGTGTTGAAGCCTGGCTTATGGCAGGCGGCGCACATCACACCGCTTTCAGTTATGACCTTACATCCAAGCAGATGTGCGACTGGGCAGATGCCATGGGTATTGAGTCAGTTGTTATCGGTAAAAACACAAATATCGCTGACTTCAAAAAGGAACTCAGACTCGGCAGCGTTTATTACAGATGAGGTAAGATATGGATAAAAAAATAATGATTACCGAAGGGAAGACTGCTCTCGGTATCGAACTCGGTTCTACCAGAGTAAAGGCAGTTCTTATCGGTGAAGACTCTCTCCCGTTGGCATCGGGCAGCCACGAATGGGAAAATAAACTTGAAAACGGCTATTGGACTTATTCTCTTGATGATGTTCATAAGGCACTTCTTTCCTGTTTTGCCGCCCTCAAAGAGGATGTAAAAGAAAAGTACGGCTGCATTCTCACAAAGACAGGTGCCATGGGTATTTCTGCTATGATGCACGGATATCTGGCTTTTGACAAAGACGGGAAACTTCTTACTCCCTTCCGTACCTGGAGGAACACAACCACAGGACAGGCCGCCGAAGCACTTACGGATGCTCTGAACTTCAACATTCCCCAAAGATGGACAGCCTCCCATATTTATCAGGCTGTTTTAAACGGCGAAGACCATGTTCCCGAAATTGCTTATGTAACAACTCTCGCCGGTTATGTTCACTATATGCTTACAGGTGTCAATGCTGTCGGCATCGGTGAGGCATCGGGCATATTCCCTATTGACAGTAACAAAAACGATTACGATGAAAAGATGGTTGAAATCTTCGACAGAATGACATCTGAAAAAGGTTTCAATAAAAATCTCCGTGATATTCTTCCCAAGGTTCTTGTCGCAGGTGAAAATGCAGGTACACTTACCGAAAAGGGTGCACTCATGCTTGATGAAAGCGGAGAATTTCTCCCCGGTGTTCCTTTTGCTCCCGCCGAAGGTGATGCAGGAACAGGCATGACTGCCACCAACTCCATCAAGGAGAGAACAGGTAACATTTCAGCGGGCACATCCGTTTTTGCGATGCTAGTTCTTGAAAAAAATCTCAGCAAAGTATATCCCGAAATTGACATGGTAACCACCCCCACAGGTAAACCCGTTGCCATGGTGCACTGTAACAATTGCACAAGCGACATCAATGCATGGGGCAGTCTTTTCCGCGAATTTGCTCTTGCTCTCGGCGTAGATATATCCAAGGGTAAAATCTTTGATATGATGTATGAAAAATCTCTTGAGGGCTATGCTGACTGCGGAGGTCTTGTTTCCTACAACTACTATTCGGGCGAACCTGTTACGGGACTTACCGAGGGAAGACCGCTGTTCATGCGTACACCCGACAGTAAAATGAACCTCGGCAATTTCTTCCGAACTCAACTTTATTCGGCTATGGCTTCTCTCAAGATTGGCCTTGACCTTCTTTTCAAAAAGGAAAATGTACAGACAGACAAACTTTACGGCCACGGAGGATATTACATCTATCCCGGTGTCGGACAAAAATATACGGCATCTGCTCTCGGCACACCCGTTTCTGTTATGAAGACAGCAGGTGAAGGCGGCCCCTACGGAATGGCACTTCTTGCTCTGTATTCACTTAAAAGCGATGAAATGAGCCTTGACGAATTTCTCGAAAAAATTGTTTTCAGTTCTGCCGAATGTATTACGGTAAATCCTGATGAAGAAACAGCAAAGGGCTTTGCAAAATTCCTCGAAACTTATATTAAAGGTCTTGAATGCGAAAAGAAAGCAGTCGAGTGCATTTAAAAATTTTCAAAAAAGGAGACAAATTAAATGAAAAAAGTTATATCTATTCTTCTTTCAGTGCTTATGATTTTTTCTCTCACTTCTGCAGGTGTATCTGCAAGTGCCGAAACAGAAGAACTCAAGGCTATAGTAGTAAATGACCTTCACTACAACCCTACCTACGGCAATTATAACGGAAAAGAATATTCAACTGAAGACTATAAGCATGTTCCCTCTAACGGACAACTCTGGATAGAATCCTTGCTTATAATTGATACTTTTCTTGAAAAAGCAGCACAAAGTGACAGCGACATCGTCCTTATGCCCGGCGATCTTACCGACCACGGCAACAATGACGAACACACTGCTTTGGCACAGATTCTTGCAGAATTTGAAACAACTACAGGAAAACGTGTATATGTGGTTCCCGGCAACCATGACTACCACAGCACCCACGACAAAGTAACACCCGAAAATTTTGCAGAATTTTATGCAGACTTCGGCTACAGCGAAGCCATCGCAAGAGACTCCGATTCTGCTTCATATGTTGTTGAACTTGATGATAACTACAGACTTCTTGCCGTTGACAGTTGTCTTCCCGGCAGCGGCAGTTCAGGTATTGACGAAGAGAGACTCGCCTGGATAACCGAACAGGCTGAAAAGGCACAGAAGGACGGTAAGAAACTCATCTCCATGATGCATCACAATCTTGTCGACCACTTCATTTTCGGTGAAATGTTACATCCCGGTTCTTTCGTGGACAGCAACCTTGGCCTTCCCGAAATTTTCGCTCAGTATAACGTAAAATACACCTTCACAGGTCATACTCATGCTCAGGACATCAAAGCATATACAGGCGAAAACGGTGTCACTATCTATGATGTTCTCACCTCCTCTTTAAACCTTTATCCCCTTCCCTACAGAACCGTAACCTTCGGTGAAGAAGTGGAAATCAGAACAGAGATTATTGACAGCATCGATATGTCAAGTAAAAAGGGTATCATTTCCGATAACTGCTACGAACTTGCCGCAAATGATTTCCAGGCTTATGCTCTCGCCTGTGCAAATCACGGACTTGACACAACCATAAGTTCCTATTTATCAGCAGAAAAAATCCTCAGCCTTCTTCAACTTGACAAAACAAATAATACTGACCTTCGCGCAGTCATAGAAAGACTTGTTCCTCTGCTTACGGAAATTTTGAATATGCCTGTTTACAGTAAGGATGCCTTTGGCGGTCCCTCTCTTGAAGCCGCCGCCAAAGAACTTAATCTTGATTTTCCCGCAACGAAAATCAAAACTTTCAAAGAACTTGCAATTTTTATGTATCAGCAGTATGTTACAGGTGACGAAAACTTCGGTCTGTTAAGCAGTGAATTTGTCCTTCTCACCGCTTCACTTACCACCATTCTCAATATTCTTCTTTCAAATATTTCGGCTGAAGATTATGCAAAAGTTCTTGACTTCCTTGCTAAATACTTCAATCTCAGATCTCTCAACAGTTTCAACTCCTATGCAGGTGACGCTGTTTCAAAAGCAAAAGGTATTGATATTTTCGTTTCTGCTCTTGCAAACACTCTTCTCCTCCACTTTACTACAGACGAAATGCCCGGAGATAACAACGTTACTCTTCCCGGTTACGAAGAGCCCGCTTATGACGAAAGTTCACTTTCACTGTTCGATAAAATATTAAACTTCTTCAGAACAATATGGAATTATTTCCTTCGCATTTTCGGCATAGGGAAATAACTGATATCAAATTCTTCGGGGCTGCGCACAAATGTGTTGCAGCCCCGTTTTTTTACCTAAAGAAGTTGACAAAAACCCGGAATCATACTATCATTATTGTGTATACAAAATTTTAAGGAGGACGGTTATGCAGTTCATTACAGCAATTTCAAGGTTTATTTTACCTGCAATAACCCTTATAATAATAATCAAGTGTATCCTCGCTCTGTGGCTCGGCCATCCTAAGGAGAAGACCTATGGCTATATTATCGATATGCTCACGGGAGAAAGATTCGCCCTTAATATGTGGGAAACCTCCATCGGCAGAGGCACAAGTTGTGACATTTCTTTGCCTTACGATAATGTTGCCCGAACTCACGCTGTTTTTACCCGCAGAATTGACGGATGGTATATACATAATATAAACTATGTGCGTTCAGAAAAACTTGAGGAAATTGAATCAAAGATTTTCCGTTCATCGAAAAAAAACAGTTCGAGCATTATAAAAATAAACGGCACTAAGGTTGAAGACAAATCAACGGTTTCCGATGGCGATATTATCACTCTCGGCAATATCCGTTTAAGGTTTGAAGTAGCCGATGACCCGGTACAAAAGGTGGGCAAAAAAAGAAAGAAAAACAAAAACAAGCAGAATACTCCCTCTCCCGCAAGGAGCGATATGCCCATTTATGATATCGACCGTAAATTTACCGACGGTGATTTTGAAGATGTGGGTTCTTTCACCGTTGAAACACCTGTCAGACAAGCGCCGAAAATAAAAATGTCTCAACCTAAAATTATCAATAAAGATACAGGAGAAGCATTTATTCTTTGCGGCAATGAAGTAACTATCGGCAAGGGGCGCTGTGATATAAAACTTTCTTCCCGTCAGGCAGCAAAAAAACACGCCCTGCTCATTCTTTATGAAGACGGATGGGCAATCAAAGACTGTTCGGAAGGTAAAGGAACCTATCTTAACGGGCAACCCGTCACCTCGCCTCAACTGCTTTTCAACTCTGACGTAATTGCCATCGGTGACGAAAGACTCTTTTTTGAAGGAGGGAGAAGATGACACGTAAAAAAAGATTGGAAAGAGGTCTCGCCTCCTCTACAATGACAGGCGGAGACAAAATACGAAGAAAATATAAATATGTTGACCGCGCATTCATTCTCACTATGCTCACAGCATTTCAGTTTGTCTCCTTTATACCTGTAATTTTCAGTGACGGAAAGATATATTTTAAAATAATCCTTCAATTGCTTTTCTATATCTCCTTTGAATGGTTTTATGTGGGATTTATGCGTATTTTCGTTAAAAAGGTAAACTTTGAACTTGAGTTTATCGCTTTTTTCCTCAGCGGTATAGGGCTTTGTCTTACTGCAAGTGTAAATAAGGACAGTATGCTCAAACAACTTATCACCGTCCTTGCCGGTATTATCGTCTACGACATACTGCTGTGGTATTTGCAGGACATTAAAAGAGTTATGTTCATACGGACACCCCTTGCCGTTTTTTCCCTGCTGTTTCTTGGAGGCTCCTTCGTTTTCATACGTATGTTCGTGGGACAGATAAACGGGGCTTACAACTGGCTTTCATTTTCCGGTTTTTCCCTGCAACCCTCAGAATTTGTAAAAATAGCCTTCGTTTTTGTGGGCGCTGCCTCTTTGGATAAACTGCTTTCATCCAAAAATATCTATATGTTCATCGTTTTTGCCATGGGCTGCATAGGTGTTCTCTTTCTTATGAAAGACTTCGGTACTGCACTTATCTTTTTCTTCACTTTCATTGTTATTTCGTTTATGCGCTCAGGCGATCTGAGGACCCTGGTTTTTATCTGTGCAATCGCCCTTCTAGGCGCTTTGCTTATCATATACTTCCGTCCTCACGTTGCCGCAAGATTTGCCTCATACCGTCATGTATGGGAAGATATTTACGGCAGAGGCTATCAGCAGACAAGAGTTCTTATCTACTCGGTCAGCGGCGGTCTTTTCGGTGTAGGCATAGGTAACGGTTGTCTGAGAAATGTTTATGCCAGCACAACTGACCTTGTTTTCGGTATGATTTGTGAGGAACTGGGTATTTTCATCGCCGTTATAATTGTTGTTGCTTTTGCATCAATTGCAATCTACGCTATGATTTCTTCCCGTAGTGCTCCGTCTACCTTCTATTCAATATCCGCCTGCTCTGCGGCGGCAATGATCCTGTTCCAGACTTGTCTTAATATTTTCGGTATTACGGACCTTCTGCCCCTTACAGGTGTTACTCTGCCTTTCATAAGTCAGGGCGGTTCAAGTATGATCTGCACATGGGCTCTTTTCGCTTTCATAAAAGCCGCTGACGTAAGAGCATATCCGAAAATCTACAAAACCAACTAAGGAGGTGCCCCTTTGCGTACTATAACAAAAAGAACATATATAGTCATCTTTCTGGTTGTTGCTTTTTTTGCGGGACTCGGTATTATGCTCTGGTCCTTTTATTCAAACGGAGGACAGTGGGCATCCAACAGAGCAAACAGTCACATTTATTCCTCAGGTGAACTTACCGTTGCAGGAACAATTTTTGACCGTAACGGTGTTTCTCTTGTTTCCACAAATAAAGACGAAAGAATATATCATGATGACAAAAGCACCCGTCTGAGCACCTTGCATGTCATCGGCGATTCCCAGGGATATATCGCTACGGGCATACAAACCGTTTACCGTGCAGAACTTATAGGGTACAACTTTGTTGACGGCATTTACAAGACCATAAGTTCCGACGAAGGCTGCGACATAAACCTTACTCTTGATGCAAAAGTTTCTGCAGCAGCCTATAACGCTATGAACGGAAACAAAGGCACCATCATCGTCTACAACTATGAAACAGGCGAGATTATCTGTATGGTCTCTGCCCCGACCTATGATGTACGATATAAACCTGCAGACATTGACACAAACACAAGTAAATACGACGGAATATATCTCAACCGAGCCGTTTCAGGTGTATTCACCCCCGGCTCAACTTTCAAAGTAGTAACTTCTATATGTGCTATAGAAAATATCCCCGATCTTTTTGAGCGCAAATTCACCTGTAAAGGCAAATACACTACAGGCGACGGAAAAGGTGACGGCGACGTTATCTGTAACGGAACTCACGGCACCGTAAGTTTTGAACGGGGCCTCAATGTTTCCTGCAACAGCGTCTTTGCTGAACTTGCAGTTGAACTCGGCGCAGAAAAACTCACCAAAACCGTAAGACAACTCGGCTTCGGCAAGAGTATTTCTATAGGTAAAATCTCAACGGTAAAAAGTTCCTTCGACCTTTCAGGAAGCACTAATCTCGATATCGGATGGGCAGGCATCGGTCAGTACACCACTCTTGTGAATCCCTGTCAGATGCTTATGTTTATGGGCTCTATAGCAAACAGCGGCAAAGCAATCACACCGTATATCCTTGCAAACAAAACGGAGTTGGTGACTTCATCGCCCCAGATTAATTCAAACATAACCCTGAGTGAAGAAACCGCTGAAAAAGTATGTGAACTTCTTCGCAGTAACGTCAAGAATTATTACGGGGACGGCAAATTCCCGGGACTTGAAATGTGCGGAAAAACCGGCTCTGCAGAAGTTTCAAACGGCAGAAGCCACGCCTGGTTTACGGGTTTTTCCGTAAGAGATGATTTGCCCTATGCCATTGTTGTCTGCCTTGAAAACGGCGGACTCGGTTACACCCACGCTGTACCTGTTGCCAATAAGGTTATGCAGGCAGTGGCAAAAATGGAAAACCCATAAAAGAACATAAAAGACCATTGTACGGCTGATACAATGGTCTTTTTTCTTTATGGCACAACTTAATTTCCTTTTTCAATAAGCCGAAAGGCAGAGTGCAATCGTCTCTACGCCGATTGCGGTTTATGTTTCAAGGAAACAATAAGGTAGATTCGCTTCGCTGAGTAACTTTTGTGGTGCCGTTGTGCTTTATAATTTATGTTTCAATAAAACTGTTAGTCGTCAACGCTCGAGCCGCTTGGGCTTTTACTTTGGCACGATTGAGCGCCAAAGTAAACAAAACGCCACGCCTTTTTTAGCGGGAAAAGATAGTGCTTTTCGGTTAAGTAGTGCCTACAATAAGAGTTGGTTTTTATTGGACAGTTCTGAAACAAGTACTTTCCCTTTGGGTGCGACCCGTGGC
>JAZSPI010000023.1:0-36273 GCA_045537395.1 Acutalibacteraceae bacterium | reverse complement strand
TGCCCGTTAGCAAAGCCTTCGGGGGCAGTCGTCTGCTCTTTTGGAACATTTAATAAAATCAGCGTGGGAAAGCGTAGTAACAGACAGTATCTGCTTTTGGTTATATCAACATAAAAAGAATATAGGTTACACCAAACCTTTTAATAGAGATAAAATCTGACCGGCTGTCTTTGCCCCTGCCACGGGGCAACCCCTTATAGGACGTTTTGTAATGAGGTACTGAAAGGTGAAAAGGCAGAAACACTGCTAAAGAAGGCAAGTTAAATATATAAATACATTAATGTAAAACGGCAGTTTCCTGTCTGCGACTCTGCCACGGGTCGCACTCCAAGGGAAAGTATTTGTTTTAGAACTGTCCAATAAAAACTAACTCTTATTGTAGGCACTACTTAACCGAAAGGCACTCTCTTTTCCCGCAAAAAAGGCGTGGCGTTTTGTTTACTTTGGCGCTCAATCGTGCCAAAGTAAAAGCCCAAGCGGCTCGAGCGTTGACGACTAATTGTTTTATTGAAACGAAAACAATAAAACAGAATTTTACAGAGAGGACAAAAGTCACTCAGCGAAGCGTATCTACCTTTCTGTTTAATTGGAATATAAACCGCAATCGGCGTGGAGACGATTGCCCTGTGCCTTTCAATTACAACGCCTTTATATCTGCAACCGAAAAATATTATGTTCTTATAAAAAATATCCCTCTCCGTAAGGAAAGGGATATTAATTTTACATACATTATTTACCGAGAGAACCTAAGGAAAGTTCACCCTTAAAGAGTTTTGTGATAATTTCGAAAATCATGGTGAACCAACGCATCAGTGATGCGAGTATAGATTTGATGGTGGGCTTTTCTTCGGCTATGGAATACCATTCGTAATCCCCACAGTTGTCCTCTGTCATAGGTTCCCATGTGTTGGTTTCCTCATAGAAAGCAACAAATCGGGGAGCCTCGCTCGGGAAAGTTTCTACAGTAGCGTTGTCAAAGAAGAAGCCATTTGCGATGACGTCACTAATGTCAAAGAAGTTATGGTGTGCATTTTTTACTATCCATGTGGTTTCGGGGAAAATACATGTTGATGTGTCTACCATCTTATCGGGAGAAATATATTTGGGATCTACGGAAGCAATATGGCTTTTGGGAAGAGTCTTTCCGATATCAGCCACTGTTGCACCGAAGGAACCGTCCTTAAGAGAAACAAGAGCATCAGAGGGCTCGTCAGCACTGTCACTCAAAGGCACATTCATATAACCGTACTTTGCAACGGCGCCGAGTCTGATACCGTATTCATTAATGAAAGTGTCATAAAGTTCGGGAAGTCTGGATGTAACGTGTTCTCTGTAATATTTGATTTTCTCGATAAGACCGGCATATTTTTCCTGCGCCTCTTTGCTGCCGAACATAAGTTTTAAGGCTTTATCAAAGTCCTCTTCATAAACACATGTCCAGTAGTTTGCCTGTGTAGCAAGACCTGTAGCAAAGCAAAGTGCCGGCATAAGAGCCTTGTAAAGTCTTGTATAAAGATCTTCCACGCCGTCCAGAAGAGCATCTGACGTACCGGTCTGTGTGAACAGATCAAGAGTCTTGAACACGATTTCGTTGGCAAGACCTTCAATAGTGAGTCCGAAACCTACACCGTATTTATCGCACTGCTCAAGCTGTGCCATGTACTGCTGTACTCTTGAAGACTTGAACTCAATCTGACCGCTGAACGCATCGTTGATTATAGCCGCACCGTTACTGAGTACCTCACCGAACATAATACTGTCGATGTGACCTCGATGACCGTATCTTTCGAGATAAGCAACGCCGAGAGAACCGCCGAAGCATCTTACATAAAGTGAAACCTTGTCACATTCGTTCGCTTCCATTACTTTCTTTATATATGCGTCAAGAGCATCAACATTATCATAAGGGGAAAGTCTCCAGTCGTAATGGAAACTATAGTCCCAGAGGCCGTAATTGTTACGCTTGACATTGCAGGAGTTTTCATTATCCCATAAGGATTCATAGTGCATACCCACACCGGGAAGAGAGTTGCCGTTACCGTCAAGCTGTGCACCGTCAAAGAGAGGCTGAACCTCTTCATAGATAGCCTTACCGTAACTGTCCCACTTATCAAAAATGAGACCTTCGGTAAGCAAAGGACTAAGAATGTTTACACAAGCCTCAACAACAGCATCCTTATCAAGGCCTCCCTCTCCGCCGAGCTGAAGATCATCAAAGGTAGCGGGAACCTTTTCTCCGTCAGGACCAAAAATATCTTCACCGTTACCTCGTATATAGATAACGGGAACACTTCCTCTCGTTGAAACAGCTGAAGCACAGGGAGCCATTACAGCGAAAAGCATTATTGTCACAAGAAGGACCGAAATAATTTTTCTCATAATGAAATTACCTCTTTCTTTAATTTTATATTGCCGTTTTATTATAGCATTAACATTCTATTAATACAATCTTTTTTTACAAATTTTTTCTGAAACAAAAAATATAATTTTCTTGTAAAATTTCTGCAACAATCATACAAAACAGCTTTTTCTGATGCAAAATAATATTACAAAAAACCATTAAATTTCTGTTATAAAAAATTATAACGGCATTTTTTTCTGATTTAAGATATTAGTACAACTTATTCTTATATATTCGTCTTGACTATTATCAGCGATTATGGTATTATTTGTAACGGCTTAAATAAGTCTCTTAACAAAGTATTAAACATTTAAACGGAGGTTATCAAGATGAGAAAAACTATCAAAAAGACTCTTGCTGTAGTTCTCGCAATCATTATGATTTCAAGTTCATTCGTTTGCTTTGCGGCTGAACTTAATCAGGATGCAGTGGATGCACACTACGGTCAGTACAAAAACTATCTTCTTCTCGGCGACAGCGTTGCAAGCGGTTACCGTGATGAAATCCTTGACGGTGATGCTGCTTTCAACGAAGCAAACAACGAATCCACCTACTACAGAGTTCCCGGCTCCTATGCGGACGTTCTCGCTAACGCTATTATCGAAGACGGCTCTATGACGGCCCTTGCAGCTCCCGGCTTCAGAACTATCGAAATGCGTTATATGATGGAGGATGACTTCGCAGCAACCTGTGATGACGAATATCTCTTCCACCCCAGCCATCTTTACACTTATGAAGACCAGATTTGCTCCTGTCACGGTGAAGCAATGCTTCCCGGTGCAGAGCATTTCAGAGATGAATTCAAAAAATCTATCGCTGAAGCCGACCTCATCACTCTCGGTGTTGGCGGTAACGACTGGGGCGCATACCTCGGTTGGGTAATCACCGATATTCTCGAAGCAGAACATGCCGGTGACAAATACATCAAAGACGTTGAAGAACTTCTTCAGAACGGCCCTCTTGATCTTGCCACAGTAGAAAAGGCAGTGGAAATTGCACACCTTGCAGGTGCTCTCCCCACACTTCTCAGGGAACTTCCCGGACTTCTCAACTACGGTCTCGGCAACTTCTACAACAACTGGGACATCATGATTCAGGACATCTATGACCTCAACCCCGATGTTACTCTTATGGTTCTCGGTATGAGCGATAACAGTCTCAAAGGTAAGCACTATGACTACGATGTTCCCGGTGAACCGGTTGTTCCCGAAGGTACAGAAGAAGACCCCACAAAGGCAGCCATTATGTCAACAATCATCGACTTCATTATGGGTGTTGGTAATGCTCCCATGATTGAAGGCGCAAAGACATTCGGTTACACATATGTAGACACCGACGGCACAACATATATTGACAGCCACCCCGACGCTGCTGGCCATGTATTCATCGCTAACAAGATTATCGAAGCACTTCCCCACCGTGACGTATTCAACAAATACGAAGACGTTAAACCCGGTCACAAGTACTACAACGCAATTGAATACTGTCTTGTTAACGGTATCCTTGCTCCCAAGTCAGAAACTGTTTTCGGTACTGATGAAGCACTCACAAGAGGCGACCTTACCAACGCAATCAATGTAATTAACGGCGTTGACAAAACAAGTGATGACAGTGCAAAAGTATCCACACTCTCATTTGCAATTGCTCTCTTCGGCGCTTCCGCTAAGAAAGGCTTTGTTGCTTTCTTCAAGGGCTTCACACTTCTTTTCAGGATTCTCGTTTCCAAGCATTTTGTGGTAAGTGCTCCTATTACAAGAGCAGAGGCTGCTAACTACCTTAATCAGTTCTGTAAGTTCTGATTTAACAAAGCAATTAAATCAAGACAATAAAAGGCTCCCGTTCAGCGATGAACGGGAGTTTAGTTTTATCAGTGATTTGGTACAGTATGGTAAATTGGGATTTGTGTAACAAAATTATTATAATAATTCCTTATTCTCCTCAGCAGATATAGAATAATAGGCAATATCGGTAACTTTTCCACCAAGATTTGCTTGTGGCAATATTGCATGAAAATTAAATCCCAATTTTTCTGCAAGATATCTTGAACTTTGATTATCAGTAGATATTTGGGCACTTATCCTAATGAAACCAAGTGTTTCAAAACAATACTCTAAAACTGCTCTTCCTGCTTCAAAGGCATAACCTTGATGCCAATATTCAGGGTCTATATACCAAGCAATTTCACCTATTTTATTTTCAACAACTGAATAAATACCTATATCTCCAATAAATGTACCAGCATCAAGAATAATCGCCCATGTGGTATTTCCTTTGATTCTATCAATATGCTGTAAGAGTTGTTTTTTATTGTGGGGCATATAAGGTCCACTGTCATTCTCGATTTCAGGCTTTAATAGATATTTTAAGTTTTTTGTATCACTCTTTTTAATATTCCTTAAAATCAAACGCTTCGTTTTAATAGTTTCTGCTGCCATAACAAACACCTCCACCAATTCTTATTTGTAGAACAAATTATATCATATATAATAAAAAATTACAATCGGATTCGGATGTCCCGCTACTACCTTTGCCCGTCAGGACAACTTCATTCATTTATGCCCGATAATGAAGTTCGGATTAACATCCGAAATGAAGTTTTCTCCCATTGGTCGAAAAATGAAGTTATGTCCTGCATACATAAATGAAAAAACCTCGTTCACAGAACGAGGTTTTTTGGCTGCGGAACTAGGATTCGAACCCAGACAAACAGAGTCAGAGTCTGCTGTGCTACCCTTACACAATTCCGCAACGAACAAATGATATTATACACAGGTAGAGGTCAAATGTCAATAGTTTTTTTGAACTTTTTTAATTTTTTTATCTCTGCTTTTATATTTCTTTTCCGTCTAAAGCGCCTATGCTTATTTAACAAAACCTTATGGTTATTTTTGTTAAGTTTGTATAGTTTTATTCTTGTCTTTTTATGTTGTAAATGATAGAATACTAAAGGTTAATATGTATAAAAATTATCGGAGGTCTTATTATGAGTTTCTTAGGCGGAGTTATCTCCATCAGTAACATCTCAACTTTACTTTTAGTTGTCTTTGCTGTTCTCTTCGGCGGTTATGCTCTTGGCAGAATTACCGTCAAAGGTGTTTCCCTCGGTGATGCAGGTGTTTTCATCGTGGCTCTTATTCTCGGCGCTCTCGCTTTCAGCGTTAACGGTGACGGACAACTTGTTTTTGCACTTTCCTCAAAGCCTTATGACTTCAATGCAGGGCTTTCCCTTGTAGAAAGCCTCGGTCTTGTTCTTTTCGTTACTTCGGTAGGCTTCATTGCAGGACCGAAATTTTTCGGCAATTTTAAAAGAAACTTCAAATCCTTTGTTCTTTTGGGACTCATTATTATACTTGCCGGCGGTCTCTCTGCCGCAGGCTGTATTGGCCTTGGTGAAGTAATCGGTTACGGCGGTGCAATCACAGACCAGGACGGCTTTGTGGCTATGATAGTAGGTCTCCTTTCAGGTTCTCTTACCTCAACACCTGCTTTCTCGGCTGCTAAGGCTACCGTGGCAGAAGAATATCAAGCTCTCGTTTCCGTAGGTCACGGTATTGCTTACATCTTCGGTGTTATCGGCGTAGTTCTCTTCGTGCAGATTATCCCCAAACTCACAAAGGCAAATATGGAAGAAGAACGTGCAAAACTCGTTATCAAGGAAGAATCAGAAAAGAAAGCCTATACAGGCAAAATTTTTGAAATAGACCATATGGGTATCGCCGCTTTCTCTCTCGCCGCTATTCTTGGTTCACTTTTGGGACAGATAAAAATTCCTCTCTCTTCTGCAGGTCTCAGCGGTACTTGCTTCTCTCTTACCACCACAGGCGGTTGTCTTCTGGCAAGTCTTCTGCTCGGTCACTTCTCACGTATCGGCAAGATAAGCATTATGCCCGCGCAGAGCACTCTTAAACTTTTCCGTGAACTCGGTCTTGTTCTTTTCCTTGTTGGTGCAGGTATCCCCGGCGGTGCAGAATTTGTGGAAAACTTCGATGCTATGTACTTCGTTTACGGTATCATTATGACGGTAGTTCCTCTTATCATCGGCTACCTTTTCGCAAAGTATGTTCTCAAACTCAGCCTTCTCAACAACCTCGGCTCAATCACAGGCGGCATGACTTCTACTCCTGCTCTCGGTACTCTTATCGGAACGGCAGGCACGGAGGATGTTGCGGCGGCTTACGCTTCAACCTATCCCATCGCACTTATCGCAGTTGTGCTTGTGTCACAGTTCCTTGTAATTCTTATGTAAGACAATCCGAAAAATATTTACACCGCAGATTTGTTTCTGCGGTGTTTTTTTACCTCTCCGTCTTTGCAGAGCAAAGCCACCTCTCCGGCACGGCTCCTTCTCCGAGGAAACTGTCACGAAGTGACTGAAGGAGACAAAAATCCTCCCCTGTAAGGCAATGTCATTAACTTAATAAACACTTCCTTAGAAGTGTCATCTTGAACGAATGTGAAAGAACTTTGCAGAAGATAGAATTTTAAGATCTTCCGCTATGCTCAAGATGACAAACTGAACTTTAAGTAAGTGACATTACTAAAAAGGAGAGGTTATCTATCCATTACCCACATTTTAACTATGGCGAGCATTTCTCTCATATAGTTCATCGGTACCGTGTACCATATTATATCCGTCCCAAGGTGAGATATTTCAAGGAAACCCTCATCCTTGGCATAATTGGCAGCGCGGTAAACGTGATAAGCATTGGTAACGAAAATAACAGAAGAAGCGGATAGCCCCTTTTCTTCCATAATTGCATAAGAATTTCTGAAATTGGTTATGGTTGAGGTGGACTTGTCCTCCATAATTATCTGCTCTTCAGGTACACCCTTTTCTACAAGATAACGTTTCATAGCAAGGGCTTCGGGAATATCCTCCTGCGGCCCCTGCCCACCGGACACGATGATAAGTGCTTCAGGCTTTTTCGTGTAGTACTCGTAAGCCTTGTCGAGCCTTTTGGCAAGACCTACACTCACCCTCTCCCCTCTTATACCGCAGCCGAGGACAATAACTGTCTGCTCCGTATAATCTGCTGTATCATTATTCCCGTAAACACCGATAAAAATTCCGAATATAACAAGCACAGAAAGACCGACAGAAAGAAGAATATCAAAAATCCTTCTCCCTTTAATCTTGTCAAAAAAGATACTATATAATGCCAGCACAGTGCCAAGGCCGTAAACAGGCACCAGACCAATATTGAAGTTTGCGATAATTGACATCAGAAGTCCGTTACCTAATAGAAGAACACCTGACACCAAAGCGGCAATCTTTACTGCTTTTTTCATATAATCACCTCTGCTATAAGTTTAACAAAGAAAAACCCGTAAGGCAACGGTCTTACGGGTAAATTAAGGAAATCTTAAGAATTAAGGAAGTTTGTATCCTGCGGCAAGATAGATTCTGTACCAATCCTCTTTGGAGAGAGTTACATCGGAAGCCTCGCCTACGGCTTTAATTCTGTCGGGATTTGTGGAACCGACGATAGGCTGCATTTTTTCGGGGAGTCTCAAAAGCCACGCAATAGCCACACCTGTATCGGTGATGCTGTATTTTTCTGCAACTTCATCGATGACTTTATGTAAGTCCTTATATTTTTTATTTTTGAGGAAACTGCCCTCAATAAAGCCGTACTGCAATGGCGACCAGGGCTGAATAGTTATATTATTAAGTCGGCAGTAATCCCTTAAATATCCGTCATAGTTTACGCCGTCAGCGTTTGGGAGGTTCACGTTTGCGCCGCTTGAAATCATCGAAGCATTGGTTATGGAAAGTTGCATCTGATTGAAAAGAAGGGGCTGTCTGACGCTCTTTTTCAGCAATTCAATCTGCATAGGACTGTGATTGGAAACACCGAAGTATTTAACCTTGCCCGATTTTTCTAACTCATCAAAGGCTTCTGCCACCTCATCAGGCTCCATAAGCAAGTCAGGACGGTGTAAAAGCAAGGTATCAACCCTTTCCAGACCGAGTCTCTTAAGAGAGCCTTCAACGGAAGAAATGATATGCTCTTTAGAAAAGTCATACATTTTACCGGGTACTATTGAGCATTTAGTCTGAATGTAAATTTTATCCTTAAGATTAGGATTTCTTTTAAGCGCCGCACCGAAAACCTCTTCGCACTTTCCCCTGCCGTAAATGTCCGCATGGTCAAAGTAATTGAAACCAAGTTCTAAGGCATTATTAAGGTAAAAGTCCATTTCCTTGTCGGATTTATCGGCTATTCGCATACAGCCGAGAGCGACCTGTGAGATTTTTTCGTTGTTTGATAAAGGTGTGATGTATTTCATATGTATTTCTCCTTGAATTATACTTTGCATAATTATAACATCTGCAAATCACAACTGCAACTCATTCTTTTCTTTTTCAGAAAATTTAATAAAAAGGTCCCTGCATATTACTGCAAGGACCTTCATTCTTATTTCTTTGAATTGAGATATTCTTCTCTGCCGAGCTCGTAAAGGTTGTTACCTTCGCTGTCGATGATAACCATAAGAGGCATATCTTCAACATAAAGTTCACGAAGTGCTTCTGCACCGAGATCTTCATAAGCGATAAGTTTTGCACTCTTGATACACTTAGCGAGAAGTGCACCTGCGCCGCCGATGGCACCGAAGTAAACACCCGAGTATTTCTTCATGGCGTCAACAACTTCAGGAAGTCTTGCACCTTTACCGATCATACCTCTTGCGCCAACAGACATCATTGTGGGAGCATAAGCGTCCATTCTGCCGCTGGTTGTGGGGCCTGCTGAGCCGATAACCGTACCGGGCTTTGCCGGTGTGGGACCAACGTAGTAGATAGTTGCATTCATGGGATCGATGGGTAATTCTTCACCCTTTGCGAGGGATTCGCACATTCTCTTGTGACCTGCATCTCTTGAAGTGTAGATGATACCTGTAAGAAGAACTCTGTCGCCTGCCTTAAGGCTCTTTGCGATTTCTTCGGTGAGGGGTAATGTAATTTTCTTTTCCATTTTAGATTACCTCCGACTGATGACGTGTTACGTGGCAGTTGATGTTGATAGCACAGGGCATACCTGCGATATGAGTGGGAAGAGTTTCAATGTTAAGACCGATTGCTGTGGTCTTACCGCCGAAGCCCTGAGGTCCGATGCCGAGTTCATTGATTTTTTCGAGCATTTCCTTTTCAAGGTCTGCATAGTAAGGATCGGGATTTTCGGAATCGATGGGTCTCATAAGTGCTTTCTTTGCAAGAAGGGCGGCCTTGTCAAAGGTGCCGCCGATACCAACACCTACAACCATGGGCGGACAGGGGTTGGGGCCTGCTGTTTCAACTGTTTCGATGATGAAATCCTTGATGCCCTGAAGACCTGCGGAGGGCTTGAACATACGGATTGCACTCATATTTTCACTGCCGAAGCCCTTGGGGCCGACGGTGATTTTGATGTTTTCGCCGGGAACGATTTCCGTGTAGAGCATAGCAGGTGTGTTGTCACCTGTGTTACCTCTTCTGATGGGGTCTTTAACCACGCTCTTACGGAGATAGCCTTTATCGTAACCTCTGCGGACGCCTTCGTTAACAGCATCCGTAAGGTTTTCACCAACGATGTGTACATCCTGACCGATTTCAAGAAATACACAAGCCATACCTGTATCCTGACAGATGGGTACATTTTCTTCGTCAGCGATTTCGTAGTTTTTGATAATGTCATCAAGAATACCCTGTGCGATAAGTCCGTCTTCACACTTACGGCAGGATTCGATGGCGCATTTTACGTCACCGGGAAGATGACAGTTTGCTTCAATGCAAAGTTTTTCAATAGTGTCTCTGATAATGTCTGTGCTGATTTCACGCATTAGAGATTTCCTCCTTGTTTTTATCTTTCGTGACGTGCATACTTGGGAAGAAGAAGAGGTGATACTTCCTCAGTTGCGATGCCTGCTTCTTCAAGTTCCTTGGCATAAGCGTCAATGTGGTCAAGATTCATTTCACCGAGAGTTACGGTCTTTACCTTCTTGGCTGCAGCCTTACCTGCATTTCTGCCGAAAACAATAATGTCAAGAAGTGAGTTACCCATAAGTCTGTTTCTGCCGTGGATACCGCCTACTGCTTCACCGGCAACAAGAAGGTTGTCAATAACCTTGGTGAAACCGTCGCCGCCGATTTCAAGGCCGCCGTTCTGATAATGAAGTGTGGGATAAACAAGGATGGGTTCTTTTCTCATATCAATACCGTAGTTGAGGTACATACGGAACATTGCGGGGATTCTCTTTTCGATAGTGCCTTCACCGCCGAGAATTTCAATCATCGGAGTGTCAAGCCATACGCCCTTGCCCTGAGGAGTATCAACACCCTTACCGTTAGCACATTCACGGATAATTGCTGAGGCGGAAACGTCTCTTGTTTCGAGGGGGTGAGCATATGCTTCGCCGTCTTTATTGACAAGCATAGCACCGAGTGAACGAACTTTTTCAGTTACGAGAGCACCGAAAAGCTGCGAGGGATAAGCAACACCTGTGGGATGGTACTGGATTGTGTCCTGATAAAGGAGAGGTGCACCTGCTCTGTAGCCGAGGATAAGACCGTCAGCTGTAGCACCGTAGTGGTTTGATGTGGGGAAGTTCTGATAGTGAAGTCTGCCTGCACCGCCTGTGGCAATAACTACTGTCTTTGCCTTTGCAACGAGATAGTCACCTGTTTCCATATTAAGAAGAACTGCGCCTGCTACCTGTCCCTTATCGTCCTTGATAAGTTCAACTGCAGAAGTAAATTCAATAACGGGGATGTGTCTGTTGAGAACTTCATCACGGAGATTACGCATAATTTCTGCACCGGAATAGTCCTTACAAGCGTGCATTCTCTTTCTTGAGGTGCCGCCACCGTGAGTGGTAACCATTCTGCCGTCTTCGTCCTTATCGAACATAACGCCTAATTTATTGAGCCATTTGATAGCGTCGGGGGCTTCCATAACAAGTCTTCTGAGAAGTTCAGGTCTTGCGGCAAAGTGACCGCCGCCGAAAGCATCAAGATAATGCTGTACGGGAGAGTCATTTTCCTTGTCGGCTGCCTGAATACCGCCTTCAGCCATCATTGTGTTGGCATCACCGATACGAAGTTTTGTTACGATGATAACATCGGCGCCTGCTTCGTTTGCTTCGATCGCTGCAGAAGCACCTGCACCGCCGCCACCGATAACAAGAACGTCGGTTTCGTAGTCAACTTTTGTGATGTCAACCGGTGTTTTTAAAAGTCTGCTGTTTGAATGAAGAAGGTCTGTGAGTTCCTTGGGTGCCTTCTGACCTTTGTTGGGACCAACCTTGATTTCAGCAAAGCCGTCTTCACGGTAGTCGGGATGGTAAGCCTTAAGAAGGGTATCCTTTTCCTCGGCTGTCATTCTGCGGGGCTCTGTCTTCATTCTTTCTTCTCTGGTTGCTTCAACCTTTTTTATTGATTCGAGCATATCTGCTGTAAACACTTCATTCCCTCCTTATTTCTCGATTTCTCTTGTATTGTAAAGTTCTTTCATTTCTGTGATGGGCTTTTGCATAATCTGCTCAATAAGTTCATCGTAAGCGCCCTCATTGATTTCGTCAACTCTTACTTTGAGATGCTCTGTTTCGGGAGCGATGTACTTACCTACAAGACGTCTTGCAAGAAGACCTACCATAGGATGAGAGATTTCTGCCGGACATCTTACACTGCAGCAGCCGCAGGCAACGCAGTCAAAAGACTCTTCGGCACACTTTTCATATTCGCCTCTCTGTGCATAAGCGATGTACTGCATTACGTTAAGGTCCTGAGTACAGGCATTTGTACAGGCATTACAGCCAATACAACTGTAAATTTCGGGATAAAGTTCCATCATAATCTTTTCTGTGGGCTTAATCTCTTCGATTGAATAGGTTCTCTTATCTGTGGGGAAGAAGGGAATTGATGCAACATACATACCATCTTCAACCTGCTTCTGACAGGCGAGACAAGTTTTAAGGGAATTGTCACCCTTGATTCTGTAAATAGTGGCACAGGCACCGCAAAAACCGTGACGGCAGCCGCAACCTCTTGAAAGAGTGTAGCCTGCATATTCCATGGCTGTCATAATGGTCATATCGCCCGGCACTTCATACTTTTTACCGAAAAAATATACATTTACTAAATTGCTCATATTTATGATGTCCTTTCCAGATTAATACTCGTCGGGTAATTCGTCAACTTCGTCGCAACGGAAAACAGGTCCGTCCTTACATACATACTTTGAACCGATGTTACAGCGGCCGCATTTACCTACACCGCATTTCATACGAAGTTCCAAAGTGGTGTATGCCTGCTCTTTTGAAAAGCCCATATCAGTAAGGGCGGCAAGAACAAACTTTATCATAATCGGCGGACCGCAGACAAGAACAGTCTTGTCACAGGAAAGTTCAAGTTCCTTAAGGTAAGAGGGAACGAAGCCTACGTGACCGTCCCAGCCGTCCTGAGGTCTGTCGATGGTAAGATAAACATTGACGTCCTTTGCATTCATCCACTTTTCCTTGATTTCCTTTAATTGAACAAGGTCATCGGCAGAACGGGAGCCGTAAAGAATATCTACCTTGCCGTAGTTTTCACGGTTATCAAGAACATAGTTGATAACGGAGCGAAGGGGTGCAAGACCGATACCGCCGGCAACGAAGAGAAGGTCTTTGCCTTTGAGTTCTGTTTCAACGGGGAAAGCGTTACCGTAGGGACCTCTTACGGTGATTTCGTCACCTACCTGAAGGTCGTGGAGATAATCCGTAAGAACACCGCACTTTTTGATGCTGAATTCCTGATACTCTTTATTCGTGGGTGAAGAGGTAATGGAGAACATAGCCTCACCGATACCGGGTGCATAAAGCATAGCACACTGACCGGGCATATGCTCGAAAAGTTTACCGCCTTCGGGAGCATTTACTCTGAAGGTTTTTACGTCGGGAGTTTCCTGACGGATATCTGTGATGACACCGACCATAGGTACAAGAGTGTCAAGTTTATAATTCTGATGACAGTTACAATCGCACATTATTTCTTGCCCTCCTCTTTTTCAAAGGCTTTGATAACCTTTATTATATTGGTTGATGCGGGACATTTATCCACACATCTGCCGCAGCCTACGCAGGAATACATTCCGTCATTATTGGCAGGGAAGTAAACAAGTTTATGCATAAATCTCTGGCGGAAGCGCTGCATCTGACTTGTTCTGTTGTTACCGTGAGCCATCATTGTGAAATCGGAATACATACAGGAGTCCCAGCATCTGTAACGCTGAATACCCTTGCCTGTGTCATAGTCCTTAAGGTCATAGCACTGACAGGTGGGACAGATAAAAGTGCAGGTACCGCAACCGATACAGGGCTTATAGATGTCTGCCCATACATCGGAGCCGAATTTCTCATTTGTGGCTTCACCGTGCCAGGAGTCAAGAGAGATATTCATATAGGGAAGAAGAGAAACAATCTTTCTGATTTCCTCCTGCTTTTCCTTTACGGGTGCTTCATCGGCATCAGAGAGGAGAGAAGCACATTTTTCAGTAAGTGCCTCACCTTTTTCGGTTTTGGCATTCCAGCAGTAATATTCGCCGCAGTCATAAAGGCTTACATCACCTGCAGGTTCTGCACAGTCGATACCGAAAACCTTACAGAAGCAACTTTCTTCCGGCTCGTTACAGGCAAAGGAAACAATCACACCGTGGTCTCTTCTTGCTTTGTAGAAGGAGTCAACAGGCTCGGAAAGGAATACTCTGTCAAGAACTTCGATACCCTTTACATCGCAGCCTCTTACACCGAAGAGAACAAACTCTTCCTTTTCAAGTTCTTCCTGTGTAATGCGGATTTTCTTATCTTCTTTGGTAACTGTGTAAAGAGTTTCACTCTGAGGGAAGAAAACCTCCTTGGCGCTTTTTACGGTTTTGAGAGTGTCAAGGTCAACTTTGCTGTTTTCATTATATATTCCGTAATTTGTCTGACCGCCGCAGGAGACGGGAAGATAAATCTTTTCATTTTCATTGATGAGATTTAAAAGAGCGTTAAGGTCTGATTTTAAAAACTTTTTCATTTTCTTATCTCCTTTCGCCCGGTTCAAGGTCAACTAAGGTGTAATCCGTGAGAGGACCTTTTGTTTCTGCATCTTCACCTGCGATAAATTCACCGTAGTATTCGTTGATATCCTTGATGAACTTCCTGTTGAAAAGGTGAAGAGGGATACCCTGAGGACATACACGGCTGCATTCGCCGCAGTCGGTACATCTGCCTGCTACATGGAAAGCACGGATAATATGGAACATACTTTCCTCGAAGGGGTCAACATTTGCCTTCTGCTCTGCATCGAATTTATTTGAATCAAAGACACACTTTCTGCAGGAGCAAGCGGGGCATACATTACGGCAGGCATTACATCTTATACACTTTGAGAGTTCCTTACGGAAGTATTCAAACTTTTCTTCAGGTGTAAGACCTTCAATAATGTCAACATCCGTAAAGCGGTCACCGTCACAGGTGTCAATGCTGTCAAGAAGAAGTTCGTCATAAATCTTATGCTCTTTGCCCTTACATACGTGGCATCTTTCGAGCATAGCGTCTTTATAGGCAATCTTCTTTTCACCGTAAACGGTTTCAACTGTGAGTTCGTCACATTTGCCGTCGATTTCAGCACCCTTTATGCCGGTGATACCCTTTATACCCTGTGCTTTGATTTTTTCGATATCGAGTTTACCTTTACAGCCTACACCGATGATGTATGCTTTATCACGGAGAACTCTGTGCTCTTTTAAAAGTTGATTAAAGGAGTAGGTATCGCAAGGTTTGAGAAGGATAAGGGTTTTACCTTCAAGGTTTGAGCCTTTTATCATATATTTACTGAGGTTTGCACCGCAGAAGCCGTCATAGATAAAATCGTCAAGTTCTTCTGCGCTGTTAAAATAATGGGGTTCGGGATTATAACCCAGATCGCCCTTTTTCCAGCCGAGCACACGTTCCACTGTACCGTCGGCTAAAAGTTCTTTCATTCTGTCAATTAATCTTTGCATCTTAAATCCCCCAATCTTTTGTTAGGTCCGAGTTCACGGACAGCCTCAACAAATTCGTTCATTGTAGCGGAGAACTTAACACCTTCTGCTGCTGAAACCCATTCAACACGGGTTCTTTCTTTTTCTATGCCGAGATAGTCAAGCATAGAGAAAAGCAGAGTCATTCTTCTTCTTGCATAGTAATTACCTGTGCTGTAATGGCAGTCACCGGGATGGCATCCGCAGATGATAACGCCGTCAGCACCTCTTTCAAAGGCACGGAGAATAAACATGGGGTTTACTCTGCAGGAGCAGGGAACACGGATAATCTTTACATCGGCGGGGTAGGAAAGTCTGCTGCCGCCGGCAAGGTCAGCACCTGCATAACTGCACCAGTTACAGCAGAATGCCACTATTTTCGGTTTAAATTCCTGATTTATCGACATATAGCATCCACCTCCGCAATAATTTGTCTGTTGGAGAAGCCCTGAAGATCCATAACACCCGAAGGACAGGCAACGGTACAAGCACCGCAACCCTGACAAAGTGCGCTGTTGACAACGGCAACTCTGTGAGTTTTCTTAATACCGTGGTCATTGATAAGTTTATCCTCGTAACCGATGGCACCGTAGGGACATACATTTGCGCAAGCACTACAGCCGTTACAGAGAAGTTCGTCAGCCTTGGCTGTACAGGGGTTGGTGAGAAGTTTATCTTTAGCAAGAAGACCGATTACCTTAACTGCTGCGGCACCTGCCTGCGAAACAGTTTCGGGGATATCCTTCGGTCCCTGACAAACACCGGAAAGGAATACACCTGCTGTGGGTGATTCAACGGGACGAAGTTTCGGATGAGCCTCTGTGATGAAGTTATTTGTGTCAATACTTGCTGTAAGCATTGTTGCGATACTTCTTACCTCGGGGCTGGGTTCGATTGCTGCAGCAAGAACAACCATGTCTGCCTCAACCTTGAGTTGTTTGTTGTCAAGAAGGTCAACGCCGTGAACGGTGAGTTTGCCGTCCGGTTCGGGAGTAACCTTGCCAACCTGACCTTTGACGTAATTTACGCCGTATTCTTCAACGGCTCTTCTGTAGAACTCATCGAAGTTTTTGCCCGGTGTACGAACATCAATATAGAATACTGTTACATTTACGTCGGGATATTTATCTCTGATAAGAATAGCGTGCTTTGCTGTGTACATACAGCAGATTTTTGAGCAGTAACTCTTGCCCTTGTTATCTGCACAACGGGAGCCTACACACTGAATGAATACGATATTCTTGGGAGCCTTGCCGTCGGAAAGACGTTCAAGATGTCCCTTTGTGGGGCCTGCCGCGTTCATAATTCTTTCAAGTTCAAGGGAAGTGATAACATCCTTGCTCTTACTGTAAGCATATTCGTCGTAGTTATCTAATTTAATTACCTCGAAGCCTGTGGCAACAACGATTGCACCGTACTTACGGGTAACAATTTCCTCCTCCTGTTTGTAGTCGATGGCGCCTGCCTGACATACTTTTGCACAAAGACCGCATTTGCCGTTTTTAAGCATAAGACACTGAGACGGATCAATAACGGGAACGTTGGGGATTGCCTGAGCGAAGGGAGTATAGATAGCAGGACGGTTATTAAGACCGCTGTTAAATTCACTGGGAGCCTTTTTGCTCGGACATTTTTCCATACAGGCACCGCAGCCCGTACACTTGTTCATATCAACATATCTTGCCTTTTTACGGATGTCAACGGTGAAGTCACCCACAAAGCCTGATACCTTTTCAACTTCACTGTAAGAATAGATATTAATCTTTTCGTGAGCCGCCGCATCAACCATTTTCGGGGTAAGAATACAAGCCGAGCAGTCGAGGGTGGGGAAGGTTTTATCGAGCTGAGCCATTTTACCGCCGATAGAGGGAGTTTTTTCTACGATATCTACCTCATAACCTGCATCGGCAATATCAAGAGCCGTCTGGATACCTGCGATACCGCCACCGATAACAAGTGCTCTTTTTGTAACGCCGCTTTCACCTGCAACAAGTGAAGTGTTAAGACTTACCTTTGCAATAGCCGCACGGGTAAGGATAACTGCCTTTTCGGTACCTTCGTTAATATCCTTGTGTACCCATGAGCACTGCTCACGAAGGTTAGCGATTTCAACCATATATGGGTTGAGACCTGCTTTCTCAGCACACTTTCTGAAGGTGGTTTCGTGCATACGGGGTGAACAGGAGCAGACAACCACACCGGAAAGTCCTTTTTCTCTTATGGCTTTGGCAATTCTTTCCTGACCGGCTTCGGAACACATGTACTGATATTCTTCAGCGTGTACTACTCCCGGCTCAAGTTTTGCCATTTCAACAACCTTTTTAACGTCTACCGTTGCCGCAATATTACTGCCGCAATGACAGACGAAAACGCCTATTCCGTTCATTTGCTCACCTCCTGAATTTTCTGAATGCACTTACCAGAAGTTGCTGCGGAACATCGTCATCAATAAGTGCAGGGATTTCATCGGCTGTAAGATAATTGCCGCCCTTCTGTCTTACCACGGTCTGTCTTGCCGCATCGACAATCTTGCCGGGCTTAACGTCTCTGGGGCATCTTTCCACGCAGGCAAAACAGGAAAGGCAATACCAGAGAGATTCACATTTAGCAAGGGCTTCAATATTTTCGTTTACAACATAGGACACAAACTGATGGGGCTTGATGTCCATTTTATCAAAAGCGGGACAGGAAGCGGAACATTTGCCGCACTTCATACATTTAAGAGGATTAGTACCGCTGATTTCAGCAATTTTTGCCGCCGCTGTTTTACTGTTTTTGCTGCTCATTATTCTTCCTCCCCTTTCACACCTAAAGCCTCGGCTAAAAGTTCAGTGAAATAATAAACGGGAACCGTAGCCTTGGAATTTTTGGTAAGATTATACTGACAAAGAGGACATGCGGTGATAAGCATATCTGCACCAAAGCCCGATGCGCTGTCCATAATGTTATCGCACATTTTACCTGCAAGGTCCTTTGCTTTAAGAGAGATGTATCCGCCGCAACATTCGTTACGGTAGGGATATATTACGGGCTCGGCACCCAAAGCACGGATGAAATCTTCCATAACGGTGGGATTTTCAGGATTATCGAAACCTAAAATCTCACCGGGTCTTAAAAGAAGACAACCGTAATATGCGCCTATTTTTTTACCTGTAAGAGGGTTTACTACCTTTTTCTTAAGTTCGTCAAAGCCTATTCTGTCACGGAGAACTTCAAGGAAATGAAGAACCTGTGTTTCGCCCTCATAAGGCTCGTCAAATTTAAGGTAGTTGTTTGCCTTAACTCTGATGTCTTCCACGTTCTGCATATCGTCGTTTACTCTTTTTACCACATGATAGCAGGCAGAGCAAAGAGTAACGAGTTCCTGACCTTTGACTTTTGCTTCGTTGAGAGCACGTACTGAAGAAAGTTTGGTGGCGATTTCGTCACTGCTCAAGGGGTATACGCCGCCGCAGCACTGCCAGTTTTCGATTTCCTCCAGTTCAAAACCAAGCACCTGCGCAGATTTTCTTGCGTAGGTATCAAGGTCTTTTGCCTTTGTTCGTAAGGTACAACCCGGATAATAACTGTACTTCATACATCTATAATCCTTTCTTTGAAAAATAGTTTTTGGGCGTTGAGGTCTTTTCGGCTTAAAAATACTCCATATCTTCTCCGCTATTTAAGTTCATAAAACACCAACATAGTCCATTCGGTTAATCATAACATTTTTTCGACAAAATATCAACTGTTTCAGTGAGAAAAAACTGCCTGTTTGTGGTATTTTTTGTGCTTTTTGATAAATGCAGATAAATGAAAGTTAATTCAGAAAGAACACGAAAAAGGCTTTGTAAAACGAAAAATATATTCTTCGCGTCAATAACAAACAGATATGAAAAAGCACAGAGTTAAAAGTTAACTCCGTGCTTAATTCTATTCGGCTTCGTTAAAAAACTCTCTCGTTTCTCACAAAAACAACTAACTATTTTCTCTTGAATTTGTTGCCATTTTCTATTTTATTTCAAACAACTTTTTACTTACCTGTTCGATAACCATTACATTAACGGCATTACCGAACTGTTTATATGCCTGATGGTCATCTGCATCAGGTATGAATGAATTGGGAAAACTTTGTAATCTTGCAGCTTCTCTGACCGTAAGCCGGCGTTTATATCTTCCTATAATAGGGATTTGAACCATTGCAACTAACGCTGGGAAGGTTGTAGATGTTTTAACCCTAATACCTGACGGTCTAAACTGAATTACACCCTCCCATAATGTCGTGATTTTGTCTCCTGCCTGCCATTCCATTTTTCTTTGAGTGGGAGTAAAACTGTTCAGGTTATCATATTTTTTTAACCATGAATCAATGAATTTTTGATTTGATTGATACAGAACTTTGTTTTTTCTTACAAACTCTTTTTTCCAATCAGGAAATTTTTCATCAACATCTTTATCTTTAAAGTACTCTGCCCAAATAGGAAAACCAATTACTGTTTCTTTTATTCCTTTATAAAACTCATCCCAAGCATTGAGAACATATTCTTCCTTTTCGCTAATATAGTATTTGTCTTCGACTTTGCAATCTTCCAAAACACTATAAATAGAATTATCCTCTTTGGATAATAATTTATCAAATTTAATTTCAAGATCTTCGTTTACATTCTTCGGATCATATAAACCCAAAATAACTACGCGTTCGCGAAGTTGCGGAATACCGAATTGATGCGGACTAATAATTATCGGCACCGGCGTTAAACGATACCCTAAGGCTCTAAGATGACTATGAATTGTACGCCAAGTATTACCTTTGTCATGCGACACCAAATTACGCACATTTTCAAGTATAATATATTTTGTTTTATGATACTTCAATATTCTTTCAATTTCAAAGAAAAGCGTTCCACGAGTGTCACTCATTCCTTTTTGATAACCCGCTTTTGAGAATGCCTGACAAGGAAATCCCGCGCACAAAACATCATGCATCGGAATATCTTCTGCTGAAACTTCTCTGATATTATAACCAGCGTTTATTTTATAATTTTTATAGTAAGTTTCTATGCAATGAGCATCAATTTCTGATGCAAATACACATTCACCACCAAGATTTTCCATTGCTTGATGGAATCCTCCTATTCCAGAAAACAAATCTATAAATTTAAAACTGTTCATTTTTCACTACAAGGAATTCCTTGATGCCTTTCGTATTATTTGTCAACTTAAAATTCCATTTGATGAATCAAGAAATTTCCTATATTCTTTTCTTTAATTTGAATTTTGGGATTTCTTGGACTGCCATCACTGTTGTGTCCCTGATGAAATACATCTAAATACTGTTTGTTGAATTTATTAATTTCAAGAATATAATAAGATGTCAAACTCACAGCGTGTTTCATTTTACTTGCATAACTCAACAAATTTTCTTTCCCTAATTTTGTATTCCAAAATATCGCTACTTCATTTCCGTGATCGCGGTCTTTTTCAGTATTGTGGTTTAAAACTATATAATACACACTATCAGATTCCAAAACGCTCATTATAGTGTCCCAGTCATTTCCTTGAATGCCTGTTGATTCATTGCTGTGTGCTTTTAAATCGCCATATGTATTAACTTTAGGAAAGAATAAATCTAAATCAATTTCTCCTGCTTTCTTATTCTGCTTGTATTGAATGTCTTCACTTGTTCCCGGATGTTCTTTTATATATTTATCTAATTTATACTCGTGATAAAAACCAGGCCACTCCGGTTGATAAGCATTATTAAAATGTGCATCAATCATCTCTTGATAAGCATCAATACCTAACCAATATTTTGATAAGGAAGTATAAAAATCATCTAAAATGGATATAAATCCTAATCTCAAGTCAACTCCGCCAATAATTTTGCTTTCTAAATATTTTTCAACATTGTCTGGAGTAAATACAGTAATAAGGTTTTTTCTTACATCTTCTTTTTGGAAAATGCCAAATAACAAGCCATTTTTTAAGTCTATTGTATATACATGAGCAGATGAATTATGAGATTTATTCGTCACGTATTTAGTTGTGTCAAAATCTACAAATAGTAGAGTTTTTTTATATTTATAAACACCTATCAGCAATGTTTTGACGCCGTTTTTCTCGTTTTCTTTATATATTTCTTTAAAGTTATCACCAATTTGAATTCTTTTCTTAAAAAATGGATGTGGTGTCCCTAGATAACTTACATTTTTAAAATAAATACAATATTTTATGCCAGATTTTTCACCATACAAGCAACCTTTTTTATAAATAGTATTTTTAAAATGTTTAAGCAAAATTTCTTTTACTTCTTTTTTATTAAGAATTTCACCATAATCTTCAATAACTTCGTAGTTATCGCAAATTTGTTCAACTTTAATGTTACTGTAAGTCATTGTAAGCCTCCATAAAGCGAAAACGATTATTTACCAACAAAAGTATTATAACAAAATAATATAAAAAATACAACCGAAAATAATCATATTGTCAAAATCCGTTCCTGTTCTGTAAAAACAAAAAAGTCCGGTTTTACCCGAACTTTTCAGAAATCAATTTGTCAGATTATTCTGTGAAACCTGATTCAACAAGCTTAACGAGTTCTTCAACAGCCTGTTCTTCATCGGAACCGCCGGCGATGATACGGATATCGGTACCGCCCATAATGCCTAATGAAAGAACACCGAGAAGGCTCTTTGCGTTTACTCTTCTTTCTTCTTTTTCTACCCAGATTGATGATTTGAACTCATTTGCCTTCTGGATAAAGAAAGTAGCAGGACGAGCGTGAAGACCAACTTGATTCTGAACTTTTACATCTTTAACAAACATATCTATATCTCCCACACATAATTTTTTTCTTTTGAGTGTCGCATATATTATACCACAAAACTTTTCTTCGTCAATGGTTAAAACGTACTTTAAAAGATTTTGGTTGCAAGACTAAACATTCATAAAAATAGAGGTGTGTTTTTGTGCAAATTTACTACAATTAATTTGTTTTAAAAAGCAGTATGCACAATTAAAAGGTGTTTTTTATTCTTTTTCTTCATTTTTCAAAGAGATTTTATACTGTCGCAAATACTCAATATCTTTCTTTGAAAGGTCAGCCTTTGACAGCATATCGGGACGGCGCAGATAAGTTCTTTCAAGGGATTTTTCGCGGCGGAACTTTTCGATATTTTTATGGTGTCCTGATAACAGTATATCGGGAACAGTCCGTCCGTGCCACTCGTAAGGTCGCGTATACTGCGGATACTCTAAAAGAGAGTTATAGTGGCTTTCCTCGGTAAAAGCATCCTCGTTTGCCAGAACACCGTCAAGCATACGGGAAATACTGTCGGCAAGAACAAGAGCAGGAAGTTCTCCTCCCGTCAGAACATAGTCGCCTATTGATATTTCCTCGTCAACTATCTCCTCGATAACTCTTTCATCTATGCCCTCATAATGACCGCAGAGAATGGCTATGTTATCCATTTGCGCAAGTTCCTTTACCCTTTGCTGGGTAAGTGTTTTACCCTGGGGCGACATAAAGATAAGGTGAGGTCTTGCCCCTCTTTCCTCGCACAGAGACTCATAACAGTCATAAACAGGCTGTACCTGCATAATCATACCCATACCTCCACCGTAGGGTGCATCATCCACACGGCGGTGCTTATCCTTGGAGTAATCCCTTATCTGTATACAGTTTATTTCCACCTTTCCCTCCTGTCTCGCCCTGCCGATTATACTTTCGGAAAGAACGGTTTCACACATTTCGGGAAAGAGAGTAAGTATATCAATCCTCATTGTCAAAAATTCCTCTCAGGGGGCGTATTTTTATTATGCCTTCCGTCACATCAACATCGATAACCACAGGCGGTATTGCGGGAATAAGATATTCCTCTCCGCCGTCTGTCTTAATATGCCACACATCATTGGCACCGGTCTGACTTACATCGGAAAGAACACCGTAAACCTTGCTTTCATCATCGGCATCAATAACCTTACAGTCAAAAAGTTCCTGCATAAAATAAAAACCCTCGGGAAGAACCGCATCACTTCTTTTCATATAAAGAATACGGTTTCTCATTTTGTTTGCATCCTCGGGAGTGTCGATACCCTCCACCTTCATTATAGCCATATTGCCGCCCTGTCTTATCTTCACCTTAAGGGACTTTTCACCTTTTTTATCAAGATAGAGAGTACGGAATTTCTTCATAAAATCCACACTGTCGCACCAGGGCTGAACCTTCATTTCGCCCTTGATACCGTGTGTAGAAGTGATTTTTCCTATTTCAAGATATTCTTTTATCATAAGAATTTCCTTTCAGATAAAATCAAAGGCTGTCTCTTCAGAAACAGCCGTGATATTCGGGTTAATTATTTGTCTTCGGGCAACATTGTGTCAACATAAAAATCATCGTTGGGTTCTTCACCGAACTTCTTACAAACGAGTTCATAGATCCAGTTCCAGAGTTTAGTGAAAAATTCGTCAAACTTTGCCCAGAAATCTGCCATTGTCATAATGTTTTTCCTCCTTCAGTTTTTATCTTTTTATCATTATATACCATAAAAGCCCAAATTTCAAGAGGTTTCTTTACTATTAATTTGACACCCGTAATTTTTTTGACTATAATACTGTCAATTACATTTCTCAGGTGATACCATGAATAACATTATCTGCCCCGTATGCGGCGAAGAATTAAAAGAAGAAAACAAAAGTATGCGCTGTGAAAAGGGTCACTGCTTCGACAGAGCAAAAGAAGGCTATGTCAACCTTATAGCAGGTACCCATAAAAAAGGCTCACTTATCGGCGACAACAGGGATATGGCTCTTTCAAGAAGAACTTTCCTGGAAAAAGGCTACTTCAACTCACTTGCTGACGAACTTATCTCCATGATAAAAGAGAAGTCTCTCCCCTGCCCTCATATTCTCGATATATGCTGCGGTGAGGGCTATTATTCCCATAAAATAAAAGAAAGTCTTGACTGCGCAATGACAGGCTTTGATATTTCAAAAGAGATGGTGCGCCTTGCAGCCAAAAGAAAAAACGGCTGTGAGTATTTCGTCGCCAACCTTTCCCGTATACCTCTTAAGGATAAAAGCGTTGATATTGCCTTTCATCTTTTCGCACCCTTTCACGAAAAAGAATTTTCCAGGATAATTAAAGACAGCGGAACACTCATTACCGTGGTTGCAGGTGAAAACCACCTTTTCGAACTTAAGGAAATCCTTTATGACATCCCCTACAAAAACGATGAGATGCCTCCCGAAATGGAAAGCCTCACCCTTAAAGAAAAAAGAAAAGTCACCCGAAAAATACATCTTTCCTCAAAGGAGGATATCGACGCACTTTTCAAAATGACTCCTTATTATTACCGAACAAGTGACAGAGATAAAGAGAAACTTTCATCTTTTACTGAACTTGATGTTACGGTAGATTTTGCGATATTCATATACTGATATCAATGTCTCGTATCGTCGGAATAACACTCACAGTATCTTGCCTGAAAGGACGGCTCGTGGTCTCCGGCATAAAGATGACTCAAGTCACCGTACTGAATACAGGTGAAAATTGCCTTACCTTGTTCCCTTTCCTGAGTTGCAAGACGTGTTACCGAAGTAGGAAGTGCCACAAAATTATGCCACATAATCATCGGTGAAATGCCGAAAATATGAGAAAGAATAACTGACTCCACACCGAAATGACAAAAGAGAACTATACGCGCGTGACTCTCCTTTTCCACATGAAAGATTTTGCCTTTATGGTTATAGCCGTATTTTCTTAAAAGTTCATCAATCCCGTCGCACACCTGCTTATACTGCTTATAAACTCCGCCTTTTTTCATCAGTTTAACCTTATGCCAGCGTTCATAAGAATAATAATCGGGTTGTGCAGTCCAATAGGAAGGCAATCTGTCCCAGCAGGAGGACTTTCTGAAAAATCCCTGCTGTACCTTCCCCTCAAACTCCGTAAGCCAAGGTAAAGTTTCAGCCGTTCTGCCCGTTTTGTTAAGAGTGTATGATGCGGTTTTCCGTGCTCTGCCCAGCGGTGAACAGTAAAAATCCGTAACCTCAAGTTTTGCAAGTCTTTCGGCAAGAAGCCGCGCTTCCTCAACGCCCCTATAGGTAAGGGAATCCCTCGCATAATCGGGATCTCCGTGACGCACAATAAGTATTTCCATTTCTTTCTCCCCCTTCATTCTTTCCTATTATATCACATTTTTCAATATATGACAACATGAAAAAGCCGCACCCGCTATGGATGCGACTCTTTTTTATGTTATATGTTTTTCCGTCATAAAGACTATTTCGCCGCTAATTTTAAACGCATCAACATCACTGTCATAACCTGTCTTTCCGACAGTAATACCGGTAATGTTTTCGTTACCTGACATAAGAGTTCTCAGCACTGTTTCTGCAAGAGTATACATAACGGCGGGAGATGTTTTCAGAGGAATGAAGCAGTTAACCGCAATCTTTATGCTGTTGACTTCGGTTATATTCCCCTCATCATCACGTGTATAATAAAATTTATTCTCTGCTGCCGAAAAGGAAAAGTAAGTCTTTTTTATCGGTACGGGCAGATTTTTTGCCTCATAAGCCCTTATTGCCTGACAGGTACTGCTGAGAAGGTCGGATTCACTGATAGTTTTTATAAAAGAATCAATAAGCACAGTAGCGTGCTGCATTTTATCCCTCCTTATGTACTACTGCCCAGTGGTACAGTTTTTTCTTTCCCAGATACACAGACTCGCAGTGATCGGTTGCAAAAGAATCACCGCCGAAGTAAAGAGTCCAATCGGAATTTTCTATATATTCAATATCAACTTCAGGCGGTGCGATAAGAAGATATTTATTGAGCCCGTCATAGCCGAGTTCCGTTGGTACACCGCTGAGATAGATTTTATTTTTGTATCTCAGCGGCTGAAGAAAAGCAGAAAACCGCACCCTGTCTTCTCCGTTAAGAGAAACAACCGTAACCCCGTATTTTTCAAACATTTTATTTTTGATAAGAATATTAATAGCCACTGCAATAAAAACCTCCGTCAATAAGAATTGATGATGCATTGGCTATGGCTTCGTCTCTTGCAAGGGTTTCAAATTTCATCTCTTTTTCCGTATTTCTTTTCACTGTCATATCACCGGCTGTGTAGGACTCAAATTTGTCCGTTTCCGTAAGGCGGGTAAAAAAGAAATAATAATGAGCAATAGCGGCTGCAGTATGAACGACAAGAGGACTTTCCTTGTCAATATCCGGTTTCAGTTTTCCGTAAACCCAGGCAAGTCCCCTTTCACAGCAAGGCTCAAGCTGTTCAGCAGTATAACCTTCCATATCGGCATAATTCATTAAACATGTTAATACATCACTGACTTGTGCCATACTGTCACCTCTTAACCGAGTTCAACAATTTTTGCCGCGTCATTATAAATCTTTGCAAAACCGGATGTAAGAGTAACGGACGCTCTTTCAAGCTGTCTGTCAATGAGTTTGTCAAACTCCGTAACAATTCCGCCTGTCTGTACTCTTTCAACGGCACTTGTCTTATCGATGGCAATAATCTTATCGTCACCCATATAAGGGAAGTAGATAATTTCTGCACCGAAGGGTGTTGTAAGATTGCCGGTTGCGTGGAAGTTAAGTCCCGCAGCAGAGTCTCTGAACTCTTCCATACTGAGAATTTTTGAAAGAGCAGCAGTACCCATAATAAGGGTTGTAAGTCTGAAGTTTTTGAAAGAAGACCAGATATCAAGAAGAGAATTGTAACTGAGGGATGAAATATCATCAATGCTGATAATCTCGCTTTTTTTGTTACCCGAACTTCCGTCGCTGTCCTCTATTTCAGCCACTGCTTTCATAAACTGTGTGGTTGCGATTGAAGCACCGATTTGTCTGAGTGCGATTGTGAAAAGGTCAAGGCGCTGGAACTTGATTGCTTCATAGGAAGCGGTAATCATTCTGCCGATTTTTTCGAGGCGGACAAGGTTTTCCTTTAAAGAAATTCTTGTTTCGGGGATATAAGTGCCCTCAAACACGGAGTTGAGCTGTGTTTCCCTGTTGGCAACATCGACAGCGATTGAACGGTAATCCATAGAATCGATTACTGTTGTAGTTGCAACGATGCGCGAAACAAGATCGTTTTCTTCAAAGCCCTGATTTACGGCTCTAGAAATGTATTCGGGGAAAAGAGTGGCAGAATCTGTTGTTCTGAAAAACTTTTCAATTGAGTCGCTGTTTCTGTCGTTTACCTTGATATCAAAGCGCTTAAGTTGACGCTGATAAGCGTCAAGACCTTCAAGTGAAGTACCCTTGTAATTTTCGCTGGGGTCAATACTTTCAAGCGCCTGAGTGAAAGATTTACCCGTTGTGTAAAGACCTTTTTCAAGTCTGATATTGTCATATGTAGCCATATTATTTTTTTCCTCCTTAAAGTATAATGCCGCAAGTCATGGCCTCGGTGTCAACATCGGCAACAAGAATAAATCTGCCGTTTTCATCTGCTTTGACGCCGCCCTTGCCGTTGGCTGAAAGTTTTACATAGCCGTGTCCGGGTGCTTCTCCTGTGTAAGCGACCCTTACATAGCCCTTTAACTGTACACTTGCAACGCCGTTTTTTGCATAGGTGCAAACACCTGTAAAAATACTTCCGTCAGTAGCTGCATTTAATGTAAAAGGCTGTATCATCATCACCGTTTTACCTTTTGCAACCGTTCCCGTTGCTTTAAGTGTTACTTCTTTTTTGTCAAATCCGTCAAGATAATTTTCCATATTGTTTCCTCCTTAAATTTTGAAATCTGAATTATCGTAACTATGGTTTTCTTTTTCCCTTGCAAGTTGTACGGATACAGGCAGATGGGCATTTGCCTGACTTCTGAGCGACTGACATAAATCCTTCACTTCACCTATATCCATACTTTCACAGCCCTTCACAAAAGCCGAAATATTAACCGTCGGCATAATGATAAGAGCATATTTTCTGATTTCTGCCGTAAGATGTTCACGGTAGGCCTTTCCTTCTTCGGCAAGGGCTTCAAGAGAAGAGATATATGATTTTATATTTTCTGCTTCTCTTACGGTGATAAGAGTGTCCTTATCAAGACTTTTAAATTTTTCAACTGTCATAAATGTCTTCTTTTCCTCCTTTTTGAAAGATTTTGTCACGCCTGCATTTCTCTGAGCCGGTACAGCCACAAAGGACCATTCGTAAGCATCCGTAGGATTTTTAAGAATACCGTGACATATTTTATCGCTGTATTGCTTACCTTTGATATGTTCGCAGCGGTGCTTTTTCATATCCTCACCGCACACGGAGCATATACATTCCTTCATTGCACAACCAACGCTTACTTCCTTTTTTATTCCGCCCTCAATATCTTTTATGAGAGTTTCATTTTCTTCGGTACGCAGCATATAGGCTCTCGCCTTAAGTGCCGTATATTCTTCACCGCAGGCTGTTTTTCTTCCGGGCTCTTTTTCGATATAGGTTCGGAATATTCTTGCTCTCTGGTCTTTTGAACTCATACTGTGGTCAGATATCCCGGTCTTTCCCGTAAAAAGTTCACCGAGAATGCTGAGGCTCTGTGTGCTGAAGCGTTCAAAATCTCTGTCAATTTCGTTATCGCACAGAGTAACGGTAAAAATATACACATCCTCAGCCGTAAGAGGTGAACGGGTATATCCGTTGATAAGTTCAAGTTCTTTATCAGTTGTCATGTTCATCCTTTTCACCTCCCATTTCATGATAAATTCTTTGGCTTTGCGCTTTGTAAAGTTCGCTTTGTGCAAGAAGAACAATATCCTGCAGAGTGAGGTTGTTCCATTCAACGGTGAAGTCACAGTCATAGCCGTGCAGAGTCAGGAAGGTACGGCATATCCGGTTTATAACAGGAGTGATTTCTCTGCGATAAGCATCGATTTCACTTGTAAGAATATCCGCCTGCTGATAACTCATTCTTTCACTCGTTGACCAGTTAAAACCAAGAAGAAAAGGCGGTATACCGAGTTTTGCCACAATCTGCTCAAGAATCTGCCTTACGGGAACTTCGCTGTCAAGAACCTGATTATCTGCACCGATGGCTTTAATGTTCACATCACCCACAGCCACAAAATCCTTTACAGGGCCGCCGTTCTTCATGGTGTTGCTCCATTCGCGCGCAACCTGAAGTGCTCTATCCTGGGCATAGGCTTTATCGACAACATCGTTTTGCGGCTTATAGGTTACAGCAAAACGCACGTTGCCTACCCTTTCCCAGTTGATTCCGACAGTATTGAAAATCTTCAACAGCACATCGCTTACAAAGGGAAGCCCTTTAAGAACAGATGTACCGTAAATTTTACCCGGCTCCGGATTATGCACGGAAAGAAGGATAAGTTCCGGATATTTAACGGGCGCGAAACTGCCGTTTGCCGTCTCGGCGTTTATGATAATATCCAGTGGAGATTTTCCCTCGCTCAGATAAACACTGTCAAGAGAACTGTTGAAAAGATGGGTTATGGTCACAGAGTCCGTTACCATTTCTCCTACGGCAGTACCCATGGTAAGAAGTTGTTCAAAAAAGGTTCCGATAAAGGCGGATATGCCCCTTCTTGTACCGCCGACATTTACGTTTTCAAGAAAGCAACCAAGTTCTTTCTGTGCATTTTCATCATCACAAACCACGGCAAAATCACCGAGCAGACGCACAAGTTTGTTTATCGCAGCATCAATCACGGGAACAGCCTCACGAAGTCCCGTATAGAGTCGGGTATCAACAGGCGCCGAGGGCATATAGGCTGAAAGAGAAGTAAAGGGATGTGAGTTGCTGCCTGTCTGGGGTACCGAAACAACTTCTCTTACCTGTGAGTGTTTTTTGTGTTTTCCTAATGCCAAAATATTCTCCTTTCTTTTGTCCTGTCAGGACAAATATTTTCATTCTCTTGCCGCGGCGAGGGCGAAAAATCCCATATCTTCGCCTTCGGCAAGAACTGTAGAGACAAAATACCTTATATCGTCCATAGCGTGGTCGTTTTCTTTTCTCGGTGTATCTTTGGTCGCATTTTCGTCCCAACGGTAAAGGGAAAACTCCTTGATTGAAGCCACGCACACCGGTGAAATAACAATCCTGCCTTCCCTGAAGGCACTATGTACTTTTCTTATACCCGAAACAACATCATTTTTTGCAGGGATAACCCTGTACCTGCCCTTTCTTCTTATGCACTCGGCAAAGGAAGCGGCAGAGGGGTCTATGACAATTCCTTCTATACTTTTTCCAAAGGCGAGTTCACAAAGTTTTTCATAATACTCCTCATCGGTAAGTTGTCTGCCCTCACGACGCGAAGAATAATAGTACTCGTCAAATCTGTACCATTTATCATTATGAAGACCCCAAAGACCCATTGAAGTGGGATTCACCGTTCCGTAATCACAGGAAATGTAGTACTTTTCGAAGTCATTTACGGGAGGTTCACGGGTATATTTTCCCTTGGCGGCATCACCGTAAACAAGTCCGTCAACGGCAACCCATCTGCCAAGAACAAACCGTTCATAGAAGGCTCCGCTGTAAAGCCTTTCGTAACGCCTGATTACCTTAGGTGAAAGAGAAGGATTATCCTGCATAAGGAAATGCAGATAAAGACAGTTTTTTTCTTTTGCATTTTTTATCCACTGCTCATAAAACCAATGCTTCGGATTTTCGGGGTTACAGTTGAACCAAAATTTGGAACCGTTCAGGGAACATCTCGCGAGTGCCTGTTCAACAAAGGAACGGGGCATAAGTGCAACCTCGTCCAGCAAAACTCCGCCGAGCGTCATGCCCTGAATAAGTGAAGCTGAACTTTCATCTCTGCCTCCGAAAAGGTAAAAACGGTTAAGTCGGTTTCTGTAAGATATTTCAATTACATTCTGACTTATTTTCTCTTTGCAATCAAAACCTAAATCTTTCAGAACGGGCAACAGTGAAACCGTTATGTTCCGTCTGAGAGAGGAAATGGTTTTGCCGCAAATTGCAAAGGAGGTTTCGTCAAAAGCGTAAAAAGCCCACAGTACAAATGATAGAGACATACAGGTGGTCTTTCCGCTTCTCACGGCTCCGTCACAGATAAGCCCGTCAAGACTGCTGTAAGGTGAGGACTTATGCCACCAGGACAAAGCCGTAAGTTGTTTTTTTGAAAAAGTGCAGAAATCTTCTTTAGCCATCTTCTTCAACTCTCAATGCGGCGGCTCCCTTTTCAATGGCAGAAAAAAGAGACATCGCCGGTGTCTTTTCTTCACGGCAAGATATCTGCTCAAGATGTTCGAGTGCTTTCAGACGGTCAAAAAATTTTATCTCTATTTCTCCGCCCTTTTTTCTTTTTATATCGGAAATATTATACAGATCCATGCCTCTTATATCTTCGGCAGTCACTTCATCTCTGAAAAGCAGACTTACCGCATCGGCAAAACAACCGAAAGCAAGACGGTAATATCCCGATATAATATCTTTCTGTGAGGCTCTCTTTTCCTTGTCGATTTTTTCGATTTCTTCTTTTATCTCTTTTTTTCTCAGAAGTCTGACGGCATTTTTTTCCGGAAAGATATATCCTGATTTTGCCGCCGCTTCACCGCCGTTTCTCGAAATGCAGTAATAGGTGCAGAAGAGCCTTTCCTTGGATGTGAGTTTACTGATATAAATAACCCCTTTCTGTTTTGTATTTAAGGTTTGTCTCTCACCTATACACGGGAAATTGCACTTTATTGCATACTTTGCGCAAAAAACACCTCGTTTTCATAAAAATTTTTCAGAAAAAAATTAAGATTTCATAAAAATGAATTTTTTTTGAATTTTTTATTGACATCGTTTAAATAATGATATATAATGTACTTGCTTGGTAAACAAGTAATATTAAAAGGAGGACTCAAAAATGGATAAAATCTTTGAATGGATCATGGAAAACTGGGGCAGCATCGTTGCTTTTGTTGACAAATTCTTTGCTGCTATCGTTGAATTAACAAAATAATCTTAGTTTTTTGCGCAAAAAACTAAAAATTTTTTCAACTAAAAAAGAAGCCGCTGAAAGCGGTTTCTTTTTTTCTGAAAAGTATTTATTTTAATTTTATAATGTAATATAATAAACGGTACAGACAACTGAAAAGGGAGGGTTATTATGTCTGCTTTTGAAAAAATCCTCAATCAGAGTGAAGAATATCTGAAAATAAAAGATAACATACACCGCGGAACTTTCCCCTTCGGTGTTATTGGTCTTTCTCATATTCATAAGGCACACTATATTTCCTCCCTTGTAAAAGACACCGGCAAAACTGCCCTCATCATCTGCCCCGACGAGGGCACCGCATCAAAACTCTGCAAGGACATCTCTGCCTTCTGTGACGGTGCACAGCTTTACCCGGCAAAAGATTTCCGCTTCCGTGAAAGCGAAAGCAAGTCCCTTGATTTTGAGCAGCAAAGACTCGGTGTACTTAAAAACATTCTTGACGGAGAATGTAAGATTGCTCTTTGCAGTATCGAAGCCGCAATGCAGGTCACCATCCCCCGCAAAGAACTTGAAAAGCGTTCCTTCAATATTGAACTTTCTCAGGATATTTCCACCCATGAAGCAGTCAATTCTCTTCTCAGTGCCGGCTATACCCGGACGGAACAGATTGAAGGTACGGGACAGTTTTCTCTTCGCGGCGGTATACTTGATATCTTTCCTCCGGGAAATGAAAATCCCGTCAGAATCGAGTTCTGGGGTGACACGGTGGATTCTGTTTCCTTTTTCGACACGGAAAGTCAGAGAAGAAAAGACAGTCTCAACTCAGTAAAAATAACGCCGTCCCGTGAAGTTCTTTTTGATTCTCATGATGAAATGCGCAAAAGAATAGAAGCCTTTATCCCCACAGTAAAGGGGAAGGGAAGCGTAAAAGCAAAGTCTGTTCTTAATGAAGATGCAGAAAAACTCAGCCGCTATATGAATGTGGCAAACGATAAATACATCTCTCTGGCATACGAAGAAAAAGAAACTGTCTTTGACTATATGCAGGACAGTCTTATCTTCGTTTACGAAAGTTCATCCGTAAAGCAGAAGTTCAGTTCTGCCTTTGCTCTTCTTTCGGAAGACATTAAAGCCATGTTCGAAGAAGGAATACTCTGTAAAGGGCTCGACACCTTTGCTCTTTCGTGGAACGAAATTCTCTCCGTTTATGAAAAAAGAAATACCGTTTATACAGATAATCTTGCAAGAGGCTCCTTTGATACATCAGTAAAATCCCTTGTAAGCGTAAACGCTTCTCTGCTTTCACATTGGGACGGCACCCTTTCGTATCTTATGGAGGATTTGCAGCCTCTTAACAAACTCGGTTATACCTGCGTTGTTATGGCAGGCACGGAAAAAAGCGCAAAAGAACTTGCCTATGACCTTGAAACCGAGGGTATTAAAAGCCACTACTTTCCCGTTATACCCGCTGAATTTCCCGAGCACTGCGTCAGCGTAATTTCCGGAAGCGTTTCTTCGGGTATAGAATATAACAGTCTGAAATTTGCTCTTTTCACTTACGGTAAGCCGGTAGAGAAAAAGCAAAGAAAGACCAACCCTGCCTTCAGGGGCAGAAAGGGCATCACTTCTCTCGAAGAAATTTCAAGAGGAGATTATGTTGTCCACGCCGTTCACGGCATCGGTATATTTGACGGAATAACAACCATGACCGTCTCCGGAAAAATAAAGGATTTTATCAAAATCAATTTCCGCGGAAGCGATGTGCTTTATCTTCCCGTCACCCAGCTTGACCTTATAGCAAAATACATCTCCCCCAAAGATACGGACAAAGTAATAAAACTCAACCGTCTGGGCAGTGATGAATGGAAGAAAACCCGTTCCAGAGTAAAAACTGCCGTCAAGGATATGGCGGCAGAACTTACAAAGATTTATTCGGCAAGACTCAATTCCGAAGGCTTTGCTTTCTCTCCCGATATTGATATGCAGAATGACTTCGAAAGACGTTTTGAGTTTGAGGAAACGGAAGACCAGATTGAAGCAGTCAACGAAATCAAGGCCGATATGGAAAGAAGAAGCCCTATGGACAGACTTCTTTGCGGTGATGTCGGATTCGGCAAGACTGAGGTTGCCCTTCGCGCCGCATTCAAGTGTATAGCCGACGGAAAGCAGTGTGCCATTCTTGTTCCCACCACCATTCTGGCTTTCCAGCACTTTCAGACCATAAAGAAACGCTTCGACGGCTTCCCTGTAGAAATAGATATGCTTTCACGTTTCCGCAGTCAGTCCGACAGAACGAAAATAAAAAAAGCCCTTAAAAGGGGCAGTATAGATATTATTGTAGGCACCCATTCAATTATAGCCAAAAGCGTCGAGTTCAAAGACCTTGGCCTGCTTATAGTTGACGAAGAACAGCGCTTCGGCGTTGCGCAAAAAGAAAAACTGAAAGAAAAGTTCCCTCTTGTGGACGTTCTCACTCTTTCGGCCACGCCCATCCCCCGTACGCTGAATATGGCTATGACGGGCATAAGAGATATGTCCGTTCTCGAAATCCCGCCCGTAGGCAGATATCCTGTGCAGACCTATGTAGTGCCTCAGGATATGGAAATCCTTGCCGAGGCTATGGAAAGAGAGATACGACGAGGCGGTCAGGTTTACTATCTTCATAACCGTGTGGAATCCATTGAAAGACGGGCAGCAGAAATAAAGAAATATCTTCCCGACGCAAGAATAGGTATAGGGCACGGAAAAATGAGTGAAGATGACCTTAGCGAAATATGGCGCAAACTTTTGGAAAACGAAATCGACATTCTCCTTTGCACCACTATTATAGAAACAGGCGTTGATGTACCCAACGCAAACACCCTCATAATCGAAGATGCAGACCGTATGGGCCTTGCCCAACTTCACCAGATAAGAGGCAGAGTCGGCAGAAGTTCACGTCGTGCCTACGCATACTTTACCTATAAGAAGAATAAAGAGGTAAGCGAAATTGCCCAGCGCAGACTTTCCGCAATAAAAGAATTTACCGAATTCGGTTCGGGCTTCAGAATTGCCATGCGTGACCTTGAAATAAGAGGTGCAGGTAATATCTTAGGTGCACAGCAGCACGGACACATGGAAGCCGTCGGATACGATATGTATCTGCAGATTCTTTCCGAAACCATAGAGGAAGAAAAAACCGGTATTACTGCCGAAGAAAAACAGGAATGCCTTATTGATATTTCTGTTGACGCACACATTCCCGAAAATTATATTGATTCGGTGAAAAACCGTATCGGTATGTACAAAAGAATTGCAGAAATTGAAACAAGAGAAGAGGCTATGGATGTACTTGACGAGTTCATTGACCGTTTCGGTGAACCGCCCAAGGCTGTTGAAGGTCTTGTGGAAGTTGCTCTTCTGCGCTCAAAAGCAGCAAAACTCGGCATATACGAAATCAAGCAGCAAAACTCCATGCTCCTTGCTTTTGTCAATGAACTGAAACCTCAGTTTGTCGCCGCCATAGGACATAATCTCCGTGGTAAGGCGATGATAAGCGCAGCAAAGACAAGCCCCTATATATCCTATAAATTAAAGGATATAAGTCCTGTTGAGGGAATGAGAGAACTGATTGAGGCTCTCAGTTTGCAGAACTGAGAGAACATTTTTCCAAAACAAAAGACGAAAACCACATAATACATTATTTATGTCAAAACCATTATAATCAGGTCAAAAATCCGACTGTGATTATAATGGTTTTTTGTGTGTGCAAAGAGATTGAACCAATTTTATTTTAAACCATACAGTGATTCTGATAACTTTTTCTTGTTAAACCGAAAGACACAGGGCAATCGTCTCCACGCCGATTGCGGTTTATGTTTCAATGAAACAATATGGTAGATACGCTTCGCTGAGTGACTTTTGTCGTACCATTCTACTCGATAATTTATGTTTCAATAAAACC
>JAZSPI010000071.1:0-75159 GCA_045537395.1 Acutalibacteraceae bacterium | reverse complement strand
AAAGTACGAAGCCTACAGTTAGATACATACAAAACTAATAGTGATAAGAGGAGGGCATTGGGCAATACGCTTAGTGGTCTCCTTAGGGCAGTTTGTCCCAAAGCTAAATCTGTAGTGTGTATCATTGAGCGTATTAGACTTCGTTCTCAAGGCTTTCTGAATATTGACTACATAAAGTCTATCGGTGCCCTAAACAGCATCATTGTCGATATGTGTCATGAGCATTGCGTCCCAGTCTATAGTGTAGATACCAGATGCTGGAAAGCCCAGGTAATAGGGACCAGTAAACCTATGGCAAACAAGCATGGAGTTCCAGAAGAGAAATGGCCTACAGTCAGATGGCTGATTAAGCAAGGATGGGAAGATAGCATTCTCATACCAGTAGAGGGAAGAAAGACTAAGGGTACATTCGTCAGAGACGGACAGAAGTATATGTACAACAATGATGCAGCAGACTCAGCAGGGATAGCTATGTTTGGATTCATAGGTGACCAAGATAAGCTGCAAGAGGAAAGGTAGGAAAAGTCTATGGCAATAATCTGTTGTAAGAACTGTGTTCCCCCCCAAAGGCATCCAGGTTGTCATGGTACTTGTGAGCAGTACTTGAAAGAGAAAGCAGAGTATGAGAAGCAGAAAGAATATGCCAAAGCTCATAAGACTGTTATGCTTACAAACTATGACTTTGATGAGATTGCCTATGCCAGTTCTAAACGCCATAAAAGACGTAGCCGAGATTAAGGCCTAAACTTTATCCCTATTTTCTTTCTTTATATATTTCTTTCTTTTATCTTTCTATTTTTCATCTTTCTCTTTTTCTTTTCTTTTCTTTTGAACGCATATCTTATATTTTACTATCCCTTAAGGATAGTAAAGTAAAATATAAGATATTTGTAACACACAAAATTTGAGTGAATCAGACACTACAATCGCCGTCTGCTATCGCATCCGGCTCTTTATTGCTTTTCTCCGTTTGTAGTGCTGGTTATTTGCTGCAATGCCGTTTATTTGCATTTTAAGGCACTTTCCAGCGCGGTTAGTAGTCCGGCATGGTGTTTATATGCAAATAGGCTAAACCCGTCTTAAAACGCTTGCTAACACGGTTTAGCAGTTATTGACAGTATTACAGGTTATTAACAAGCTGTTTACAATCGTGTTTACTATTACTAAACAAGCCGATGTGGGACAGAAAAATAACGATGATTTGTGGTGTAAGCGTGTAGCAACGATTGTACTTTTGTGCTATTTTTCGATGTGGTTTTGAGCTTAAAAAGGTGGGATTTATGGTGTTTTTGTGCCATTTGCACCGACGCCATCGACACCCAAATCGTCGTCCGATTATGTCGCATAATACCGACAAAAACAACGACACCGATGACTATTTACCGATAACGACAAACCGACAAGGGCAAGCATATATGCTGACACCTATAATCTATTATATGATTATACCGACACCGATAACGACAAACAAATCCTGCTATACCGATGTACCGACAACGATGAATACAACGACGCATCGACAACGACGACGAATAACGACGACGATGCCGACAACGACAATCGCATATAGGCGTATCGTGTAATATGATGGTACAGGACGATTGGTAATACTGACCAGTCAGTCAATTTCCGGTCGGGCAAGTTAGGTGCTTCTAAATTAGACCTGTCTAACTAAAAGTACATATCACCCCGCCCCCTTGGGGTCGTCTGCATCGCAGGGTGTATATTATAATTTAGCACATTTTTTGGAAAAGTCAAATAATTTAGCACAAAATTTTACAAAAAAGATTTTTCAAAAAAGTTGCTAAATTCTCAAAAAAAATATTTGCATTTTCTTTTTTTCGTGCTAAATTATAGTAAAGGCAAAAAACTTGCCAAACTTAAAACGCCTGAAACGGGCAAACAAAAAGGAGTATCAAAAATGGAAAACAAGAAGAACAACGCCGCCACACTGGAAATCTTGCAAGTTCCCAAGCTCGACAACATGCCGGTGGCGGTCTTGACTGCCACCGCCGCCGAAAAGCAAACCGCCGAAGTGGTCTTGACTGCCACTGCAAACGTTGAAAAAGCCCAAGCGGACATTACCGCCGCTATCGCTGCCGGGGACATTGCCGCCGCTCAAAAGGCACTTGAGGCGCACAAAACCGCCGCCGCCGATCTTGAAAAAGCAAAAACGGCACACAAAACCGCCGCCGCCGATCTTGAAAAAGCAAAAACGGCACACCCCTACACGCCACCGGCGGCAGCAGACTATTGCGTAGCTGCTGCCGCCGGACTGCTGAAAGCAGGCGAAACGCTCACCGCTAAAACGGTTGCCGCCGCCGCCATCGCTCTCATGCCGGAGGGCAGCAGACCCGGCACGCCTAACGGCACGGAGATGACTGCACGCGGTGTGATTGCAGTGTTGAACTGCATCAAAATTGAAAGTAAGTAACATCATCCTCAAGACTGCCGGAGATGGGTAACACCAAATCCGGCAGTCTTGAGCGATCCGGCACCGTGAGAGTCCCCCACACATCCACACACGATTTTCAAAACTGTCCCAAAGCGTATTATACATAAATTTGAAACTGTCCCAATTCTACTGCAACACCGAACTATAAACACCCACCGACCAATTAAGACCGATGGGTGCTTAGTGTATAAGTTATTTAGGTTCATTTAACTTGTCGAGTTCAGCCTTAGCTATACGCCTTACAGCTTCATAGTCTTCACGATTTGCTGCTTCTATGGCTTGCGTAATAGCATCATTACTACACGAAGAATCTAATTCTCGCATAAGACACCCTATAAAACAAGCTAATGAGTTCTTGTAAATTCTTGATAGGAATGCCCCAACAGCATCTTCCAAAGTCGCCTGTTCCTCACTTGTTTTACCACATGAAGAACATTTGACTACATACCATCCATTATCTGTTACAGTAAGTTCAGCACGATTACCGCATACACATACTGGCATAGTTTTAATTTCCTGAGCTGCCATAACCTCTATTCCCTCTCTGACTGTCCGACAATTCATCGACTTCAATGTACTCAACAGCAGGTACAGGCATAATAACCAACTGACAACATCTGTCTCCGACCCTGTACAGATCTGAAGGGTTAAGAATGTCAAATACTGCTGTGATTTCACCACGATAACCTGAGTCCACTACTCCTGTTGCGTTAGCCATACGGCAAGATTTATGTACCGCAGATGAACGCATATACAAGAGCCCTACATAGCCTTCAGGGATTTCAACTGCAATGCCTGTATGGTAACATACCTGCATACCATCGTTACGCCATTCGATAGAGTGTACATACAAATCATAACCGGCATCACCGGAGTTTGCTTTGAAAGGGGATTTTACATTTTCTGCCATTTTCTTAAATTTAATTTCCATTGTTATCCTCCGTTATGTTTGTGTTTGTTATTTTCATTTCCATATTTACATCATTACCAGACCACTGTGTATACCTGATCTTGACCTCAAATGCTCCATGTTTTACATAAGCATACCAGTCTGTACTCCATGCTCCGTTGAGGCGTAAAGGTTCAACCTTGACATATTTGCAGATAGTTCGTGCCAACGGTGCTAACTCTTTACGGCGTTCATTTTCATACTCATCCCACCAATTCTGTACATTCTGCCTGATATAGTTTTCAAATTCTTCTCGTAAGCGTATATCATATATAGTCAACTCTTTGTTATAATCGTCACCCCTTACAGCATCCGGTATGGAGTAAGTCTTCTTATTGAGATACACCACCTCATATTCATTCCAACGCTTACTTTTTCTTTGCTTGCGCTTCTTATCCCGTATGTATGCCATAAGTACACTAAAGGCAGTACCCAGACCAATGGCTATACCAATACAAACACCTACGATTGAAAATAAAACATTACTTACCATAATTACTCCTTAACTACAAAGTACAGTAGAACAGTTGAACATATAAAACTTACACATAACACAATAGCTTCTGGCATTGTCATAATATTATTCCTTGTTTTGTCATTTGTTAATAAGTTATGGCGGATGTACTGATTTTTGACAACAGGGAAAGTCATAAGACCTGCGTCAGACATGATGCCGCCATTCACCATGCAGGAGTAACCATCGTATTTTCCGCCCGACAGTCTCCGATCAGCACTTGCGGAGTAATATGAGGCGGTCATCGCAAACCGTTCGTCAGAAGGTTCATTGCCGTCATTATGTTATTTTGTAATATACATGTAAGTATGTTATATTTCCACTCAAGTAAGTCATTTTTAGGCAAAAAATGTACAAGATTTGCAGTTTGAGGGTTATACAGGCTGTTTTCATACTCCTGATGTTCAGCAGCATCATTAAGATACCACAATGCTTTTGCTAAGTCTGTATCCATAGAGGCAGTAAGTTTATTACCGGCTCTCCATATATACTTAAATGCGTTACCGAGGTCAAAACTGAGATTGCGAGTAAACATAATGCACTCAACTTCAGTTTTGAGTCCGTTTTGATAGTGTTTAGGATGGTCTACTTCTTCACATTTCATATTACTCTCCTTGTTTGGGGTTGAATACTCTATAAAATCTGCATCACATACATTACAATGATACACAAGGCGTGTAAATCCGACTGTCGTTAATGTAGTATTTGACGACCAACATTCAGGGCATTGCGTTATATTTTCCATTATTTCACCTCAATTTCAAATCCTGTTACTTGTTTATATTGTTCTTTCATAATACGGATAGCCATATTGCGGTACTTTTCAGGAACAATAACACTGTCGTGTACCGGAAGTGCCGGAATGTTGCGTTTATGCAGAGATTTCAATACTTTTTCCATAATAACTGAGTCAGTGTGTTGTAAAGTCAAAGCATCTACAGCCCTGAACGAGTTAAAAATGCGGTCAGAAATTGCTTTATGGTATTTCAACATAACACTTACGAGTTTAGATGCGTTCCATGCTTCGTAAGTGCCTTCAAGAGCTTTCTGTACTGCATACACAGCGTTGTAATAGTGCGTGTTATTGAGTGCGATAATTGTCACGAGTTTAGCTATTTTACGGTCTGTATGCCATCCATAAGCGTCACCTTTGAGTTGTTTACCGCATTTAGCGTACATCAGGCTCAAATGCAAACATGAATAGTCAACTTCGGCAGTATTTTCGCCATTGATCTTGATTGTTGAGCGTTTTTCTTTTGAAAGTTGCTGGTAGTCAACCATATCGAACATACCATGAGCATAAAAACGACCGCCATGCTCCCAATCTCCGTTGTAATTAGAAGTTAACTGCGGAATGAACCGAACATCACCGTCTTTTTCAAGTATAATGGTAGATTTGCTGTCTTTATCCCACAAATACTGCTTGATTACACCTTCATAAGTGCAATACTGTTTGCGGAGATAGTTGTTATACTTAGTAAGAAAGTCTTGACGCTCAAGAACTTCCGCAGTCGGAGCCGGTATAGTTGTATCCTTGGCACACTCACGCAAGGTTTTAGAATTATCATCACGGTTTTTCTTAAAACGGATAGTCTCAGAAGTGTACTCAATAGCAGTTTCCCATGCAATATCGAACTCAGATTCAAGAATTTCGGACGGAACCATGCGGGAAGCCATCGAAAGAGACTTATTCCAGTCGCATTTTCTACCCTTGAGAGTCGTGATGTAAGAGTTTGCTTCAAGATACCGCAATTCAGTACGGAAAGAAATCACGCTGAACTTGTTTTTACGGTCTTTAATCTGTGAATTGTACTCAATCCATTGTTCGTTTTTACTGTAATATGCAACAGACTGATGATAAACCCACGCCATGTAACAGTTACACACAATGTGTTCGATGTACTTGGGGGAATTTCCGGTATTTGTTTCGTAAGATTTGGCTATTTTTCGCGCCAGATAACCGATTTCAGGGCAATTTACCCGATTTTCTTTAGCGAACCAAAAGAAATGTTCGCCATCTTCAAAGTTTTCAATACGCATTTTCGCCTCTCTTTGCTATTCAAGTCATACGCTAATTGACTTGTCCGATCTTTAACCTACGCTGCAATAAAGCGAGTGGCAACCTGAAAGGTCGGCTGGAACAGGCTGTCCACGGTTAATTACTCCGTGTGAGCCACTAACCTTACTATACCACAAATAACCCATAATGCAAATTTTAATTCAAACTTTTCTCATTTTTCTTTTATAAGCCCTAAAGAGCTACTAAACAACTACTCAAAAAAAAGAACAATAAAACAATCCCATAAATCCCATATTATATATATATATACTATATATCCATATACGGGAATTAAAGGTCATAAACTACTCATACTCAACGACTTACAAAGAAAATTTCTGCTAAATTCTAAACACCCAAAAATAACCCTGATAAAATGTTACCTTAAATACTTGAAATCGTGCAACTTAGGGTGTATATTACAAGAAACAATCAGGAGGAACTTATGAAAAAAGACTTGAATATCAAAAAATCTGTGAATGTAAAAGATGTGAATTGTAAAGATTGTATCAAGCGTAAAGATGCTTTGTGGCTTTATGATGGTGGTTTGTGTACACGCCTTTGTATGGAGTGTGAAAAAGCCAGACCTATTTGTGTTAAAACAAGATGGTATGTTGAAATGTGTACCGCAAACGCTATAATGGACGCTGTACTGTAATGCAAATTGAACTGAACCCTCACTTCAAGCCAGACGAAAGCGTACTTTATTGCGGAAACGCCGTCTACGCTACTTTGCAGAGCCGTAGCGAGCCGTTACCGTCTCCGGGGTATGTGCGTATGTGGAAAGTAAGAACGCTCCGTAGAGGCACTAATAAGCGTTATTTTGTGCAAATGAAAAATGGTAAGGCAACTTTGGTTAAGGGTTTGGGGTATGCGACATTATTTCCAACTTATGCAGAAGCAGATGAAATCGCAAGGCGTTTGATGGAAACAGGCAATGTGCTGGAGACTGAAATTATAGAGATACTCAGTTTTGAGTACGAGGATGATAGTTATGCCACTTGATTTAACCGAAAAACAAAAGATGGGACTTGAGTTACTTCAAGACCCAGACAAACAGTATATCTTGTTCACAGGAGGTTCACGCTCAGGTAAAACCTATCTGATTATGGAGTTCCTTGTAGGAAGGGCTTTTCAGTTCCCCGGTTCACGGCAACTTATCGTCCGTAAAAACCTTGTAGATGCTCGTAACTCTATTTGGGATGACTCACTACCTAAGTATCTAAGTCAATATGTGCCGTCATCGCAATATACTCTTATGAAATCAGAACTAAAAGTGGAGTTCGCAAACGGTTCAGTAATCGTACTTGGGGGTTTGGATGATGAAGAACGGTCGCAGAAAGTGTTGGGTACTGAGTACATTACAATATTCTGTAATGAAGCAACGCAGATGTCATACGATGTTATCGGCATGTTGCGTACTCGTATGGCTCAGAAAGTATATGATACTTCAAAGCAGTTTGTTGCTGTAAACAAAATGATTTTGGACTGCAACCCTCGCCATCAACGGCACTGGCTGTATATTTGGGGTGTACAATTCAAAGACCCATCAAAGAAACCTGCAACAATACTTAAAGATGCAGATAAACACGCAACATTACACTGGACTCCGTATGACAACCGGAAATATTTGCCGGAGGGTTATATTGAAACCCTTGACGCTTTGCCCGATATTCAGAGGCAGCGGATGTTGCTTGGTAAATGGTGTGGCGGTGAAGGTCAGATTTTTACCGATTTCAATGAAGCAATACATACTTGCGACCCTTTTACAATACCTATGTCTTGGTCAAAGTATAGAGCAATCGACTTCGGGTTTAAGCACCCCTTTGCATTTTGCTGTGGAGCGTATGATTGGGCTACGGACACAATTTACATTTACAAGGCATTTGAAAAGGCGGGTATTACGATTGATGAGGCTGCCAACTACCTGAATGACTTTGAACGAGAACACGGAGACATATATGAGATTACTTGGTCAGACCATAGTGCTTCTGACCGTGCTTTTCTGCAATCACACGGCATTTTTACTCAACTTGCTAAAAAGTCAGTGACAGATGGCATAAATTCAATCGCTCAACGGTTGAAACCTCATCATCGCACAGGAAAGCCTCGTATCATCATATTCAATGACCAAGAGGTACTTATAGATCAGTTTTACAGCTATGCGTGGCATGAAAGTAACAGTGAAGTGACAGACAAAGAGACGCCAATCAAAATAAATGATGACGCTATGGACTGCCTTCGTTACATCAGTTACGGCATAGATAAACTAAATGGCATACAAATATAGGAGATTAGCGTATGACTACAACCATACCAGTATCAACTGATGAGATACTTACAACCCTTGTAGGTACAGAGAGTTACATTTTTGAGAGACGGCATCCTTACTATGTTAAGACTTTGCCTATTTGGAGAAAAGCTACAAATGCTTACAAAGGCGGGCGTAAGTATGTTCGCAACACACTTACAAAACATCCGTCTGAAACTGATGAAGAATTTAAGTACAGGCAGGAACACTCTTACAACATCAACTTGATTAAATACTCCGCACATAAGTTTGGTGATTACATATTTTCTAAACCGCCCAGACGCACAAGTGTTAATGAAGATATTGTAAAAGACTTTGACAGAAAAGGCAAAGACGCAAATGCTGTAATGCGTGAAATCTTTGACTATTACACAATTTATGGGTTGTCTTGGATTTTTGTTGATATGCCTGTACTTGACGGAGACCTTGTTTCCCTTGATGTGAAACAGAACGAAAAAATCCGTCCGTATGTAAACGCAGTTGCTCCTATGGATGTTCCTGACTGGGATTTTGATGATAAAGGTGAACTCAACTGGATTATCAGAGAAGAAGTAATCACTGAGAAGTCAAATCCTTTTATCAAACCTGTCCGTAAAAGACGCAGAACTTTGTACACTAAAACTTATTGGCAGACATTTGACATTATACTTGACGGTGGTGACGGTGTTGAGCCAATGCCAAATGTGATTGTAGGTATTAAACATCCTCATACGCTTGGTAGAGTGCCTGTTATGGCTTACACAACTGTATTGTTCAATAAATACTTTGACCAACCATCTATTGATGATGTTCTTACTATACATGATGCTGTACTTCACAGTGAGTCTGAACTTGTAACAAACATACTGAAACAGACTTACGGACAGTTGGTATTGCCTTCTTCTACTAACATTGTGGCACAACGAGTTAAAAGCAGACTGGCACAAGATGACCCGACCCTTAATATCAATGACCCGCATGTTCAGGAAATTATCAGACAGGAAGTAAATCTTGTATTGTCAAGAACGAAACACATCACTGAAGATGCTGAAGAACGAGGCACTGCAAGATACATTCAGCCAGCTGGTGCAAATATTGAAACAATCATAAAGGCTGATGACCGATTGGTAAATATGATTATCAAGCTGTATGGATTTATGGTCGGTGTAGAAACAGGACAGCGTGAATCTGCTGAAAGTAAATCGGCAGATAATATCAGTCTTGCTGCTCAGTTAACATCAATCGCAACACGATTGGAAGAACTTGAGATGAAGATATGGGAGATGTTGAGTGTCTATGACTCAACAATCTCAATACCTCAAATCAATTACAACAAGAATTATGATATTAACGAGCTTAAATCTGTTATCGCTACACTCGTTGAACTTGTCAATATTGATGCTGGTGAAAACTATCAGAAAGAAGTGATGCGTACCGCCCTTCATGTACTTGATAGAATACGCCGTGTAAGGGATGACGATTACGAAAAAATCGAAAAAGACATCGAAAACGGCAAGATGTCCGGCAAACCTATCACTATTGAAGGACAGGCAAGCCATCAATCCGAAGCGTCTGGCAGTGTGCCGGATGGTATAGAAGCCAATCCACATTACACAAAAAGTAATGATAATATCAGTAAAACTGAAAAAATCTGAAAAATTTTGTGATAAATAGCACTAAATCACTTGACAATAAGAGTTTTAGTGCTATTTTACCATCAGCAGACTAAACTGCGATAACAAATGATATGGAGGAAAAGACAATGACTTATCAAGAGTTGATGGCGAAACTCGCCAAAGGTGAAGGCTTGACTACTGAAGAATATCAGGAGTTGGGTAAAGTTACGAGACCGACTGATCGTTTCAATGAAATCAGCGGAAAGAAAAGCGAACTCGAATCTCAGATTAAAGCTAAAGATGATGAGATTGCAAAACTTAAAGCTGAAGCAAGTGAAGCTGCTCAGAAAGTGGATGATGAACTCAATACGCGGTTAGGTGAGTTGTCTGGCAAAAACGAAGAATTGGCTACTGAGTTGGCTAATTTGAAAATCACCAATCAGCGTAATGAAACACTCTTGAAAGTTAATGAACTTTCCCGTAAAAATGAATTGGGTATTGTTTTCAAAAATCCGGACTATCTTGCTTATAAAGCAGAGAAAGCGGGACTCGATTTGAATGATGCTGAAAAAGTAAAAGAATTTCTTACCGAGATTAAAGATAACGAACCTGAAATGTGCGCCGTACCTGTAAAGGGAGGTGCTGGAACTGGTAGCGGTGACTCTGACGGAGGAACTCAGACTACTAAACCTGTAAAAGAATGGAGTACCAAAGAGCAAGTTGACTATATCAAAGAGCATGGTCAAGAGGCTTTTACGGAACTCCGTCGTAGTGAAAGTGAATAAATACTATGGCTGCTGAACTTACTTTTTTGAGCGATTTGCTCCCCTATGATTCTTACCTTCGTGCGGGTTATATCGAAGGTCTCGATTATTATGTCAACATCCTGAACAGTGCGTCTAACGGTACTATCCGTTACGGCTCCGAACTGACTGCCGGACTGAAAAAGACTACCGCATATTTCAAAGATTTCGGCACTATCGGTCGGCGTGACATCACTTCTGATGCTATTCAGGAAACCGAAAAAATCCAGCGTGCTGAACACACTGCTTTCAAGACCTTCTGGAAACTGAAGCCTGTTGCTTGGCAGTGGACTGCTTTCAAAACTTCTGATAACATGACCGTTGAAGAAGTGATGTTGATGGTGGGTAAAAAGTTTGCTGAAAAGAAACTTGAATACACCGTCCGTCGCGCAATCAGTATTCTGGCTGCTGCTGTCAAATCCAATACTGATATGATTGTCGAGTCCGACAGCAATCTTACTGTGGCTGAAATCCTGTTGGCTAAAGCCAAGTTTGGTGATGCTGCTGGTCGTCTGAAAGCGTTGGTAATGCACTCTGCTGCATATTACACCTTGATCGCTGGTCAGATGAAGGGCGAAGTGCAGAACATCGGTGAAAACCTGATGCTGTACGGTGGCTCCCCTGCCACTATGGGCGTTCCGGTTATCGTGACTGACAATCCTGAACTGGTCGGTGCTGAAGGTGTTTATGACACCCTGTATCTAACCGACTCCGCTGTTACTTTGAATGACAACGGCAGTACCACTTTCCTTGCTGACACCATCGCTGGACACGAAAACATCAAGTCCATCATGCAGGGTGAAGGTGATATGTGGAACTATGTCAAGGGTTATCAGTTGAAGTCCACTGCTGGAACCAACCCGACCGAAGAAGCCCTTGATGACCCGGCTAACTGGGAAAAATGGGAAAAGAGCAACAAAGATACCGCTGGTGTTGTTATCAGCACTAAAGCGGATGTCGCAGCTGCTCTGGCTAACGCCTAATTCTTTTGGGGAAAGGGGTTATGTGGGTTTCGCTGTCTTTACTGCGTAACCCCAGACCCCATTTTATAAGGATTTGATATGTACGATAATACAGTTATTATTTTGGCTGACTTGAGTGAATTTCCTCATGCTCAACACTATGCGGCTTGTTGTGGTGTATTGTTTTCAGATATTGGCAGACGAGCCAAGCGTGGAGCATACACACCAGACCGTCAAGATTACACAAAAGTTTATATTGCAAGTAAGAACAGCGAACTTGTAAATAAATTCAAAGCTACGCACAGTAAGTTTAATGTTGAAGTGTACGATGATGTACCTGATTACAGAAAGCGTACAGTGCGTGAAGTTGCAAGTGAATTTTTGACAATGAGTTTTATCGACCCATTTGATGACTTGAAGTATGAGCGTGAGAAAACAGCTAAACAGGCGGCTTTGGATAAGGCTGTAAAGTCTGCTGAAAAGCAAGGCAAATATCTTGACCCTCGTCCTGATGTTAAACTTGACAAATCAATCAGATTGACAAGAAAAGGAAGTTTCCGCAATGCTTAATACTGTAGCAATGGCTGATGATTATTTCAGCGATAATTACTTCGGTGCAGATGCTTGGTCTACTTTGACGGTCAAGCAGAAGGAAATGCTTATAGGAACGGCTGAAATTGACATTTCTATGGCTCTCCGAAGTGAGTTAAACCCTGCCGTGGTAATACATACGGAAAGACCCTATACCTCCGTACAAATGGCTGTATTTGAGTGGGCTTTGTACTTGCATAAAAACAAGGAAAAAATAGCCAAGAAAATGAACAGCACAAATGCGGGGCTTGCGTCAATCGAAGTTGATGGTGTAGGCAAAGAGACTTATGCTACAAGTAAAGGTACGAGTTGGTATATGAATTGCTTGTGGGGCAGTCGTGCAGGGCAGTTTCTCTCAATGATTGAACGAGATGTAAGGATTATCCGGTAATGGCGTTTGAGTGGCTTATAACACCTGAAAATCGCATAGAAGTTATAGAGCATGTGAAAAATCGTGACGAGGACCATATAGCAGACCTTGTTATTGGTTACGGTTACGGTGTATTTCGTGGTCAGACTGCGGTTGAGTATATATCTCAAAATGCAGGTGACTTTAATCATGTTGGTGTAGTGATAGACTATCATATACTGCCAGATGCTTCTGTAACAGTGGATGGTAAGGTATACAAAGCTACACACAAATATCCTGAAATTGGAGATGTATGTACTTGGAGAGGTATTACATTTGCCATAACAGGCGTAGACCCTCGCCCTAATGTGCATGGTGACTTGGTTGGCTTTACTGTGAGGTGTTCCAGTGGCTAATTACATGATGGATGCCGAAAAGCAATTAGATCGTCAGTTCTCTATTGCTATAAAAGGTTTTACCTTTGAATTTAAGACAAACTATAAGGGTTATGTTAAGTGGGGAGAGAGAACAAAGCGTGTAATGTGTCGTAAAGCTATCGCAATGTGTCGTGAGTGGGCTGATTTTATCGCTATTGAAGCTAAAAAGAGATGCCCGCATTATAGCGGCGGTTTAGAGCAAGCTATTAAAGTATCTGGTGCAAGAGGCTTGTACAATAATGATGACTTTGGTGCTTCACGCATGTCTATATCTGTCGGTGTTGACGGTTCTTCTTGGCATAGCACTTACGATGACTATGTTATAAAATTGACAAATGATGGTAAATTACCTGACGCAATGCTTGCTGGTCCGTCATTAGCTGTATTCTTACATGAAAACTGGAATAGTGTAGCAGGGACAGAAGCTATCAAACGAGCAGAACGAAAAAGTAGACATTTTGGAGTTACCGTTGGTAGTCACTTTTTAACACGGGCTTATAGTGAGAATACAGGTAAATTGCAACAGATTGCAACGAGTATGTATAAAAATCCGTTGGTTGATTATCAGTCAAGAGAAAGATATACTTCTGTAGCGACTGGTATGCTTGATTTTGATGAGGAGATACCGTTCTAATGAATTACATCAAAATAATTGAAGATTACTTATGTGATTTGTGTGATATATCATTTAATGATGGTATTGTATGCGATAAGGTATTCAATCCAGAAGAACCTGCTAATCGTGCTGCATTTATCGCACAGCAAGGTAATTCTGAGACTGACCAAGATGGCATCCGTACATATACTGCACAAATCCTTGAAAACAGAAAGACACGCTCTGAATGTATTATTGATATGGGAATTATTGATAAACATTTCAGAAAATATCGTAAAAAGTTAGATAACGGACTTGTAATTAACATGTCCGTAAACTATATTATATCACCGATTAGAGTAATTGTAGGTACACAACCTGCTTACAACTTATCGGCGAATCTTGAAATTAAACTAACATGATTGGAGGTAAATCATGGCTTTTGATCCTACTAAACTTCACATGGGTCCCGCAAAAGTTACTTGGGGCGGTACGCATCTTGGTTACACCTTGAATGACAGCGTTAAAGTGAGTATGTCTACCGAAACTACTCCTGTAACTCCTGACCAGACTTCGTTGCCTGTGATGGATGTTGTTACCAGCACTACTGTAACGGTTGAAGCAACTTTCGCACAGATTGAGGACATCCTGCAAATTCTTCCCGGTGCTACCGAAACCGGTTTGAAAGACTCTGGCGGTATGGATTTGAAACAGTTTGCAGAAGAACTCGTACTCGAACCGTACGATGTTAATGAAGAAGATGACATCAGAGCTACTGGTTACACTTACACTTTTCCGAAGGCTTGCCCGATTGTGACTGACGGTTTTTCGTTTGCGAAAACTACTCCGCAGGGCATTACTTTGAGTTTCAAGGTGTATGCTGGTGATGATGGTCAGTTTATGACTTGGGCTGCTACCGAAGCTGGTGCGTAATTACGCCCAAAAGACAGCAATATAAAGACAGTGAAAGGATTATAGTATTATGCCTAAAGTTTCAGGTGTTGATTTCAGTGGTATCAATCGTGTACGAGATACAGCAAGTATCATCCTTATGGATGGTACTACGGTAGAGTTGCCTTTGATCCCTGTACGGTACGCAAATGAAGGTCTTGTACTCCTTCAGCGTAATGATATGTTGGCATCTCGTTATGCGGTTGTGCAGTCGAAACTTAAACTTAAAGCAGAAGCTCTTGAAGAAATCAAGACAAAACTTCAAGAAAATGGCTCTAAGTTGGATGATGTTATTACTGATGACCAGCTTAATGTCTTTGACGAGACTTATGCCTCAATGCAAGAATTGCATACAAAGACAACAGAACTCTGCAAAGAGTCCAATAAACTGTGCGATGAAATTATTGAATTTATCAAACCGTTTATTGATGCAGAAATCATTAAACAATTGGAACAGTTAGACGATCGCTGTACTGTTACGGTACTTGAGCTTATGTTGTATGGGTCGGACGCTATTGCTAACGGTGAGGAGCCTAAAGCTGAAGAAGAAAACCCTACGACACAAGCCTCCCGGTAAAATTAAGCTGGGAGTTTATGGCAATATCCATAATGAGACAATTTAGCGGTTATACGCTTGCAACTATTATGGATATACCATATTGCCATTTCTTGCATTTGTACGCTATGGCAGAGAAGGCAGAGGCTTTACAGGCATATACAATCTTGCAAGGTAATGCTTCATTACATGACAAGAAGATGATAGAAGATTTGAGCTATGTTTATAACTCAAAGTTTGTGCAACCTAAAATAGTATTTCCTCCTAAGAATAAAGGATAGTTATATGCCCGGAGCAGTATTTGATTTACGAGGACAAGTTTCAGCAGATGTATCTCCGTTTAATTCAGCAATGGACGCATCGGCACATAGTGTATCGCGCTCACTTCAAGCTATGCAAGTTGCGGCATCTACTTTTATGGGTAGTGGTGTTATACGCACATTCATAAAAGCCACAGATGCCGCAACTAAATTCGGGCAAACGCTTGCCGATATTTCATCTATCGCAGACTACAATCTTAAATCACTTCGTTCCAGTATTATGGGACTTGATAATGTATATGGTAGAGCTTCTAAAGTTGGCGAAACTATGTACGAAATCATATCTTCTGGTGTTCGTGGTAGTGAAAAAGATTTGGTTGAATTTACAAAAGTTGCAAAACAGACTGCTGTATCTATTAAAGCTGACTTGTATGATACAGCTAATGTTTTGACTACACTCACAAATGCCTATGGCTTGAGTGTAAAAGATGTTCAGAAGTTGTCTGATATGTTGTTTGTTACTGTCCGTGAAGGTAAAGCACACGGTAACGAACTTGCTCGTACATTGGGTTTGGTGACTAATACCGCAGCCGAAGCAGGTGTAAGCCTTGCTGAAATGTCAGCAACAATTTCCGTACTCTCTCGTACACAGTCAGCATCACAGTCAATGATTGGTTTCAACCAGTTGTTGAACTCCATTATTAAACCCACACAAGAAGCCACAAGAGAAGCTCAGTATTGGGGCATCGAACTTAATGCTACTGCCCTTAAAACAAAGGGGCTTACGGGTGTATTGGAAGAAATGCACCAAAAGACCGGTGGTAATGTTCGTGCTATCAATGCTATGTTGGGTAACATTCGTGCTATGCGAGCTGGGGTATCTCTTACAGGTCGTCAGTTTGAAAATTTTATCAATATTCTTAAAACCGCTGAAAATGAAATCGGTAGTGGTGCTGCCTTTGCAGCGTTTAAGAAGCAGACTGACACTACCGCACAAGCAATCGAAAATCTGCGTACACAGATTGATAAGACTTACATCACAATCGGTAAAGATTTGGAACCTGTAACGAAAAATCTTGCATCGGGATTTGAAAGCGTATTGAAATCATTTTCTGATGAAAGTAATACACTCGGCAAATGGTCTATGTATCTGTCTGCTGGAGCATTAACACTCAGTGGTGTTATTAAAGCGATAAGTGGAATAAAGTCTCTGACATCAGCTATAAATAACCATACAAAGGCACTAACAATGTCATCAGGTTCTGTGAGTGCCAATACTGATAATATACAGAGAAATATGAATAATGCTGCTGTACATGCTCAGAGATTATTGCAGATTATGAACTCTATTATGGGTGTCTCATCTGCAATATCTGGAACAACAGCATCAATAATAGGTTTTGATGCATCTCCCATAGGATTAACTGGCGCACAACAACGAAAAGCAGCTGTCAACGCAATTAAGTCAACACCTGCAGATATAGAAGCCGAAGCTCGTTCCAATATAGAAAAGATATATCCACGGAATCGTGCAGGTATGTTGTATGACCCATCGAATAAAAGTAGGTTTGTGAGTGAGGCACAGTTGTTAGAAGCCGAAAAACAGAGAATACTTGCAGTAAGGAGATCAGCGGAAGCTACCTTAAAACAAACGGAAGCTACCTTAAAACAAACGGCACTTCTTAAACGATATAATCGCCGGTATGGTACGCATCTCAAAGAGTTGCCAACCAGTGCTACTATGCGTAGATTTAAGGCGAGTTTTCTGAGTGTTCCATCAGTTTTTGGAAAACTCACTCAAGGATTAAGCAAAATAATCGGTACTTTTGGTGTGTGGGGTTTTGCCGTATCTGCTGTATATAACTTTGGTAAGACGCTGATAGACAAAGCAGCAGATAAGGAAGTACAGGCGGTAACTGAAGCCACTGATAAACGCATGTTAACAGCTTATCGTCAAGTAGCGTATAACAGATTGTCGATTGCTTATAATAGTAAAAAACTGACAGATGCAGAGTACCGTTTGTACGATAGTAGTATTCGTCTGGCTACATCTCAAGAGCAGTTGTCTAAAGTTATACAGGATATTGCCAACAATGAACGAAAAAAGACTAAAAAGAGTCTGAAGGATGAATATGCTGAAGCAGAAAAAGCACATGCTGATAGAGTTAAACAGAGTGAAGAAAAATACGGACGAGGAGCTTCTATCATTGCCCCTAACACCTCAGAGAAGCTCAAATCTGTTATGGTAAATAAACCTATACTCACAGTGTCAGCATCACCATCACTCACAGAGGAAAAAAAGTACAACAAAGCATTAAAGGATAAGCTCGGAGATTTAGCACCTAAAGCGGTAGGTGTATCCAAGAGCATACCTTTGGGCGGTGGTACATATATGGCTGCTGGTGGTTTATTATCTACACAGGCTTTAGAGACAGCTATACTTAACGCTTTTAATGAAGATGATTGGAGTAAGGCTGTTGAAGCTTTACGGTCTAAATTCAAAGATGTTTTCGGTAAGGAAAGTGCTTCTGATTTTGAAAAACAGTTTATGGATGAGTTTAATAGACGATTAAATACCATGATAGAGATCAGAAAAAAAAACAACGGTGGCACTAAGAAATTACGAGATGATTCTATAAAAGCATCTACGCTTACAGAGCTTGGTGATAAAGCAGACACACTTAATAAACGGGCTGAAGATGCTATATATGATGAAATGTACACTGTACAAGCGCAAGCAGCTACACGGACTCTTGATAAGAATGGTGCTTCTGCTGCCTATAATACTATTGATAGGCGTTTAGAGATTAAAAATAAAGCTGAATCAGAAGTAAAGAGGCAGACTGCTGAACTTAAAAAACTTGAAAAGGAATATCTGAAAAAGGGATTAACCCCTGATGAAATTAAGGCACAACTCAAAGGTAATTATGACCGTCTGAATGTGACGAAAACTCAGGCTAATACTGCAATAGAAAATCTGTATGATGTATTTTCAGATCATGTAGGAGCTATTGATAAGGCTATTGAAGAAGCATCATACAATAAATCTGGCATGAGATTAAAACCGAAGGCTTTGATTAAAGAGTTAAATACAATGCTTGACGAACAGTACCACTTATTTTATACCGCGGATAAGGATGAAAAGCAGCAAGTTGCTGTGCGTGGTATACAACATGTGCAAGCACAACTCGACTCCGCTATGAATGATTACATAGAACAGCAAGCAAACCGTATGCAACTCCGAAAAGATGCTGGTAAGGTTACAGAGCGTCAGGTTTTAGAGTCAGATGTTGCAACGAGGCAACAGATATTAGCCTCTGAGCGTAAACGGTTTGCTTATGTACCAGCAAGGTTGCAGTTCGAGCAACAGGGGCGTATTGAGGACGCGTCCCTCCGTTTACGAGCTGCCCTGCTGAAGCTGAACGATGCGACACTTGACACTTCAACAAGTCTCCGTAATGGTCTTATGGGTCAGGTACAAAAGTTCTCTGAACAGCGTGATAGTAAAGGTCGTATGTCAAATGACGCTCTGTATCATAGTATAAGCCTTATGTCAAGACTTGGTGGTGGTACAGCTATTCAAACATCTAAAGGTATGAATATGAGCGTAGGTAATGGTAAGGTTGCAAACTTCAAGACGGCACAAGAAGCGCAGACTGCTGTATCTCGCAGTCTTGACGCTTATATTATGTCACAGCAATATGCCGAAGCCAATAAAGGAAAAGCTGTTGTAGATATTTACAATCTCCTTAAACAGAACATCGGGAAAGGTATAACGGTGAATTGATGAGAACTATACTTAAAGGTAGCCCTCAATGGAGCATTGACACTAACGGCGTTATTACTATAACAACAACTTGGATGTGTTTGATTGATGAAGGTGCTGAGAATGTACTTACTGGATGGCTTAACTTTCAAAACGAAGTTGAAAAATTTGCTGGTAAACCCGGTGATGCTTATAAAAAGCCTGTACAATCATCAGGTACAGATGCAAGTATAGAAATAACTGAATATGAAGATTCTGAATTGTTTAAGGTACAAGATGTTCAGTATCAGGCAGTTGAGGGGCGTACACATTATGAGGTTACTTTCACAAACTTGCAGAACTTTGATAAACTTACCCTTGTCGGCGGTATAAATGCGTCTATCAATGAAAACAACGAACGCACAAAGACCGCCGAATACAGAGCCAGTATCAGCACACCGCAGACTATTGATGGCGAGCCTGTAATGGATGAGTTAATGCTTGAAAGCGGTACAGAAGTCACATGGGCTGGTGCGTCATATTTAATTGAAAGCACTGAATATACAGCTGAAAGTCCTACACAGTACATAATCAGCATTACGGCAAAAGATATGTCCCGTATGATGATTGGTTTGCCCCAAGAGAGTATTGATAGCTTCGGTAATAAAACAATCACAGTAGTTTGGAGATTGTCAAGGGCTGAATACGAAGATAGCGAACTGCCCGTACAAGGTTCTGATGCCTCTGATTGGATAGGTGAGCGTGATGGTGATTTTTATATAAATAGCGTAGATGTACAATCACATGGCGTTTTGGGTTATAACATAAACATTACAGCCTCAAGTCATCGTACAGGTACACGCATTTCGTCTACCCGTACAGATACTAAAGACTCAACGAGTGGTAAATTTTATACTGAATGGGAGTCACAGTTTCAGGCTGATGAAGCTACTGCTACATCTCTTGGTGGCACATCCTTAAAATATTTGGAAGCCGGAGATTTTATACCTGAAGGTATGTCTTTCCCAAACGGTACAGTCCGTGATGTAAGTTATGACGAATATGTAACAGGTAAGTATAATGTGCGTGTACGGATGTCTAACGCCCCTGAAGCTGAAGATGAGGACTTTGAAGATTCATGGGACGCCTCTGTAACGCAAGAGAGCTTCAAACTTGACTTGTTGCAAATGGGGTGGGCTAAGTCACCTTCAGGCGAACCTTATCAGATAAACTTCCCACCGTCTACACGGTTTACTTATGTAATGTCACCGAATAGTATTATTGAAATGCAAACTGCAACTGGTGGTTCGTCCCCCGCTGTTTCACAATCGCAGTTATTGACTGCAATAAAAAACAGAAGTAGCATTGGGTTTGATAAAATCGTTGGTGTTCAGGCCTTTACATCAAATAACCTTGTATGGTTAAGTCCTGCTGAAACTGCAAAACTTACAAGTCTGAATGATGTTCAAAGTATTATGTTAGAAGGGTTTGTACACGCACAACCCACAATGACCACTAAAGGTACAACACTGCGTAATTTGTTGTTTACTCCGTGGAAAGCTGAAGAGTCCTGCCCTATAACGGTAGATGAGTGGACGCAAACTGACGGTAGAGACCATGGAATTGAGAAGAAATACCTTACATACTCATTTCAATACCATAATGCTCAAGTCACAATGCGTTATAGAGTGAAACTTAAAAAGGCTCTTAAAGAGGACTCCAGAAAGTATTATGCTGACGCTATAAAGAAAATAAAGTGTGGTAATTACACATCTTACAAAGGTGCTGGTATCTCATATAAGTCGATAACGCAGTTAAATGATGATGGAGAACTTGAAGACTATACTGAAGTTACTTGCACAATATATGCACTTCTCAGTTCAAATGCCGAGAAAGTGATGTGGAATCCTAAATACGATAACTCTGTTGTTATATGAGGTGTACAATGGGATTGAAATTTTTTAAGCGTGGTAATTACAGTAATGTTGGTAGTGCTTTGTCGCTCGTAAGGCAAGAGTTTGAAGCGTTGTGGGCTAAAATCGGAGATATAAGACCCGGAGAAGAAGGTGCTTTAGCTGAACAGCAGAGTTATATACCGAATGTTGATAGTTCTGTTGCGTCTTGGTACGATGGCGATTTTACTATTGTAGTAGAACTACAGTATGATGACAGCAATACTGAAACTGGATATACAATAAAAGTTGTAAATGGTGAGTTATACAAGGTAAATAAAGACCTAAATCATCAGTGTTATGCAACGATTAACGGGAAGACTTACGCTATACAGGCTAAAGAGTTTGCCAACATAGACCTAACTAATAGTTGTTATGTATATATAGTATATACTGCGGAGGGTGCTGAACCCTCTGCACTTGGAGAACCTGCGTCTAAAGCCTCTGTTGCATTGGAGATTATCTCTACAAAAGATTGGAATGGTCTGCCGTATGATGATGCCACCCACGCTTACTACCTCATAGGTGATGTAAGCGTGGGGTATGACAATAAGATATATATCAATCAAGGCCATCAATCAGGTTATGTGCGTATGTATCACGCAATGTCTTGTAGTGATTTGCTATACGCTGTAGAACCAGAGGAGATACCTGAATGAGAATCGCTATAAGACCGACAAACACGGACGGCTATCACGGGCGTTCTACATACCCACTCGTGGTTGATGTTGACTATATTGACTTACTGGATGTGCAATCCAATTTCGAGTTTATATCCATACCAATGACTGAATACAGCACAGAATATGATATTATTACAGAGGTCAGGGACTATCCCAAAGACTATGGTAAGGACTTTATAACTTATAGTCTAAAACCTACACCTGTTGTTACTCTGTATTGTGATTCAGTTAGTTGGAATGGTAATGAAAGCAAGCATGATAATAACGGCACAGGATCAAGAGAACATCCGTTTAGGAATCTTAGAAACGCTATAGTTAAAGCACGATGCTTGATGGAGCAGTTGTGTTGTATAAAAGTACGCATTATAGTCACAGGCGTTTTTAATTATTTTGTTGGAGAATACTACGATGATGGTTCAGGTTTAGACTGTACAGATGTAATTATAGACTTTACACAATGTGATATACAACCAATTTTAACCGAAAATTACCTACAGCATTACGACAGCCGCTTATCTAATGTTTATATAATAGGTGCTGATGTATCTAACTGTACATCTGATAATATACCGTTTAGTACAACAGGGAAATCTACTTATGACTCCTGTATTGTACTTATAGACGGTAATCCTATAGCGAGAGGGGGTGTAATGTATAATTCTACAACATACAATGGTATAGATATGGACATTGATGCAATACACGATGAGAAGGGCTTACAGCATCTAACTAACGAACTCCATTGGGTAGGTACATACATAAAATGTGATATTACATCAAGCTATTCGCTATGGTGTGGTGTAATACTTGATTGTAATATATTTATAAAAAAATTAGATATGTTGTATAATGATATTCGTTGTATGTTTATATGTGGTTCTCATATTTATAGCGAATACGATTCTGTATATATTGTATATATATATAATGATTATACACCCGGAGACCAGCGTGAAGCTGTAGCAAATACCATGTACAACACAGAAATACATGTTGATACTATAATAATGGAAGGTGTGTTTATGCACCTGTCTGGTACTTATACTACACTAAAAGGTCATTTATATTATAGTAATGTATCAGTAGATAATATAGGTGGTTGTGTCTATGATTGTACTATAGAATGTAGTGGTATCGACGTCAGTGTTAGTACAGGTGGGCTTTATATTACACCATCTATTTATTTAGCATCATGTGTAAATTCAACAATATATCTATCTAATGAACTGTCGTGGTGGTACGATGGCTCTATACAGACCATGTACCATGAAATAAGATACTTAAGAAATAGTAACCTAATATGTGACATATCGTTTAAAAAAATCGGAACAGATAACAGTGATTATTACCTAATACAAGACGGTTTTACTATAATTAGAGATTGTGAGTATGTTATAGATAGTAATATCACTATAGATTTTACATTACCAAATAGGGAAGGTGACAATGATCGTAGCGGTAGCGAATATATAAGCATAATTGCTATTGATACAGATACAGCAGTCAGATGCTCTGGTATTATAAATGCAGATGTGTCAAGTAGTGGTTTTACTAATGATGCTCACGAGGGTTCTTTTGATGAATACTATTGTGGAATACGAGCTAACACATATTCAGAATGTACATCTACCAATGTATGCCGATCGACGGCTACAAAATACTGCTATGATGGTGAATGTGGCCCTTATACCTTGACTTGTATAGAAAACTGCATAAAATAAGGAGAAATCATGCGTACATTAAAATCAAACATTACGCCGGAGCAAGCAGAGAAAATCATTGCTGAACACGAAGCAAAACGCAAAGAACGAGCTGAACAAACTGAAAAGACCGCTAAATGCCCTGTGTGCGGAGCAAGGCGGGAGCGTGAACAGCGGATGTCACGCTTTGAAATGGATATACTTGAATATCTCCGTAGCAATCGTATTATACGCTTTGACAGTTGCATTATCTGTGTTCAGAAGCATGTGGGTACGGCTATGCAGTATTACGCTGAAATGCTCAAAGCAAAGGACAGTGGTAAAGCAGATGGTACTGCTAAAGTTGATATAAAACGCAACCATCTCAAAATCATCGGTGAATTGAATTGTGCTATTGATGAGTCAGCGGAATATACGGACTTGCATAACGCACTGATAGCTGAAGAACGCAAGTACCGTTATGAGGGTATCGAACCGGATTGGGATTACATTATAGCCCTTATCGTGGAGTATGAAGATGTAATTGCTGTTTCTGGTGCAAATAAATAAAATAAATGGTATAAATCATACTTGACAATCAGTTTAGTTGTAGTATATTACAGCAAAGGAGATTGGTTTATGCAGAAAACACTTATATATATAGATATAAGAACTAAAGCACAGGTCAGGGTAACTGGTAGTAACGCTAATCTGTCGGACTATGCTGTAATCGAGCGTGGGCAGTGGCAGGTACTTTGCGTACAATTTGTAGACCGTATTGTTGATGCTTCTGGTGTGGCTACACTTGTACCCGTAAACTTTGACAGCGGTAGTTCTTTCTTGTTGGTTGGCGATAACAACTTTGATGATGAAGATAGCTTGATGTTCAAGTCCTATCAATCAACTATACCGTTTGATAATGCAAATCCTGAGTCAAATCGTTTCAATATCGAGGGTGATTGGTTGGGTGGTGAATTTGTAAACGGTGAGTGGGTTGAAACTACAAACTACGCTGCTGATTTGTCAAAGGGTCAGATGAGTATTCGTGTAAATGCTGATACTCAAAAATTTATAGATGCTATTGGGAACAAAGAACGGCTTAATAATGGTCTGTATATCAATATTAAGCAGTATATCGCAGGTATTGATAATCCGAGTACGATTGCTTGGTTTAAGTTTGTTGCCTCAAATACTGTTCGGGACTGGAGCGACGCTACCGAAAATGTACCTGAAGGCAGTAACATTACTCCGTTTATTAATAGTTATTTGCGCAATCCTATTGAAATGGAATTTTCTGTTGATGGTGTTTCTTGGCATAAAGAACAGACTGCCGAAGATGAATACTACCACTTCCGTATTGCAAACACTTCTACACAATTCAGCAGCCCTGTTTACATCATGCAAGGCAAGCCTGTGCGTACCGAATTTAGCATTGATGGTACTGAGTGGTTTCCTTCTGAGGCGCTTACACCGGAGTCACTGGGAAGTGACTACGATTTGATATTGCCTTATATTACATTTGTGAGATATTCAACCGCTGAAGGATGGACACCAGCACTGAGGTTTAAAGGTATTGATGGCGAAGATGGTAAAAGCGTAAAACTTCAATACTCTGCCGATAACAGTTCTTGGCATGATACTGCTGTTGACGGTGATAGATACATCCGCACAAGCGTAGATGATGGTGTTACATGGTCTGCCGGACTGCTTTTTAAAGGGGCTGACGGCACAAACGGCGAACCGGGGACACCGGGCGAAGATGGTACTCCGGCTGGTTTTGGTACTCCGATAGCCAATGTCACCACGCTTGAGACGGGCAGTAATGCAACTGTAAATGTGACAGCAAGCGGTGAAGATACTAATAAAGTCTTTACATTTGAGTTTGGCATACCTAAAGGGGAGCGTGGAGATTCATTTACTCCGGAGGCTATCGGCGATACTGCCGAAAAAGCAAATTATGATGATGAACCTAAAGGGTTTGCATTTCTTGACAGTACAGATAGCAAGCTGTATTTCAAATTGAGCGATGACAGCGGTGATTGGTCAGACGGTACGCCATTTGGCAAAGGCGATAAGGGTGATACCGGAGAACCTGCCGGGTTTGGCGTACCCACCGCCACAGTAAACACCCTTGAAGCAGATAGCTCGGCAACTGTTTCGGTTACTGCTTCTGGCGAAAATACATCCAAAGTGTTCAGTTTCGTTTTTGGTATTCCCAAAGGCAAAGATGGCGCAAACGGCAAGGACGGTGAAAATGGGCAGGATGGCGAAAATGGGCAGGATGGTAAAACCCCTGTCCGTGGCACTGACTATTATACGGAAGCAGACAAAGAAGAGTTGCTGACCGAACTTAAAACCTATATTGATGACAGTATTGCAAATGGGGAGTGGTAATCATGGCTGATTTGACTTTTAATGAACTTATGACCGCCCTCATGGATGCGGTACGAACTAAATCGGGCGCTACTGGTAAACTCTCTATATCTGCGGCTACCGAAGCCGTAAATGGCATTACAATCGGCGGTGGCACTGGCGACAGCACTGTGAAGTTTGGATATTGGAACGCCGATGGCAAGTTCCAAGAAGTAGATTTGTCTGGTGATAACCCGGTGGACAGTGGAGAGCCAGTTGAAGTAAACGCTGTCATGTTCGATACAGGAAAAGATGCGCCCAATTATGGCGGGGGCAGTGCCATCGAGTTTTATGAGTGTGCAAGCTATACACCAAATGTCGAAGCGCATACCAGATACATTATGACTTTATCCGGGGCAGCGGACGAAAAAATCAACGGTGTTTATGTGCGTACCAAATGGCAGGAAGAAGAGCCGGATGAATGGACAGATACTCCACTTGCGGTATGGAGCAATGAAAGCGGATGTAAAATTAAAGAATATTATTACACCGAATTTAACTATTACATTACTGACAGCTCCGGCAAAACTGTATACTCTTCTGACGAACCGTACTGGTCGCGGGTTACGGATTACAGCTCTATCATTTGGTGGGGCGATGCTGAAGAAGCGGATGTAACGCTTAATTTTTCGGCAATCACGACCGACGAAGTACCTGCAACGACCGAGGGTTGGACAGGCTATAAGGTTACCCAGAACGCTGAAACCGGAGCTTGGAGCAAATCTGACAATTTGACGGAAGGCTTGACGGTAACACACCTTAAACCCATGATTGGGAGCATTTATTCATCTGATACCACTATCCGGGTGCGCGAGATGTATGACGGAGCGACTTACCCCATTACTTCGAATGGGCTGGTATTTTATGCGCCGCTTGCCGCTGATTATGTGGATCAGATAAGCGGCGAGGCGGCGGCTGTTACCGGAGGAACTTTTACCAGCCATAACGGCTTGAACTGTTTGAAGTTGGATGGGGCAGAATATGCACGCTGGGTGGATAGTGTAGATGTTCCTGCGGGAACGAGCGATTATTCGTTAATTCTGCTTGTTGCTCCAATAACTTTAAGTGGCTGGAATGTGTTTTTTAGCATAGGCAAAGCGGGTGATACGCAAAACAGCATAAGAGCTAATAGCGGAAACTTGCAAGCCTGGGGAGGCACTCGAATAGCAACTGAAATTTGGCAAACTGTCGCTCTCGTCAGACATAATGGTACAGCCAAAGCCTATTTGAATGGATTGCTGAATGGAACCTCCTCTGATTCGTCCGTTGTAAACGGTGAAATTTCATCCCCTGCTGATATAACAGTTGGAGCTGAATATCATGGTGGCGATTCTGCTTCAGGATATTTTGCCCATGCTGCAATCTACAACCGGGAACTTTCCGCTGATGAAGTTGCCGAAATACATGCCACTTTAATGGCAGATGTTGAACAATGAGGTATAGCCCATGAACATATTCCAGCTGACAAAAAACGCACACGAACTTACACCGGAACAGCTTGCTGTATTGTTTTCCCACATTGAGCAGTACAGCAACACTTCCAACGGTGCATGGCTCAATGATATTGACTATAAGAGCATGACCTACAAATGGTCTCCGGCAATGGAAAACTCTGATATTATGGCGGCAAAGCCATTGCTTGGCAAGGGTGTGTTGTGCAGACCAAACGGCAAAAACCCCGACTATTGGGTGTCGCTGATAGCCCCGTCTGTGATACACGAGTTGCGGCACACATGGCAGATAAAGAAGCATGGCATATTGCTGTATTCAATCTGCTCTGTCGTAAGTAGGATTTTTCTTGTGTTCAGCGAAAAGTTGTATAGCACAACCTTGATGGAAAAGAGTGCTTTTGAGTGTGAGGATAACGCAAGAACCATGATTGGTAGAATATAACAGAAAGGCGTAGACCAGAATGAGCACAATCAGCGAAAGCAATATTATAACGATTGATATATCTTCAATTAAAGAAAACACACCCGGAATAAAGCTCACAGATAGTCTTAATGGTAAAAGCTATTATTTGCCGGTGCTACCTACCACTGCTTTAAAAACAGATGAAGCACTGTCTGCAATCTGGACAGGTGTTGATGAGAAGTCTATTCTGCCCGGCACACCTTGTGTAAGAGTTACTAAAGGGGATAAAAGTGCTATTGTGCCGCTTCTTCCGCTGGAAGGTACTGTAACACCCGAACCAGGCCCGGATGTTCCTGAAATTATAGTACCTGAAATTACCCCTAAACAAAACAGTTTCTACGCATGTGGCTATAATATCGGTACTACACTTACCGAGATGGAAGATAGAAATTGGAAGTATATATACTCTCACTATAATTCAGTTTATGCAATAGATGCTGACGATAATATATTTGTAGGAGGAGATAACTTTTACTGTCAGCTTGGATTTGATGATAACTACGATCGTATCAGACTTCAACTACTGTTTCAGGATTCAGAATATGAACCTCCTGTATTTGTAAAGATAGTTGGTAGAAAAGGATTACCGTTGCTTTTCGCTATTGACGCAGAAGGGAATTTATGGCGGTGGGGTAGCGATAGTAACTATGCTTCAGTACATCCAGACTACACTCCTGAAATATTTATAGAAGGAAATTTTGTAGACATTACATACGATGGGTATTATATATTAGATGCAGATGGTAATATATACAGATTTAACTTTAACCAAAACGCATCCAATGTAATTACCGGTATCGAAAAAATAGCTGAAGGAGCTTTGCAGATAAGTAGCTTAAATGGAGTATTATCATATATAGACAAAGAACATCATATACCTGGAGTACCTTCAGATAATGTATGGATATACATATATGGCGGTTATGAACCCAATGCGTATGGTTCTGAATATGCAAATGGTTATCTTTTTGCCATAGATAGCAACTATCACCTGTACGCTATCGGCAATAATGATAATGGTCAATTAGGTACTGGAAATACAGATAGGTTGAATAATATAACACTGATTGATGATACACACCGCTGGAGTTCTGTCATAACAGTTGACCAGACAACATTCGCAATAGACGAAAACGGCGTAGGTTATACTTGTGGGAAGAATCGACGTATATTCTGCACCGATGTGCCTACATCGTATACACTTACTCCATTTACAGGACATACATTTAGAGCAGTATATCCGAATCCATCCGGCTCCGTGGTTGGTATAAATACATCAATGCAGTTACTTTCAAGTAACTATTTTAAGATAGTTGAGAATTCTGAGGTGTTAGGGGAAGGTGGTACGAGTATTTATCTCGCAGACCTCTCGTATAGGAGATTTAAAAAAATATTCATAAGTGATAGTGTTTTAGCCATCGACAGTGCTGGTAGGCTATACTTCTGTGGGGTAAGTAAGGGCTATCATGCTCTTTTTCCAGAAAGTTATGTCATACCAGAAGATAGTGGAACTACTGGGTATGCTGATCATAGCTATACCCCAAACGGCTTTAGCCGTATAGCTACCATGATTGATCCCCAAATATCTGATCATTATTTCCTTTTCCCATTTACCGTTTTGGATGCCGCTATAGTAGGCGATAGTTTTGCCTTTATAGATTATAACAATATGCTGTATGGTGAATCATATATTAAGGTTGTTGGTGCAATGGCTGCTGGTTATACTCTGTATGGTGCGGGTTTTATAGACAATGACCATGCATGGAAACAGGTAACAGCATCGGGTAACGGAGGGGTAGCTGCCCTCGCTGAAGATGGTACTTTATGGGTATGGGGAGGGGAATACAAATATATCGAAGATGGATTTCCGGTACCTTCTGAATATATACATAGAGAAGTGTTAGGCCTGAAGTTTAAATACATCACAGGAGGTAAAGATTCTATATTGGCAATAGGACAGGACAATAAACTATACACGATAACCAATACTAAACACCCTGACAGTGTCAGTGGCAGTACAACACTCTGGGGTGCAACCGCCGTACTCAAATCAGATAAAGCATGGAGAATTGTCAATGGTGCGATCGGAATAGATACAGATGGTAGTGTGTGGACTATAACTGACCAAATCAATAAGGTTGATTTTTTTGACAATATTCAGGTGAAACAGATGACAAGCACACCCGGTAATTGGCATGAAAACAACATAGCCTATTATGTTTTATCTGAAGAGGGTGACTTATATACATGGGGAGTTAATAACGGAGCCGGGGCTTTAGGTGTTGGCGATAATAAAGGACGAACCCAACCGACAAAAATAGCTTCTCGCGTAGCTATAATTAGCGATGTTCATGCTCAAACTGATATTACAAAAGCAAGATTCTATGCAGTTATGGATGATAACACTAATATTATAGAGGTCTAATGATGCAAAAACAATTCTACACATCAAAACAAATAAACGAGCTGCGAACAGCGGCACAGTTCTACAAACTCTCTGCTCCGGCAGAGTTCTGGAATAAAACAGCGATGGAGCTGAAAAGATGTTGCAATGGCGCAGGAGCAGAACGCTGGGGCGAAGGGAAGCGATATGCTCTGACTTCCGCACTCAAACTCTACGAAGCCCCAATCATGGTGCATGATGTTGACTATGAATATCAGTCTGTAACTAAACAGCAAGCAGACAAACGCCTCAAGCAGAATATGCTTAAAGTATGGCGCAAGCATTACGGTTTTTGGCGTTGGCTCAAACGCTCTGCCAGAATTGAGAGAATTATTGTGATCCCGGCAGTATATGCAGCGGTCGTTCTCGGCGGTGATAGTGCATGGGAGGAGGCTAAAAGCAAATGACAATGATACAACTGCTTCTACTTATAATCTCCGCTTGTGGTGTGCTTATCTGCGGTCTTACAGCCCTTGTTGTTTCGTTGGTACTCAAACGCTTTGATAACATAGCAGCTCAACTCAAAGAGCTTACAAAGGCTATTAACGCATTTGTAAGGCGTGAAGAGTGCAATACATCTATGGGAGAACACTGCTCACAGTTGCGTAAACTGCAAGAAGGTTTCGAGGAAAATAAGTCCGCCATACGGCAAATTATACTTACAATAAAGCAACTCCACGGAGTTGATATTGAGTATAACGGTTAAATTCAGCCAAGAAAGGAAACAAACTATGCTGAAAAAACTCACAATGTTGTTGGTTGCCGTTTGTGCAATCGTGTTGCTTGTTGGTTGTCAGTCCACAACTGACAAACTTGCAGAAAGTGCCAGTAACAAGAATGTAACTGCTGGTGGGTATCTCTCAATGGGTGAAGTGGAAATCGCCAACCCTGAAACGGGAACTCCGCAAGGGCGTATAATCACCGGAAAGTTGGAATATCGCAGTCGCAAAGTTGGTATTCCTGCTGACCAGAAAGTCCCCACCACCGGATTTTTTAAGGCTACAAAGTCTGTTGGACTGTTCGGCACAGAAGATATGGTGATTGAATACGATTTTACTGCCGGAAGTGATGCTGACGCCAAAGCTGCTATGGAAGCTCTTGAAAATAAAAAGCAGGCTGCCGAAAAAGCGTTTGAAGAAAAATCCACTGTTAAATAAGGAGAGTGCGTATGGCTAATACTGATATGGTAACAATAAAAGAAGCGGCTGAAATTTTAGGGCTTGGTTATCTGCAAACAAGAATACATCTTGGAGACCCTGACGATTTCAAGTTATCAAAATCAGGTCATCAAATGCACTTACATACAATGGATAAAGTATTACGGATAAAAGAACGCAGACAGCACATACTGGAACAACGCATCGCCAATAAGGGTAAACATAAATGTTATCATTGTGGCGATAAAGTTGATGTTACAGACCTTACATCTGGTATATGCAGTAAGTGTCAGGCATATAAGTTAGTTAGAAACTTCGCTTGTCACGGAGATTACATACACGGAATGATTGACAATACAAGACTCAATAAAATACTTGACGCTGTAAGTCAACTGAAGTCTTGCGTCAATCCTCAATCGGTATCTCGACTGTAACACTTAATACATCGGATGTTCCGTCAAGGTACATTTTACCTCTGCCTATTATATCCATTCCAACAAGTAAGCCGAAGCCCCCTGTATTGGATGCTTCGGCTACTTTTATATCTTTTAATGTAGCACCTATATTGAATTTAACATCAACACAGTAAGTATTAGCGTTATTAACACCATGTACACCGGCAATCACAGTATGTCCAATCGGTTTTAATCTCAGTATATTGGCTACACTTTCAGCTATCATAGAACTTGTAGCCCCTGTATCCCATATAGCATCACATGTAGTGTAGTCACCAGTTTCAGTATTCCGTATAATAACAGGAGTCTTTATCTCGTGCTGATGTTCACGCTCATCTAACATAAATCTGAATACATTTTCCATAGTAATACCTCTAAAGAAAAGCCCCGGAATTTCCGGGGCTTTGAGATTGAGATGGTCTAACGAGTCATATCTTACGCACCGGCATTGGTAGCGTCATAGATATTCATCACGGTGTCTCCGTTAATGCGCTCAATAGTGGCAAGATGGGGACGACTGCCAATAAGCCCGGAGGCTTCAGCAGGGTCGGCAGTACCCGAAAAAGTAATCGGGATAATCTTACCATTACAAGTCATAACAACCGGAGGGAGTGTAGATGTAGAAGTTTCTGGGATAGTAACAATGAACAGCCCAGCGTTCTTCAAATCACACAATGTTGCGTTTACTCTGTACACGACTTGAGCAGTTCCAGTCACACCGGGACCGAGAGCAAATCTGCAAGGGCAAACTCCACGATATTTAGGTCTGCATTTTACAAAAGGAAGCATATCATCACCTCCGTTCAATTAGCAACCGTTACCATTACCGTTGTTGTAAAACCCAGCATAGGCAGCACCTACGCAGTTTTTCAGCATGAAGTTTTCCTGTTCGGTCTTGGCAAGCAATCCACGCAGACGGTCAGTTTCCTGAGTCTGCAACAAGGTTACAATACGATCGCCTTGCGCAGCAATCTGCTTTTCAATATCGCATTTCTGCATTGCATTGTTGTAATTCAACTGAGCAAACTGCTGACTGATGTTGTTATTCAGATTACAGAGACTCTGCTGATTTTCGCAGCAGCAGTTGGCAATCTGTGCCTGAAGGTCACGCTGACCGAGCTGAGTCTGATAACCGAGAGTGGTGATATTGGTATTCACACCGGCAAACTGATTGCACTGGTTAAGGCTCTGTTCGTACTGACGGTTGCTGATACCATTCACAGTCTGTGCAGTGAAGTTAGTACCGGCTTTAATTTCAGCAGTATCAGTAGCGTTCTGTACAGCAAGGTCAGAAGCCACACCACCGAAGTAACCACCGCCATAACCGCCGAATCCGCCACAGCGACCGCCGTAACCTCCACCAAAGCCACCCCAGCCACCGCCACCCCAACCGAGGAAAGCGAGCAGCCACAACGGCATCATCATAGCCCAAGCACCATTCATACCACCGAAACCGCCGCCACTGTTCATAGCAGCGATAGCCTCCCAAGCACTTCCATTACCACAGTTTCCGTTTCCATTCAGATTGTAAACAGGTACAGGTCCATACATAATTCAAACCCTTTCTATTGTTAAATCGTTGCCACCTTGACAACAATCTTACAATAGCATTTTATGTGTAAGGCTCAAAACACTGTAATTTAAATAAAATAATATCATAACAATATATTTGATACTAAATTTGACAAAACGCATAAACAGTGCTAATATATCTATAAACACAGGAGTACATATTATGAGCGATGAACCTAAAGTGCAGAATGACATTGACGAAATCGAGCGTATGGAGTTCGAGATTTTCAGAAAGTATTGGCAACCAATGATGAAAGAACTTATTGAGTTGCAAGAACTTCGGGCATCCGTACCTGAAGGTGAAGTCAGTGCCGTTAAGAAGATGTCTGATGAACTTAATGAATTGCGTAAGAGTTTTGAAGAAATTAAAGGTATGGTTGCGGGTATTACACGACCGCAGATGGTACAGCCGGTACAGCCACCGTTAAACAATCAACCTTATAATCCCGGACTGGCACACATGCCTTTATATACCCGGCAGGGTCAATCGTATGTAGTTTCGCCTGTTAATCAGGCTAACTAATAACAATGGAGATGAGAGATGGCTAACGAAACAAATATCAAAATCAAGATGACACCTGACGGTAAAGACTATGTAATTGAAGTTGTTGAAAAAGATGCACTTCAAGGAACACGCCTTGACCAAATCGTAGCACAAGGTATTGTTAATTTTGACAATATGAACCGCGACGACAATTTCAAGATTGCGTGGGAACAGTTTAAGCGTCAGATACAAATGCAGACACAACAGATGCCTCCCCAGCAGCAAATGCCTCCGCAGAATATGAGATACGGCAATCCGTATGGCGGTACGCCTCCTATGGGCGGAAACCCTTACGGTGGCGGTAATCCCTATGGCGGTGGTTGGGGTGGCTTTCGCTAATGAAAGGTAAGAGCTAAAATGGCTTACAGAGAAGAATATAATCGTGCGAGTGGGGGTCAAGGCTCCTATCACTCAAATAATGTATGGGATGACCTTTCCGAATGTATTAAAGTTCTTAAAGAACACTATCAGGAGGAAGAAGAAAACCGCAGAAGTTACGGTCGCAGATATGATGGTGGCTATGATGGTAACTATCGTTATGACGGTATGTACCGTGGCGGTGATTATTCCCGTGCTATGGATCACTATAGCGGTGATTTCAGTCGTTATCGTGGTCAGCCTCGTAGACGCAACGGGCAGTTTATGCGTTCTCGTTTGAGTATCAGTCCTCGTGAAATGGAAATGAAAGAGGAACTTGGTCGTCGGTTGATGGAGCAGTACGGTCCGGAATGGATTTGCGAGAAAATCACTGGCGAAGCGGGTGAACTCATCCAAGCAGTTTCCAAACATGATAAATATGAAATGATGAAGGAGTTTTCTGAACTTTGTATTTTGATGGCTGGTATGGAATCGGAATTGTCTGAAGATATGATTGAAGAAGCATGTCATCAGGCAGGTGAATACTATATGCGTAAACTGCAAGGTGGCGGTCACGAAGGCATGTCTCCGTTGCATCGTATGTATTACGGTGGCGGTGATATGTACTGATCGTTTATATAATAAAGGGGAGCATTTCTGCTCCCCTTTACTTTTGTTACATAAACTGTTTAACTCTATTCCAGTATATAACACCTAATTCACTATCCCAATTACTATAACCGAGATTATGTATTCTTGCTAATACCTCATCAGTACAAGGCTTGCCTGTCCTATACTCATAAATGTCTCCGTAGTGTGCCAATACAATCAATGTTATTTCTTCTGACTTACGAACATCGTAACGGTCATTGTAATTGTACTTCTTATAACCTACAATACGGTTTGCATCGTCAACATACACTTTATGCAGCTGTAGAATACCGACCGCATTACCGTTATCACCTATAGCATCGCTTTTACCGTCACTTTCAGCCATTTTGAGAGCGTATAACAATCTGCCTGATACTTCTACTGCATTTACGCTAAGTGCCGTCAAAACGCACAGAAACGCAATTAAACAGCATTTCATACTTTCATATCTCCAATATGTACTTGGTAGTCTTCAATCCTATCAAACGATACACTCAGTAGGTCTATAGCGTCTTGCATCCTTATAGGTTGCATATCATCTAATGCACGCTTGCAAATGCCTTCGTCGTTTTCTATTACGCTTTGAAATCTCATTCTACCCAATCATCTCCCCTTTTATGGACTAATTTTCCGCAGGGTTTGCCATTGATGGTATATTCGGTTTTTAACAGGTCATCAGCACTGCAATATTTGTTAAAAGCAACAATTTTATTATTAACGACAGTAAAACATGTTATTAAGCATCGGTTGCCGATTTTATCTTCAATCACTTTCCCGACCAACGACCGCATCTCATCCGCATTGTACGGGCGGAGGCGAGCTTGCTTGAAACGCTTAAACGCTGACACTTGACGCTGGTGGACATAATTACATCCTTGTTCTTTTACATCCACAAGCATACCATCTATCTGTTTGATTTTGAAATAAACAAACCTATTAGGGTCAAACCCCCATTCCCCGACCTTGCACCAGTTCGGCAGTATAGTTTCCTTTACAGGGCGTTCAATAAGAGAGTTCTGCCAGTCGGATGCATCCCATACACCGGGGATTGTTTCAACTGCGGCATAATAAGGTGTTTCTTTGCACAGCCATAAACAACTCTTGTTTCCGTCATATATAGGCTTATCGTTGAACCAACTTGCTGTATTATTCCTATTTACCGCCGCATACTTCGCCCACTCCGGGCAGTCATGGCGGTTGAATACCTCAGCGGTCAACTTCGGCAACTGGTTACAAATTGTAACCAACTGATTACATTCTGTTGCTGGTTTGTACAAACCCAACAGTAGAGCCTTGACATTTTCGGCAGCGGCTTGTGCTTCTATTTCCGTTTTGAAGCAATTCCCTATGTCATAGTGGTCACTATCATAACCATCAGATGACCACTTAAATTTATGGATAGTAGCATCTCTGCCAACTACCCAGTAAGTCTCACCCTTCATGGGTTTCCATCTTTCACTCATAATTTTGCTCCTTCAGTAAATTCGTTTGAGTCAAACACTTTAGCGTCAGGTATCTGCATATTAGACCCATGACTCGCCACCATAATTACTTGTAAATCAAGCATATCCGACAACTGTTTAATCATTTTACCAAGTACAGGCTGATAGTTTACTGAAACAGCCCCACAAGGCTCATCCAATATCAGCAATCGTCTGAGTTTACGGAGGTCAAGGCAAAGGATTGCAACACGCAACGCCAATGCCACGATGTCAACAACACCATCACCATTGTCACGCTTCAAATCATAACGCTTTCCGTCTTTTTCAAGGTACATGTCGGCAGCTAACTTATTGTACTTGATGTCAAAGTCAAGATTGAACTTGTAGCCTTCACCAAGTACCTGCGTAAGTGCCTTTGTAACGATAGTACCAATGCGAACCGACAGATTTGAAAGCGTAAGTTGAGATGCTTCTCGTATAAGTCTTTGAGTTTCAAGACTTACTGCATACTCTTGTTCTGATTTTTCAAATGAAACTTCAATAGATTTCCTTTGATTTTCAAGGTTTTCACGGTGTTGTTTTGCGTATGCAAGTTTATCGTGAATTTCTTGCATTGTCATTTCAACAACTCTCCGTACTTTTCAGTAAACGCAATGATACCTTTGTCAAGTTCTTCCTGTTCCTGTGTGATCTGTTCAGACAATTCAATAATCGCTTTTTCAAGGTCAGCAACAGTTTCAAACCCTGCATCCAATAAGGCTTTATCGGACGCTTCCATACGCCCTTTGGCTCTCTCATAGTTGGCTTTTGCTTCTTCGACTTTGTTTTTCAGTACGGTAAGTTTAGTTATAGTATCCATTTGCACACCTTTCAAATTCTTTATTGATTTCAGTTGAGTTTTTACATTCTTTTGACATATTGAAGAAGTTATCACGGAAATTAAATCCAGCCTCAAAGTCTCCTTCAATATTTCCTACTATTTCATCAAGGGTAGTTTCACGGTCTTTCTTATCGTCAATATAGTCACGCCTGATTTCATATTCCAACGGGATTTCAAATGTTTCCGTAGTCACATTGAAGTCAAAGTCAACATCGGCAATAGTGACCGTAGGTTTGTAATTGATTAAGTCTGCTCTCATACGGAACGGACAACCACAGTTCACGACCGTTGTATCATTAACTTTTGCCACAAACGGAATATGATAGTGTCCGGTGATAACCAGTTTGCAAGTCTTTGGTAAGCAATTCTTTACAAACCACTCAACATTACCCTCATTGGGAGCATCCTTAAACGGCTTCTCTTTGTGCCACAGCCCATAGTGACCGATAACAATGGGTTTACTTCCACAATAATTAGTGTCTCCATAAAACATTGTGCCAAACATAGAGTAGCGTTCAGGATACTGCAAAACACTGCAAGCCTCAAGTACACCATACGGAGATTGATGTACTCTTGAGTAGTCAGCGTTTATAAGGTCGTGATTGCCGGGTAGTGCGTAAATACAATCAGCACCAGTAGTATCTCGTAGACAAGTTAAACGTTTGATACAAAACGCCATAAACTCATGGCTACAACGATTTACAGAGTCGAATATATCACCTGCAATCACAACGCGATTGACCCCACGAAACTTAATTAAATCTTCAAGCCATTTGAATTTACGCTCAAGTGATGCCATCCAGTTTTCTTCATCCGGACGGCACTGAGGCTTCTTTTCCGTCAAATGCAAGTCAGCAAGACAAAGTATCTTCATTGCAATTCTCCTTACCACACAATGGACAGACTTTAGGAAACTCACGCTTGAACTCATCGCTCAACGCACCGTACACCTGTAAAGTTGACGCAATATTAAAGTTGATACTCTTGCGTTCTGCTTGCATATTTGACAACTTATCAAGTTTTGACAGTTTATTAGCGGTATCAGTGTATGCCTTGTGCAGTTTAGCGAAGTCTGCAACCATACTATCAACAGACTCAAACCGCCGTACATCATATTCGGCATTATGCCACTTACTGCACAGGGTTTCAAGTTTACTGTACATTGCTTTATTACGGTCAATAGCCTTTGCAAGCGTTTCAAGACCGTCTACAGCCACATAAGCGTTTGCAGGGTTAGTTACCTTACTGAACTCATAAGTCGCGTCAGAGTGCCATTTCTGCAAAGTTTTAAGGGTATCCAGTTTATTCTCTGCCGCTTTAATACTTTTACGCAGTTTATTCAGGGCGTTAAACGCTTCAATCGCCTCATCAAGTTGTTCATATTTTGCCAACTCTTTGTCGATTTCAGCCTTCTTTGCTTTCAATACCTCAACATCGTCTGCATGTACTTTTACGGACTTATTGCTGTTCGTAATGATATTGTCAATTTCAGACAAATCCATCATTTCCGAAAACTGGTTTGCACAATCAGAGGCTTTGAAATACACCATAAAAGGCAAGTCTCTCCGTCTCTGAATATTGATAGTGTCCAATCTCAGTAAGTCGGCAATAGGTGCCGGTATAGAAGTGCGGAAAGTCGTAAACTCTTTGTCATCAAGAGAATACGCATTTTTGCCTTTACTCCATGACCGTTTAATTACATTACCATCCGCAGTAACTTCAACATAACAAGACTTTGCGCCTTGATTGTTGATAAGATTTTCACCAGCATCATCGTTAGTCAACGCCCAAGTCAAAGCTCTCAATACGGAAGTTTTACCGCTATCAGTAGCCCCCACAATGACATTGATTTTATCTAACAACAACTCAAGGTCTTTGTGTTTTTGAATGTTTACAATTCGCATCCGGGTAAGCATGGTTCATCCCATCCTTCGTTTTCAAGTTTATTTGTCGGTTCGAGTATTTGCCGTACATCGCAATTTAGTGCGTAGGCATACGCCATCGCCGTAAATCTCTTTTTAACTCCACGGCAGTAAGCATCATCGTACACGCTATTGACTGCTCTGCCGCACTTCTTTGCAAGTTGACGGTAGTCAATGCCGTACTTATCCATAGTGTCGCCAAGTTTGAAACTCATTTGTTATCTCCCCATAATGTAGGTGCAACATACGCAATAGCAACAGCATCAGCAACGTACAATGGAATAGACTGCCCTGAACGCTTTTCAACCCAGTCTTTAATGAATTTCTTGCGTTCAGATTTATCTTTCGGCATACTGCCAATGCACTTCATCCACTTGTTCGGTATGACTTCAATATACCCAACACCAGATGAAGCCAATACCCCCTCAAGCCAACCAAAGCCCTGACCAAAAGTGAAAGTAGATGCAACACCCTGACTGGGCATTGAGTGTACTTTTTCGAGTACGACCTTAATGCGGTAATCGCTGTAGTGTGAGAAAATACCGTGCAAGAGTTCGTAGATGCCACGAACCGTGTCTGGCATCTTATGAAATGAAATCTGCACATCTTCGTCGGTAGGGTCATATACACATATACCGCCACTCTTACCGGGGTCAATTCCTACATAAATCATGTTACACCTCAGAATCCAAAGAACTTATCCCAAAACTCATTTTGCATAGAATACAGACCGTAGTCATCAATAAGTTTTGCGATGTACTTATGATTAAAATTGTCAGGCTCCCAAGTGAACGGAATAACATTGCCATCAAACGGCAAGCGCACGAGGCGCTCGGTGAATTTGATGATAGCTTGACCTGCTTCACTTTCGATACGGGTTTTGCGTACACCATTAGGCAGTTCACCGTTAAGGTACTTAATAGCAATCTTTTCGCCAACGCCTTCAATACCGGGAATATTGTCTGTAGTACATCCGAAAATAGCCTTTGCGTCAGCCCATCTTTCGTGACTGATACCAAACAACTTCTGAAACTTTGCAGGGTACATCAAACAAGCATTTGCGTTTGATCGGTTAATTGACATAATGGAGACATTACTCTTAATGCACTGGTAAAGGTCAGCGTCATCCGACAGAATGACAACAGGCAGTTTCTTTTCCTGAATAGCAATAGACGCAATAATATCGTCGGCTTCAAGCCCTTCCGCTTCAATGACATTACTGAAACCTATAGCCGGAATAATCTCATTCTGAATTTTCAGAAAGAAATCCCGATACAAGTCAAAGTGTTCATCCTTTGCTCGCTTGCCTTTGTATTCAGGGTAAATCTGTTTGCGAATACTTGTAGCACTGTCACAGGCAAAGATAACACGATTTGTCTTTGCGTAGTAGTGTGCCATTTTCAGTTTATCAAAGAAACGCAAAAGGATGGCACTTTCCATTTCTTTACGGTTTTCAACATCGTAATTCTTTTTCGCCCAAAAATAAGCGGAATAGATAACACCACGAATATCAACAACAAGTTTAGTTGCGTTTTCAGCAGCATCAATTTGTTTCATTTTATTACAATCCCATGTTATGTAATGATTTAATACACCGTTTAAGGCGGCTTGATACGGTTTTGGCTTTGTTGAGTATTGAGTTAGGGGCAGGGGTATGCAGCCCCATATAAGCATAATGCCGTTCAATAGAGATAGACATAGCTTCAGCCCAACCTTCGGCAGTCAACTTTGACATAACGAAATACCGCTTATATATCGAATTGCGTTCAGCAATTTCTTGTAATTCGGCAACTGTCATATCTGGGTTTACTGTAAGGTCGAGAATAATATCTATTTCTCTATTGTCACGGCGTTGTCTTTTCATTAACTCAAATCCTCATCGTCAGCAAATTCTTCTTGTTTGTACTGAGTACGGAGACAATCACGCTGCCCTATGATTTCTGCGTCCACAAAATCTTCGAGGTTGTGCAATACATCCTCAGCATATTCGTAATCGTTTTCACACTCTTGTTTGGCTTCAATCATAATACTCTCGTACTCACGCACTTGTACAGTTCTGCGATATGTAATTTCCATAGTAAAACTGGGAGGTTTTACCCTCCCCATCCCCTTTCAATTAAAGGTCGTTAAAGTCATCGTCATAAAAACCGTCAGTAGTATCTGACTCACCTTCAATTTCAGGTTCATCTTCTTTAACGGTTTCCGGTTCAGGTTCCGGCTCACCTTCCTTTGCCTTTTTCGCTTTATGTGCTTTAGTGTTTTTGTCAGCAACTTCGCCCATCGGAATAGCGTCATAGCTGTCAAGGTCGTCCTCAGCCGTCAAATCGACTTCACTCTCTTCTTCGGCTTCAACTTCTTCCGGTGTAGGGGTAGGTTCATCTTCACCGATTGCTCTACGGAGAGTTTCAGTAGACGGCGGTTCGGGGATAAGCAGGTCAAGGTCAGTCAACACATCAAATACTTTTTCATTGAGAGGTTTGACTTCTTCTTTCCACCGCAAATCAACACCTGCAAACTGCATAAACTTAGTAGCCTCGCCACCGCCAGCGATAGACGCTTTGTTGCAACGAGCTTCAATCCAGTAACCGATTTCAGGGTCGTCAAACGCATAAATCTTGTCAGCGTTCTTTTTGTTGACTTCGGCAGTCTGTGAAACAGCGTCAAGAATCTGCTGCCAAGTTGCAAAGTAACCTGCATTGATAACACGCATAACGGTTTTGGTTTTACCGGACTCATCGGCAATCTCCATAAGAGCATTGAACATAGCGTATTTCTTCGCCTTGAAACGCTGTGCCGGAGAGTGCTTCATCTTCTTTTCGTCATCGCTGAAAGTCTTGTACTTTTCGCAAACAGGGCAGGGCAGACCATAAGTAGACGGACAGATGTACGCTTTTTCGCCAATAAAGTGAACAGCATATTTACGGACGGTTGCAAGCTCACCGATTGCATTGTCACCGATATTGTTTTCCTTACTCACAACAAACGGCAAGGGACGGAAACGGATTTCAGTAGGTTCTTTAGTCCACCAGGTCTTTGAACCTTTTGCGAGATTTTCAAGTAACAAGATAGACTGCTTTTCACCTGCGGCTGCCGATTTATTTGCGGCGATACGCCGTTCACGGGCTTCACGAGCCAATTCGATAATAGATTTCTTAGCCATCTTTACTGTCCTTTCTTATTAGTCATTGATGGTGTTTTTGATAAATTCAAGTCTCTCACGAGCGATTTCACATGCACTCAATGCACGAGTGTAACGCTCATAGACTGCCTGACATTTGACAACCGATTCGGAACGGATTTGTTCTTCGGTCATCTTGCGAGTACCACTTTCTTTCAAAGCGTACAGTGCAGTACGGGCAAGGTGGCGTTCCCGATCATAAGCAACCGTGGCTTCTGCCAGTTCGTTTCTTGCCTCAGTAAAGGCGTTCAATGCTCCTTCATAGAGGCTTTTTGTGGTTTCGTTCATAATAATTACTCCTTGTTTTTGTTTCGGTCAGAACCCATTTCCGACCACTATTCGTAAATATAACATAATTTGTGAACTTTGTCAAGTGCAAATTGTTAAATTTTTAGAAATTTTCTCTGAACCCCTTGAAAATAGGGAAACGCAGACTTGGATTCCCGAAAGCATCTTCACTTTCTTCAAAGTATTTGACAGTGATAGTTTTACCGAGATACTTCTCTTTGTTACGCCAAATCTCGATACGCTGTGCGTCAGAGAAACCACTACCTACATCAACAAGATTTCCTTTGTGACGGATAACAACAGAACCTAAACACTCAACAGGCTCCATCGTACCGGACAACCCTTTCATAAGTTTTGTCGTGCCTTTGAAATCTTCAATCTGATATTCTGCGTCCATAAATTTCTTGACTTTTAGCAAGTCCGAAGTCCTGCCGGAACGGTACGGAGTGTCAGACCGCAAAATAAGCCCTTCGTAGCCCTTCTGAGCCACAACAGCCTGTGACCGCATAAAGTTATTAGGCGTGTACCTAACCGCCGTCAGAACGCTTGCAAATGGGGTTTTTAGCCTTTCCAGTAATTCTCTTGCCTTTTCAAGACGGACAGAATAGTTTGCAGACTCTTTTTTACCGTAAAACTCATCGAGAGTAAGACAGTCAAAGACTTTGTAATGCGGTCTCTGCATTTGTTCAGTTTTCCGTTTCACTTCAGATACGGCAAGTTTGAAGTTCTCATTGTCGTTATCGTCAATAACACACAACTCACCATCCAGTACGCCTTCCCAATCTTTAGGCAGAATTGTCTGCATAGCGTTTCTCAGTACGGAAAGCGATGTGTATTCGTGACCCAAACGGGAATAAAACTTGATATCATTGTTTTTGACAACTGCAAGACATCTTACACCGTCAAGTTTACGGGTGATAAGATACTGTTCGGACTCAACACGCTTCAAATAGGTAGGCGACTTCTGAATGTCAAACGCCAATGCAACATCGAAAGTATCAATCAGTCCGGGAATGACTTTGTTGATTGTCTTTGTGTCAATACCGAGTTTGAGGTCTTTATCGAAAATAGCCAGTAACACCTCAATATGGTCAGGATTTGCGTTAATTAACATACACTTGCAATGAGATAATGCAGTATTACCAGAATATTCCCTTGAAGCCAAAGAGTTGAGTAAGCATCTTAGTGATTCAAGATATGGGTAGTCATAAGTATACGCTTTGACGTTTTCCGAGGAAATCCCAAAAGTAATCATCGGGTCGTAAATAATTTTCAAGAGATCAACAACTTCTCTGCAATCTTTCCATCGTTCAAGGATGGCGATTTTTTCGTTGCGTTTAGTAGTTGACTTCATTTCTTGATAGAATTTGTAGATTGTTGGTAAAGTATTCATCTGTTGTTCACTTTCTGTATTGAATATCCTGTTTTAGTTTTCCACAAATAGCAGTCACCGTCTGGTGTGAATATCATAATGCCATGAACCTTACCTGTACATACAGGCAGTCTGTCATCTTTAATTACCCTAACTATTAAACATGCAGCACCTATATACTCATCAGACTTGAAGTTATAAAATTTGATTGTTGGTAATTTATCCATTTAATCCTCCTTCGGTAAAAATAATGCGACAAATGCTTTTCTGCCATAATGATGGTCTCTTGACTCTTTTCCAGTAAATTTACGCATAGCGTATATGTGACGGCAAAGTGATCGACCATCCGGTGACTTACAGCGGAACTCATTGCCTTGCTCCAATTCAAATCGTTCAGCGTCATCAATACTCAACTTGACAAACGGAAAAGACTCGTCAATAAGTGCGTCCATCTCCTTGTCTGTAATTTCATAGCCTGACATACGCTTTAACATTTTTGGCAAAAACATCTCATACGCCAACTTCGGATTTACCATAAACAAGTCAACTGCCTTACGGATTGCATTGCCTATTTTATGGTACATCAAACCGCCATGCAAGAACTGTTTGTTTACACCGTTTTCAGTATATACGGCGACTACAAATGTACAGCAAGGGCATAATGCTTTACCATCATTCAACACTGTGGGTACACCGGTAATCTCTTTATAACATCCTACGCACTGCATACACCACCCCACTGCATAGCGACAATTTCTGCCGGAGTTTCCTTGACAATTAACGATGGATGGCTATGTTGCATGTGGTGCAAGAATATACAAGTTGCTGTGTCATCGTGATTGCGTGTGCAATAATTGATTCTACTTGTATTTACGATACATTCAGTACCATCTTTTGCATCGTGTAACAGGAGTAACTGGTTCATTTTCCTATCCTATTTAAGTTAAAATTTTCAACAACAATTATTTTATCTTCAATACTCAGTTTTCGGCAAATCTTAAAAGTCTCATAGAGTGCCATAGCGGTTTTCCGTTTTAATGTTGGGATGTCAACAGTCATTGACTTCATCGCTTTCGGGAATTTGTTATTTGCTAATTTACGGCAAACTAACTTTTCTCTTTCGGTTAATATTTCAGAATGGTCATTTAATAAATCAGTTACAGTCTCATTTATAAAGTCCAATACCCAAAATATTCTATACCCATTTAACAATAAAGTCAACCCCTTCACATCTACATAAAGAACACTAATTAAACACCTCATATATTATACTATATATCCATATACGGGAATTAAAGGTTGTAACCCATTGAGTATCAACAAGTTACAACACTTTTCAAAATACCCCATTAACACCCTATTAAAACTATATGTTTTTGCCCTTATTTTACTTCAAATGCAGTTGCAATTTGGTATACTAAAGCGGCATCACTACAACTATAATGTGGCTCAAGGAAACACTCCATAAGACTGGCAAATCTGACTCTTTCAGTTCTGTTTCGTGCTTTCAACAAACAGGCTTTAAGATATCCAAGTATCGCTTGCCGAACAGGTTCCGACTGCCCTTTGTATTTAGTACAGAAATCCACAACGGCACTCCAATCGTCTGCCTTATTGACAATAGCACGACATAAAGTTATAGTATCTGCTTTCATTTCATCGCCGATTCCACCATTCATTGAAATTGCTTTATCAATGTTACAACCGTTAAGTGTATAAGTTTCAAGGATTTGCAAAGAAACTCGTGCAGAATTATCGCTATGTTTTGCAATTTTCTGCAATTCTTCATTGTTTATGTTTATACCTTCGGCTTTTGCAACTCTTTGCAGATTTTGGTAGATTGCTTTTTCAGTCATGGGTTTAATGGTAATCGTCTTACAACGGCTACGCAAAGCATTACCCAACTGTTCCGGTTCAGTGGTTGCAAAGATAATGTAAGCGTTAGATGGAGTGTCTTCACACATCTTTAACAAAGCCTCTTGCGAAGCCTTTAGTAACTGGTGTGCTTCATCCAACAAGAAGATTCTACCTTCAGCCTGTTTACTCATAGGACGGATAGACAGCTTGTCATACAGTTCCCGAATACGCTCGATAGAACGGTCTTTAGAGCCGTCGAGTGTATGAAAGTCTGTACTATCTGGGTTGACCCCGATAGCGCTTGCAAATACCTTTGCAAGCGTTGTTTTACCGCAACCAGACGCACCCCCAAACAAGAATACATGCGGTCGTTTTTCTTTCGGCATTTCAACAATAGATTTCATCACTTTGACGGCTTCATCTTGCCCGAAAACCTCATCAAATGTTGTCGGACGATACTTCAGGTACAGGCTCATTTTACTTCCTTTCTTTTTGTTATTGTTGCAATGTTGACTTTTACTGTCAACGGTTTATTAAATCTCACGGCGTTGCGTACAACTTCAGCACTTACTTCAGTGCCATACAGTATAGACAAGGCTTCAGCGGCATCTTTATATGCCGCAAAGTGCATAACACCACCTTCACGCAGATTAACGGTTATACCGTGTCTCATCCATTGTTTCTTTAGTTTACGTCCTCTTACAGCGTCCATAAATTTCTTGCAGTTGTAGACTACCCATCTGATAGGATCTATTTCGTGTAATTGCATACATATACCTCCTGTGTTGGAAAATCTCTATGTTTACCGTTTGCGTAAGTTGTGTATTTGTGATTCAGTTCATGTACAATATACTTTTTAGACCAGTTAAGTAATGGTACATTAACTTTACCTTGATGTCTGAGTACATTAGATACCCCAAACTTAACACCAAGTTCGTTCAGGTAGTCAAGCCATCTCAGTAATTCATACTCTTGCGTACGACCCCATCCGTCATTGTAAGCCGCACCTGTAATCAGATACGGAGGGTCGCAATATACGAAATCACCTATTGACGGTGTAAGTTTTTTGTAACTTACACACGCTACCTTAACGGTGTCTTGTTTGAGAAATGCTATCAAATCTTTAAGACGCTTCCGCTTAGACTCGTTAAATGTATTCTTATCAAATCCAAACGGAGCGTTATACTCGCCTGCACTATTGAACCTATACAGAGCATTGTATGATGTAAATAACAATGCACACAACAATATAGGTGCTTCAGGTTTGGTGTTATAGAACTTACGCATAGCCATGTATCCGGTTTCGTTGTCTGGTCGGACATCAAAGTAAGTCAGTGCATCGTCTATCTTACGCTCAAAGTCGCCGTCATAGTTTCTCATCACTTCATAAATACGAATCAATGGAGACTCTATGTCGGAGCAATGAATGTTGGTGTAAGGTACATTGAGACTTACAGCCAAACCACCACAAAACGCATCGTAGAATGTAGCAACCTCGTCTGCATCAGGAAACAACGGTAGCAACTGCGGTAACAATTTGTACTTGTTTCCAGTGTAGTTCATTGGTGATTGTTTGTACTTATTTTGGCTCATAATACTTACCTTCCTTTCCACAAGCATCATCAAGCCAGCGGGCTTCAAGGCAGGTTGTCTTTACTCCCTTTAACTTAAAGATAGGATGCTTGCAATACATATTGAGTATCTGCTCGCCATTAGTCACGCCTCTATGTGGACGAGGATGAGAGCAGTATTTACATGCACCACAATACTTACGATTATTAGGTACAAAAGTATTAAATGATTGTGTTTTAACTTCAATGTTCACGATGCCAATGCTCCTTTCGTTAATGCTCTTTCAATAGACCATCCTCTACTTAATCTTGTACATATTGTCACGGACTTAATTCCTGTCTGTCTTGACCATTCAGCTACATTTTGAGTTTTACCCATAAATGTAAGTAATCTTGTCCTATCAGAATATGCAGCAGGGCGTTTAGTTACTTTGGTGTTGTATTCACTTAATGCCTTAGTTACTCCCCATTTATGGATTCTTTCATTTAATGTTGTAGGGGTTATACCTAACTCTTTAGCCCAATCTGATAATATTTGAGTTTTACCGTTATGTGTATATTCGGCGTTCACCCTTGTATTACGGGACTGCTCATACCTTGTAGCCCATTTGCAATTTAACGGACTATACCCCTTAGAGTTATCGATACGCTCAAGTGTAAGTCCTTTACAGTATCCATTACTCAAAGCCCACCGTTGAAAAGCACAGAAACCTTTAAGCCACTCACTACATACAGTGATACCTCTACCACCATAGTTTTTGTAATCTTTGCATTTAATATTTAAGCACCTTCTACGCAGGGCATAGTACACATCATATAGGTCACTATATCTGCCATTATGTCTAATCCGCCTCATAATTCACTTCCTATGTAAAGTTCCCCATTCTTTAGTCTTAGCCCAACTTTCACCACAAGGTGCGGTATCAGCATCTACCTGCAAACGGTATGTAAGCCACTTCCACATCTCCATAGTGTCGTCCTGAGCTTCAAGATACATTTCACAAACATCATCCCATTCTTTAGGTACAACATCAAGTACCACGGAGTCGTGAACCTGACAGACAAGTTTAGTTCCGCATTTGTACTTTACAAGCCGTTTCTGCAATCCGATCAAACCGGACAACATAACATGACAAGTTGCACCCTGAATAGCAATGTTTACGCACTGTGTCCGTCTCATCAATGCTGTTGCCCTGAAACCAGTAGGCAAGTCGATATAACCGTCACGCTTATAATTATTCCATTGCTCATCGACCCATTTACCGTATTCAGTGTAAAGGTCTTTCCAGTACCAGTTTACAACATCTTCTGAGTGTCTCAAACAAGATTCGTAATCATTTACTCCATTGTTTTTCATGTGGTCTTTAATGTCAGTACAATCACCTGTTTTAGTGTGTGATTCTTCAATAAATTCCCACATAGTTTTAGCCAACGATTCAGCCCCGCTGCCATAGTTCTGTCCGAATGTAATCTTTTTTGCACATTGGCGCAAAGGTTTACAAAAAGTTTTGTCATCAAGGAAAAAGAACTTACGAGCGATAGTACCGTGCATATCAGCGTCCGGATCGCTGTAGAATATTTGCATTTGAGGGTCTTTATGTAACGCCAATCCTACACCACACTCAGCTGCCGAAAAGTCTAACTCAGCAATATACCGATTAGACGCTCTTGGTATGAAACCACCTCTAACCATAGTCTTGATAAGTTCGTTATGCTTCGGTATATTCTGAAGGTTAGGGGAGTCACAACTTGAACGATATGTCCGTACTGTGTGAAGGTTAATGTTCGGATGAACAAAATCATTCTCATCAGCCCCTAACATAATAGGAGTAATCAGACTGCCCCATGCTTTGTTGAGTTGTTTGTATCTCAAAAACGGATTTGAAAATTCGTATGGCAGTTTCTCAATAACAGACTTATCAGCAGATTCGCCACCTTTTTCCGTTGTCTTGAACTTGTCAAACTGCATATCCCTTTTGAGTACCGTCTTTAACTGGTCAGCAGAGTCAAGATTCATCCGTGACTGAAAGCGTCTTTGCCACGCTCTGCCAATCTCAGATTCTTCAATGACTTGTTTTTTAAGTCTGCGTACTTCATCCTCAATTAAGGGTTTCTGTTTCATGTAATAGTCACGGTCAATCTTAAAGCCATTGACTGATACCTGAGACAGTGCATTTTCCCCTTGACAGAGAAGTTTATACGCTGTACTGCAATTTGGTGTAATCATATTGCCACAATGCTTTCATCGTTAGGGAAAGTGTTGTAAAAATCTTTCATATACTGCATTAAGATTTTGAAAGTGCGTAACTCAAGAAGCGAGTCAAAAGCGTTATACTTCAACAAATCTCTTTGCGGTATTTCGTGAATACGATTTATACCATACTCCCCATACTTTTCTTTGTCTGTCTTAAAATACGGCTCAATGTGAGTGTTCCATATAGCACACCCTGTCAGCATCGGAGCAAGGAACTTAATCGAAAGCCATGTGCGGTCACGGTTATCAAGAGTATGTGCCATAAGCATAGTATCGTGTACCAACTTATAAGGCACAACACCCAACTTAACCATCGTCCAAGTCCGTTCAAACGCTGTATTGTGAGCGATTTTCGTTATGTGTTGTGTACGCCAATACTCTTTCATGTACGGAATAGTGGTGTCATCTAACATAAACGCAAACGAATCGTCAACACTCTCAGAGATTGCACAACTATACAACTTTGCACTGCTGTTGTAAGGTTTAAGGCAATTCGTTTCATAGTCAAGTGCAGAGTATCTTGGTGTAGTGTCAGCAATACGCATTTTAAGTTCATTTACCGCGTCTTTTGGTGTCAGTAATCTAACACACTGGTTCTCATCTTTCATAGCCTTAAACGGCGTTTTAAGGGCATTTACGGCTATATGTATGTCTCTGCGTATAATTTTATCTTCCGGCGTATCTTTTTTGTAATTAGACGGGTGCGGATTATATGTACAGAGAATGTTACAGTTCAGTTTGCGGTCAGGATGTAAGAAGCCATGAACACGATCAAGGTCAGTTCCTTTACCGTCAACAATACTGTCTTGTAGCATCACAGTTGCCGCAAATTGACCGAAACAGATAACCAGTTCAGGTTTAAGCGTCTGTATCATCTTAATGATATTAGGCTTACAATGTGTAGCGTGTTTCAGTTCAGGGGAGTCCGAAAAACACTGGATTACCGAAGTAATCCAGTAGTCATCGCTTGTCAACCCATACTGCAACAGTACATCGTGAACATATTTATAGCGTTCACCGCGCATATATGTCTTTGTAGCCTGTTGAATTGAATCTTGCTTATCAAACAACACAAGGACTTTACGCTTGCCACCACCGGAAAGTGGTATCTTTGAACTGCATTGCAGTCGGCAAGATGTACAGTTTGCTTGTGCGTACTGCGGAGAGCAAGTTGGAAGGTTGATTTTAGCCATAATTAGTCTTCACTGGAAAGCATTGCCATTGACTGATAGTTCATTGCAGTACCCACAAGTCGTTCACCATCAGTATAATAGAACTCACAGTATTTCACCATATCAGACAACAGTTTAAGGTTGACGGTGAACCGGACAGGAGCAGAACACTGAACCCCCATCAACTTTTCTTTAAGTCGGCTGCTATCTTCACGGGTAGCCACAATATTCAATTCGCCATTGTCGATTGCAATACTGACTTTTTTGACTTTTGCGGTCTTTCCGCTGAACGGATTACAACGGTCAAGAACATCAGCAAAGTTGCTCGGTAAGGTGAACTTAGGTGCTTCGGGTACGCTTATAATGTCATTTGCCATATCAACAGGGAAATCACTGTCAGAGCGTGTACGAGCTGAATAAATACGCATATCGTTGTCGTACAAGTGAACATATCCGTCTTGAATGAGATACTTTGTCGGGTGCATTTTGTTGACAAAGTTACTGCACTCAGGAGTTATGAACACCATACCGTCAAACATTTCTTTTGCGTCATCGCCCATGTCGTATTTTGCACCACGATAGGCACTCAAAGCGTACATACAGCCGTCATAGATAACGCAACGATTGTAAGCCGCTTCTTCTGGGTCGGTGGCAAATCCGGTAAAGTTCAAGGCTTCTGCAAATGTTTCAGGCAGAGTCTTGAATTTGGTAGTATCAGTGTTGAGGAAGTTTTCATCAAACAGAATGTCATCACGAGTTGCAAACTCAGCAATGGAGTTTTTGCCCTTGATTTTAAGGTTTCCGTTATTGAGTCCGATCATAAACTCCTTGTCAGGCATTTTGCGGATAAAGTCGTACAGCAGTTGCAGTTCAACGGCACAGCCATCAACTTCGCAGAAAAACGGAACTGATACAGCTACGGAATCGTTCATTGCACATACACGACCATTCTGAAAGATAACATAACTTGACGCTTCCGCAAGGTCAGAAGGTTGTACATTCTCTTTCAACACCTGCAAGGCATCGAACATCTGTTTTTTGGTGAGGGTTGTTGCTTTACTCATTTTGTTTTCCTTTGTTAAGGGTTAATTGATTATAGTAGTCCATACTACCGTGTTCTTTTGCAAGTAATGTATTGTATATATATATATTTCTTTCGGGAATGTAGGAATCGCCCGTAAACTCCATAACTTCTTTCAATCCTAACTTATTTACGCAGTAATCATGCAGTTTTGGGTGCGTAAGTGCCAATCGCTGAATACGGTTTTGAGGTTTGTCATGACTGAGACCAAAGAGACAGAATACACATCCAGTCCTTGAGCATCCTGTTGTGTACAACTCTCTCTCTCTCTCTCTCTCTCTCTCTCTCTCTCTGACTTCGCCGTACACTGAAGCAATCGGCAAGTTTTTGAGTTTGATATATTGTAACACATCGTGTTCCGTCCAGAAAGACATCGGTTTACTGATGGGACGCTTTGATTCAAAAGCGTTGCAGCCCCGCTTTATCCATTCGCTTTCGCGCAGACGACTTTCGTTTGCCATCGTTGCGACCATCGGAAATAACCCTGTTTGCTTTTCGTACTTTTTCGCTGGGTCTTTCTTCATAACCTTACAGCATCTATCTGAAATAGGGATTTCGCTCTCTAAAAGGTATCTGTACCTTTCCAGAGAATATCGTCCACCATACGATTGAGCCTTTGCACTCGTAGCATCAAACCGTTGAGCCTGAAGGCTCAACGGTTTGCCCCTTCCCTCATATATACATTGACTTACCTCTTTACTTACAACAGGATAGCCATAAGTCTCAATGACTTGCTTGAAAGACATCTTGGGTCGTACAATATCTACATTATCAAAAGTATTTACGAACTCTCTGATTTCTGGATATTCCAATCCAGTATCAACAAACATAGCCTTAATGTCAGGAAACAAGCCACGAGCAATATCAAGCAGTACGGTACTGTCTTTACCGCCGCTGAACGATACATACACTTTACCGTTATAGTGTGTATGCCACTCAACAATACGAGCGATTGTAAAGCCTATTTTGCGTTCAAGTGGTAATGCTTGCAAGGCTCTTAATCGTTCTTTTGTATGTCCTTCTTCCATAATGTCAATCCTCATCCAAAGGGTACTTGCAATCCTCCATACCGCCGATTGCGTCATAGAGTTTATTCTTTGATGCCACTAACGCATTATGTAATGTCTTGAGATACTCAATCGAAACATCCTCACCCTTACGATGCCACGCTTTTGTAAAGAACATCTCGCATGACAACTGAAACTCAACGATAGCAGATTCGATTTTATATTTCTGTTCGTTTGTCATAATTTTCATCCTATTTTAGCGTTAAGGTTAAGCGAATAATACTCGCCATCTTTTATAAGGTATTTGACTTTCGGATGTGACAGTAAATCAAGAGTATTCTGTACGGTACAGTCAAGCTGGATACCTTTTTCCAAACCTGACAAATACAGTCTAATACACAATTCATCTTTCGTGAATTTCAGTGGCATATCGAAAATACAACTTACAACCTGATTCTGAAAAGTACCATAAGACTGTAAAGGCATGTTTGCCAATACTTCTTCAAGATTCACACAGCCGATTTCTTTTGTAAGGTAATCGTATTCTTCGGTTGTAAACTTTTCTCTCGGCTGCTCAATTTGCCGGAAACAGTCTTTAATTGCGTTTTTAAGCCCCTCTGAGGGCAGTTTAAGTGTTTCCGCTACTTCGCCTTCGGTCAGGTTAAAACCCTCGGCAATTTGCTTGAAAATGCTCTCTAATTTTTCTCTGTCTTTCATAGTGCTGTCCTTTATTTGTATTTAATATAGCACCCGAAAATGAAAATGCAAGTGCTATATTACAGTTTTTGGTAAATTTCCGAATAGGCTGTTAATCAGCCAAGATTCCACAGACAACTGAATATATGTAAAATCACATCTACAGTCCATCCGTTACCTAACATCGCATATCGCTTGGTTTGTGCAACTATCGCAGTATAGTTATCTGGAACTGTCTGCAACCTTTCACATTCTATCGGAGTAAGTCTACGGTAAGTATTGCTACTTGTGGCAAGTTTTGGTATATCTTCAGCGTGATCGCAGTGTTTTGTTATTGTAGGGGATTTACCTTCACCTGAATATACCCTTGCAACTTTTTCGTATGCTAAATCTGGAACTACACCGACTTGTATGCAGGTGTTAGGGGTGCGTTACGCACCCCTAACACAGCACCTTCCGTCATCCGTTTCGGATATTGGAATATATGTACCTTGCCAATGCGTTACATCACATACGGTAAGGCATTGACTTTTATCACCACCTACACTCACCCAACCATTACCTTGCTTGCGTTCAACATGACTATGTTCGGTACTGCTGACAGCAGTACCGAAAGTTTCTTGTTCTAAGATATCTTTAAGCATGATACCCTTATCTTTAGGCGGTGTAATTTTCCAGTTAGCCCAATACAATCTTGGACGGTTTTGAGCAGACACCAACGACGAATTTATAAATACAGGATACACACCCAAAATGTCTGTAATAGTATTTTCATACTCTTGTTTCATCCGCACATTTTCAAGCAGAAATTTAACATTAGGATTATGCTGCTTAATATGGTTAAGGATGTCAACAAACACAAAGAATAACTTACTTCTGTCATCATCAAAGTTCAACTGCTTACCTGCAAATGAAAATCCTTGACACGGACTTCCTCCTATAAGTAAGTCAACACTGCTCCAATCAATATCCCATTCACGCCATTTTGTGACGTCTCCTAATTGTATGGTATTAGGATAGTTATGTTGCGTTACGGTGATTGCCGGTTTGTCGATTTCACTTGCATAGTATTTATTTACTTTAATACCTGCTTTGTTCAGTGCAATCTGACCACATGACATACCGTCAAACAACGACAACACCGTGATACCGTTCTCCGGGTTAGGTAGGCGATGTGCTTTCATTATTCTCTCATAAATGTTCATCTTTTACCCCTTTCAACTTCAACCACAACTCCAATGCTTCCGGTGCAGATGTAGGTACAGGTCTGAGTGTTGTAGCCTGACAATTTATAAGTAACTTGATTTCATTTTCAATCAAATCAGCAACACCGTTAGCAAACTCACTTTCACCCTTTTGGCACTTGAAATCCTCTATGTCACCTTTAACTTTGTATATGGCAAATTCTTTCAAGATTTCTTCAAGTGTAGGTGCAGGTACAGCGTACTTAGTTACACCAGGTTCTATGCTCCTGTTTATAACATCATCCCAATACTCCCTTGTTATAGGAACGCCCACCCGATGATAAGGTCCTTTCGGTATATCGTCACCAAAGTCGTATGTTACCAAGTAACAAGGATATACTGCATAACTATCGGTAAAGCACCTTGCGGGTATAAGTTTGCATAATTGGTATGGTGGTACGATTTCAAACAATTTATTATCAGTCATCTTCTACCTCATCACTTTCATCATCATATTCAAATTCATCTTCATCGAACATTTCAGGGTCGGCATACTCTTGGACGTAATATCCACATTCAGGACACTCCATACCGTCATATAGCCGACCACATTCGTGACATCGTTTAATTGCTTGTCGTTTAATTGTATACCTCCTTCAATTTTACCACTGTTGCGGCAATGGCGTCTTCCTGATTGGTAGTTGTGAGAGTTATAAATCGGCTCGTCCAACCACCCTCCCAAAATACCAAGTTCGGAGCCAACACCTCCGGGGACTGTGTGATGCGATCAAAGACGGTAGGCTTCGACCGTCTTTCTCCGATCTCCCACCAAATCCGGCAGTCCGGGCAGTAACAGAATCCATCCGGTCTGCGTTCCACATGGGTGTTCGGATTTCCGCATTTCGGACAAGCATACATTGAAGTGTTACTACTCATTATTTAATGCCCTTCATTTCAAGCCATACTTTCAGGGCGGCAGCTGCCGGGTTGCTATCTTCCGTCCCGTTTTTAACATACAGATCACGTTCACAAGCTCCCATACTCCATTGGCTGTCGCCTTGATAGCAGCAAAAACAATCAGTATCACCGGGCGGCAGCTCTACCATGATCTCCTGCAAGGTCGGGGCGGGGTATAATTCTCCGTTATCAGTAAAAGCCACCGCAAGTTCACGCTTTTCAATATGCCACCCGCCAAAATGGTAATTGCTAAACCACATCAGCGCACCATCCTCAAACTCCCCTGCTGGAATCAGCTTGCAAAGCTCCACCGGCGGGACTAAATCTTCAAGCGTCATTTGTTTACTCATTTAACCACCTCTTTCCAGTTAGATATAAGTTCTTTTATATTAAACACTTGTGTAGTACCATCGTATTTTACATAATGCACTTCGATATTCGGATTGCTAATACTTAACTGCTTTAAGTATTGCAGCATCGCTTTCCGTTTACTGTTCTGTCTTGTATCTTTGTAAGTAAATACAAAGGGTGGAAATGGTGATTTCATTGTACTTTAACCTTTCTTATTACTACATAGTTAGAATTGCCGTATGCACGATAAAAGCCTTCCTCATCGAAAAACCCTTGCAACACTTCATCGACAGTAGGAAAATGGGTACGCTTTCCATTTTCATCATACCAAAAAGGACTGCCGTCTGCTTTCCACCATGACTTTAATGCTTTCATCATTTTCTCAAAACTATGAAAGTTGTGTGTTTCGTAACCGTATTCAATGCTGTAAATAATCATTTTACATACTCCCAAGTTGTATTGCCGTACTGCTTACCATAACCATGACACGGAACATCTCCGTAGATCAATCTTAAAGTAACAGTACCGTCATCCTCACAGTACATTGGTACTTTTGCATTGAGCATCCACGGAACATAAATCATTCTGCCTACCATCACCTTTCACAGTCCCCGTCGTCGAAATGGATTAGCACTCTCTGCTTTTTAGGTTTACTCGCAGTTGTAAATAACGATTTAAGCCAGTTCATTTTGTAAATCCTGTCTGTTTAGGTGGTTCTCTGTATATAATGTCAGACACAATCAATGGTGTACCCAATGCCAAACAACCGTGACACTCCGCTTGCATACTTTCATCAAACGGATGCTCACGCTTTAATAGTGCTGCAATCCGTGTAATGCCTTCTTTGCGGTCATCAGGTGTCTGGTTCAATGCGTATGCCGCACTAACTTCATCGAAACAACGACGGTCAAGTGAAAATGAACGCAATGTCAAATCGTTGAAGTCATACGATGTACTGTTGGCTTGCATAGCAGTACAGACGAGGCAATCGAACATCTCAGGGTCGGCTTCGGCTCTCATGCTCTGCCACACAAAATGGGTGCTTTCACGCTCATCTTTCTTTTCGTTTGCCATAATACCTGCGTAGTCATAAATGATTACATCAGGTCGTTCCCATCCATACTCTTTACAGATACGGACAATACGGCTTCTGCGTTCAGCACAAGTAAGCGTACCTGACGGAGCATGTTCAATATGCAACACACCGCCATTATCGTTTTCACGCATTTTGTCACGCAACTCACGAACCGTCTTACTGTCAAGTAACGGTCGCTTTACACGCTTATAACTGATTGCTTTTTCGTATTTCTTTTTATCGCATTGTTTACCCATACACAGCGTACATGGTTTGTATTCTTCAATGCCTTCAAAGTATGGGTTGATTTCATTCCACTCATTGAAAAGATTTCCGTCACCCTCACGGTCAAAACAAGTACCTTTCTGATTGCGTACACAGTCAAGATACGGAATACGCTGACTATTCAAATAGTATTTGTTTGCCGTAGTCCTGGCATCCGCTTGCCATACACGCATAAGCATCTGGTGTTTTGTCATGTCTCCTGCACTAAAAAAGATGACTTTACGCCCTTGTCTACGAGCATAACAAGCAAGTAATGTAAGCCAATGAGTTTTACCAACTTTCGGTCTTGCGATAAAAGTAATGAAACCTCCACGGACGAGTGTATTGTTCATCACTTTACCGACAGCACCCGGTAGTTCAATAATCTGTTCATAAGTATCATTGACTGCTTCATCAATTTCATTGTCGTCAAGAGCATAAACATCGCAACCGTCAAGTTTACCACGACTGAATGACTCCATGTTCGTGATAAGCGACTTGGCTTCTTCGACTTCACCCTTATCGACAAGTGCCTGTACTTCTTCGCTGACAAGTTTAAGTGCTTGCTTTTCAAAGTATTTTAGCGTTTCAGTAATCTCAAAGTCAATGTCCGACACTGCATCTTCATTGCCGAAACTCTGAATAATGATTTGAATTTCAGCAACGGTATCAGCATTGAGTTTTTTGAGTGCAACTGCATTGTTGATAAACTTACTGAGGTTTTCTTTCGGTGCAGTCTTGTACTTTTGATGGTACTTGACGCACAGCCTTGCAAGCGTATCACAATACTTATTATCCAGCAGACCTCTCTGCCACTTACTTGCAACTTCTGAAATGTACTCATCATTGTATGCCAGTAAGTAACATATCCGTTGTTCAAATGATGTGTTTACTTCTTCAATCTGCATTTATATTTCTCCAAGAACTCATCCATCTGTTTTAAGCTGTTTACCATAGACATAACTGCCTCATCAAAAGTATCTGCGTATACAATAGTAGCACATTCACCCGCACCCCATATAAAACACTTATGACCGCAGGATGTGATAGCCGTTGACTTAATAAATGCTTTAGCTTGTTCAATATAAGCATTCATGTAATCCTCCTCATTAAGCATGGCATGAAATCTTCTAAGTATTCTATCACGCAGTTCGGGTTTCAACGATGTAAACGGATAATCCTCAGTTATCATTCTTTCAACTGCACCGGGATACAGCCTGACATGGACAAGAGTGCATCCTTGTTTGGCAATAGCCTCTATAAGCGTTTCTATAGTATCCTCGTACTCTCTACGCTTATTTTCGTATGTACGAATATCAACGCCTCCCCAATCCTCACAACTAAATATACTCATAATTATTCCATCACTAATTTTATTTGCGTTCTTTCATTTTGATTTAGCCTTATTTGCCATATACTCTAACACCTGATCGGTTGAAATCGGTACTGTAAACAGGAAATGCCTCTCAAGTCTGACACTTACCTCAAAACAACTGTGATAACCATCAGCACACCTGTCTCCAAACAATGCGTTTGCAAGTTCAATAGCACTTTCATACAATTTTCTGCAATCTCCATTTTTACACACCAACGATAAACCATCCTCTGTAACAGTTGCGTGAGTACCCTCCAATGAATATACCCATTGATTACGAGCGTTGCTAAAGTACGCAACCCTATCTATGTAATAAGAGTATCCAGTGCCATCACATTTAACAATGTCGCCCCTGTCAAACTTAGGTGCTTTGCCTTGTGCATGTTTCTCGATTTCGTGTTTACGACAAGCATCCTCGTTGTTAAATACTGAATCGCAGTAACTACAATGAAATTGTGTTCTCATCATTTCCTCACTAATTTTACTTGTTTTGTCATTTCACCGATACGCATAGCCAACTTACTTTGAGTCGGCAAATCAACGCTGTTAAAGAATGTCAATTTAGGTGCATTGTACAATGTATTGACAAAGTTATACACGATGTCGTACATGTACTGATTTGTTGCGTCAAAGTCATCTATAAATACGCAGTCATACTGTAATGCTTTACGCTTCATTTCATCGTAAGACTTAATATCCATACGCAACCGCACCATAAAATCTGACCAGTTGATGTAATGGCACTTGTATCCTCTGTAGATAAAATGCAACATCCACGCAATAGTAAGCCACGACTTCCCTGCACCTGATTTACCAATAAAATAAATGCCACGATTACCTTCCAGCACATCTTCAATACCGTCAAACTGCTTGTATTTGTCGGTCAATTCTGCTTGCCAATACCGCTTCGGTACGGCTTGCGTTTTAAGGCACTTTTCCGCAACGCTACGGTTAGTTAGTGTTAGTTGCGTAATAAGTCTTGACTGACAGTTACGGCAAGCCGTAAGGGTTTCAAAATGCGTTTCTGACAGTATAGGGTATTCCTGTAATGGTGTGCCACACTTTGTACAGTTACTCATCGTAATTTTCCTTTCTAATAAAATACTCAATAGCACTATGTACCAAAATGTAATGGGTATCTGTTTGCTTACATTGAGTGCTCCACGGGTTTGGATAATTCAGCCCTAAAGCATAATACAAGTCAGGTAGGTTGTTTTTAATAAGAGATAACAACTTCTTGTATGACATACGCTTAGCGTTGCTCATCAAGCGTTCCATTGTTTTTTCTGTAATGTCAGCACAAGTACATTCAAGATACATAATTCAACCTCGCTCCACCAGTAGTTCCGTGCATACTTCCGTTCCTGATTTGTTCAACAAGATACTCTTATGTTGCTTCATCCAAATCAAAGAATGACACCGGTGTACCGTCAAGCGTAATCTCAAACTGCACTGACCAATTCATATCATATTCAGTTTCCATTGCAAACCTCTTTCAGTTTCTCCATCGTTGCGGCGATTGTTTCTTCTCTCGTATCGCACAGCATACCCGAAAGTTCTCTGAAATTAGATCTCCACAAAGTTTCAAGATGCCCGTCCTCTCCCCATCGGGTGTACGGCTCCACAAATTCTTCCGCCAGCACCTCCGGCGATGCCGTGATCAAGTCAAAGACGGTCTTTTCTGGGAACTTTTCTGCATACCCCATAGCACTGCAATTCATACATTTGTAAAAGTCTTTAACATTATTCCACGGCACAACAATTGAACTTTTGCACCTTCCGCAAATTCTATTACTCATCTTATACCTCCAATACAGTTACATTATAATACTCAGACACTTCATCACCGTCAGACAGCATTCCGGATACAAGGTCTTTACGCATAATGAAATCATAAGTACACATATCATTACGCACCCACTTTGATTCAGCCAACTTACCGACAAACTCATCTATTTGCTTGTCTGTAAAGCGGTTAAAGTATTCAGTCAACGATGCCAACTTACGACCATACGGTTTTGCAATACTGATATGCAAAACTTCTTTGATGCGTGAAAACACATCAGGTTTGTCATTGAACTCATCATTTGCTGTTGTCGGTATCAATGATTTCATAACTTGTTCCGTCCTTAATAATTCTGTTCAGGGTTGTTTTCGGTATCTTAAACCTTGCCTCTAACTGCCTCAACGACCAACCACACTTTTTATTGAGTCTGATTATCTCATCGTACTGCTCTTGAGTCAATCTCAGTTTGTATGCCATACAGGGTAAACTCCTATCAATGCGTTACTTGCAACTTTTCGTGTATCTTCATCGAATGTTTCGTTTCCCATAATCCACTTCAGATAGCCGGACGGTATCTTATCCAACGGAACACCTGCATACTTTCCAAATGCACACATCGGAGTACGGTCAACGCCACCGAACTTAAAGAAACCACGATGGTCGATTCTCGTGTCAACTTCACTTGAAATTGTCAATGCTTTTTCAAGTGTAAGGGTATCAGAATGAACATCAATCTGCTCTGCCAGTACATTGTAGGTTGCTTCAATGTCGGCAAGTGCACCATGCGCGCCATCAAATGCTTCACCGCAGTAATTGATATGTGCTGCCATCAAAGTTCTTGCACCCTTTTTACGGCTCATACCGTAATAGTAAGTGAAGATTTTGTAACAGTCAATAACTCCGGCAGGTTTCGGTACTTTATGTCCGATACGCTTAAATGCGTTCTTGAATATAGGGATATCAAATCGTGCATTATTGTAACCTACCCAGATAGCACCGTCAGCCATTGCGAACAGTTCATCAGCATAAACTTCAAATGAAGGCTTGTCGGCAACATCTTCATCGTAAAATTTATGCACTGCCGACGCTTTAGGGTCGATAGGTTGCAAGGGGTTCATAACGATAGAGTCAGATGTTTCCCACCTATTACCGTCAGCATCTTCTTTGCTATACTTTATGAACGCTAACTGAACGATACCGCAAGTATCAATGTCAAGTCCAGTGGTTTCAAGGTCAAAGAAAAATAATGGTTCATTGTACATTATTCTGCTCCTCCAATCGTTCTCTGCGTTTCTTTTCATTTTCTCTTTTCCGTTTAAGATACTCAGGATGCTTTTTATGATATTCACGCATATACTCTGCTCGCTTTTTGCGTCCTTCATCGTCAAGTTTAGCAGTTGCTTTTCGTGAGTTTGCTTTACATCGTTCACGATACTCAGCATCAGTTGCATACCTTTCGCGGGCTTTACGATTTATTTCTTCTCTTGTGTTCATTTGCACTCTCCTTTATTATCTTCCAAACGCTTTTTACGACGCCAACGCTGACTATATTTGCTTACTTTCTCACGATACTCAGGGTCAGTACGATAGCGTTCCCGTCTTGCAGCATTAATCTCATCCCTGTTAGACTTATAGTTTTCTTGCTGATTAGCCAGGCTGCTTTCCTTATGCTTCTGGTAGTAGTTAGCGTTGTAGATCACAATCTTCTCCTTATGCGCCAACTTCCACTTACGCATGTATTCTCGTCGTTCTTCAGGTGTCATTGTATCAAACCTTTCACATCTTCAATTTCTTGCTTACTACAACTATTCAAATCTTTGTCGGATACTTTAATTATTTTTACTTTGGTTTTATGCGACAACTGACTTGCCAATCTTTTTGCTCCGTCATGCCCTGCTTCATCTGAGTCATAACATATATAAACTTCGCTGAAACTTGCAAGCTCATCAACTTGTGCTTTACTGAACTTAACTCCGTGAGTATGTACAGCACCATAACCGATTGTCAGAGCATCCATAACGCCTTCGCATACAATAACTTTATCGTAAGGCACTTTGTCTATACCCCACAAAAAGTTTTTATGGAATATGACTTCACCGTCTTTTGGTGCGGTTATGTATTTCAGTTTATGTATGCCGAGATAGTCTCTTGCTTGCCACGATACTGCTTTACCGTGGTAGTAGTTCGGGAAAACGATGCGTCCGGCTAACATAGCGTCTTTATACTCAAACTTTGTAAACTGTATGTCGTAGTCTTTCAGTAATGTATGTAACTGAAAACCGTGATACTGTCCGAGCCTATCTTGTAAATAGTGACGAGCGATACCTCCAGCATCTGTAATAAGTCCGTCTGACGGTAACTCAAACTTTGCAGTTTTAGGTTCATTAATTTCAAACGACTTACCTTTACAAATTGTCTTTGCAAATTGTTTGGCAGTCTGATAGCCACAGTCCAGCAAGGCGTGGACTGTTGACTCAATACTATGCCATCCGCACTTAAAACAAGTAGCAAATCCTCTGTCGGATATACCAAGATGGTATCCGTGATCGGATATGCAAAACGGGCAGCACACATTGTAGAAGTCTGCTCTCATCTTATATGGTATATGGTGTTCTTCAAGTAATTCTGCAATGTTCATCTTTTAACTGCCTTGCAATTTTCGCATACGCTATAACAGTAAAAGCTATGGCTATGCTTACAATTACCAATATTAAATACCATATTTGACGGTTTATGACATCTTACAAAAATATCGGAGTCAAGCATGCGGTCGATAAATCGACTCAGCCACGACTGATTACGGTTACTGCAATAACGACAATGCTTGCACTTTGCAATCATTTTTCTTACTTCTTTTGTATTCAACTTATTCATTCGGTGTACCTATAAATTGATGTGCATAAGGGAGAGTTTTTATAACATCTATGAACTTGTGCCATTCCGTCAACTTGTGATGTTTCCGCTGTTCATACATATTTTTTAATTGTAAATAATTCGTACTTACACGCGCCGTCAGTTCAATACCCATCGGACAGGAATAGGCGAGTTGTTCATCCGTAACATTTTCATCATTAAGCATTTCCATAAAGGTTGCGATGACTTTTTGACTTGTATTTTTGTTAAACTTAATTGTATTTTCTGCCATCATACGCCGTAATCGGTGCATTGTAGACATCGACGATACAATCTGCTGGAAATGATACCGCTGCCATTGCTCCCACCATTTGACAGTCGCCGTGATATTCATCTGTACGATAACACCTGAAAGATAGTTAAGATGACCTGAAGCAGTAGGATTGTCTGCTAAATTACACGCTCTTGTAAAATGTGTATTATTCCAATCAAAGTCCAGACCAAGCACTTGTGACTCAAATCCGGAGTCATCGTAGGAATTACGCATAGGCAATCCAGACGCTATGATGCTTTCTTTAAGTCCATAGACTTCAATGTTGTCAACTTGCATAATCATTTCTCCTTTACAGTTTGTTGTTTAACATATAAGCAAGCGTTTCAGTCTTATCCGGTGCAACGCCATCAAGGACTTCGCCTGTTATTTTTGCTTTGCGATCTAACATACTAACAAGCATATCGTCAATGCTGTCTTTAACGACCAAGAAAGTGATGTTGACAGGTTGAGTTTGTCCGTTTCTATCAAGTCGTGCCATCAGCTGTTTGATGTCCGCAGGCGAATAACACAACTCGGCAATCGCCATATTACAACAGACTTTCTGCAATCCGTCAATGCCAGTACCGACAGATTGAATATTCCCGACAAGTAACCGCTTACTGCCATCGGTCATAAACTCCGTCAATAGTTTGTCTTTTTTCTTGGCATCAGCAGAACCGTCGATATGTACTGCAATATCTTTGAACTTTTCATAGAGTATAGCACCACACTTCTCACGATGAACTACACCGACAATAAGTTTTTCATCGGTAGACTGCATAAAATCTTTAATCCAGTCAATAATGAGTGGCAGTTTAAGCCTGATCGCTTCTTGCAGATACTTTTCAAGAGATTGCTGAACACGAAAAGCCGCAACACCTCTATCACGACCTTTCTGTTGTTGCATCCATTTAGATTCAGTCTGCGTTTCATTCGCCAACTGCACAAGCGTATCAGAAGTAACACCAAGTGGAACGACATCTACACTCACTTTCGGTAATTGTGTATAGACATCTTTCTTTGTCCGTCTTATCATTGTGCTACTTTCTGTAAGTTTACGATGAAGTTCCAGCATATTTATCGACTGCGATGTACTACTGCCGGGGGCGAACTCGTGACCACAATATCTCTGCTGAAATGCAAAGTGCGATGGGAATAACTGTTTATTCACCATACGCACAACATTCCATATATCAGCGTTCCGGTCAGTAAGCGGTGTACCCGACAAGCATATACAAGACTTACACTTATCACGGAGCATTGCAGTTGCCATACTTACAGCAGTTTTAGGATGTTTAATGCGGTGTGCCTCGTCAAGTATCAGCATATCATAACTATACCGACATAGTAAATCAACCCAATAGTCAAGTATGTTATAATTGATTATAATTACTTGACTATGTTTGACATACAGACAATCGGACATATCAAATGTTTGCCCTTTGCATACATATACAGTATGTTGTTTCTTGAGCAACGATTTGATGTTACGCTCCCACTGAAACTTGATAGGGGCAGGGACAACGATGATTGTCTTTTTAGGTTTACGCATAGCCATAGCCCCAATAGCAGACATCGTATTATGTGTAGGTATCAGATGCTCCGTAAGAAACAGATGGTCTGAGGAATCTACACTTATACAGGTACACTCCTTATCCCCTATTGGTTTTATTGCAGTAATCTTGGTAGATGCAAAATATTTCTGTTTTATCTTGCTAATCTTAGTAAGATGCTTTTCGGTTGTAAATAAATGCAGACCCTTCGGCTGTCTGATTCGTATTCTCCAATCTTTTTTACATAGCACTTTGTTGCCGTACTTATCTTTGTAATATGGTATTCTGTCGCTTTGCAACACTACACAACCCAACGACTCTGCTAAAAAAATAACATCATCGCGTAACTTTTTTGAAGTTGTGTTGTATTCAAATATATTACCATTAGTAGTACCATCACAATCCATAAGACCCTGCAACAACTGCAACCGATTTTCAGCGGAGTCGTACAGATACTCACTTGGAATAAACCTTTCAGGTGAGTTTACATCCAAGCCTAATCTGCGAATCTCATTGATATAAGCGTTAGGTCTGCCTCCTGTTTCACCTTTTGTGATACGCCAAGTCAAACCGTCATCCGTATGCAATTCATAACCTGCAAACACAACCTCAGCCCTAATAGACTCGATTATACTACTTTCAGGATTTGTAAAAGTTACTGAATGTTTCATAGAGCCTTCAGCAATCAATACACCTAACAAGTATGGACTTATGAAATGACGCTTAACCTCAAACTGTAATGGTCTAATCGCGGGCAAGTAGTAGTGACTATAATCTCCATTCTTATTGTGTAACATTACCTTATTCTGTATAAGTTCCTCTGCAGTATAGGTATGCCACCGATTCGGATACCTATGCCTATCGCTAAAAGTCTGAACCGTCCACAAATGATCGGCACTACATCTGATTGTGTGATACTTATTAAATGTAACTGCATAACAAGGTTTGATGCCTTGAGGATAAACCCCTGTAACATTGTGAAGCCTACCATCAGTACCATACACTCTATCTCCCACTTTAAGAGTTTCGATAGGTCTATATCCTGATTCGGTAAATACTTTAGTTCCATTGACCAGAGCCTTGCCGACCCCCATCTCGTCTGCGATAAGTAAGTTGTAATCTTGTTTAGATGCTCTAACGACACCCTCAAACTGATAAGGGTATAATGGAATCGTCAACTTACCTTTGAGTGTAAGTAAAGACTTACAATCATAACCAAGAGATTGTAATGCTTTGATATTCTTTGCTGTCGGTGGCGCTATCTTGCGTTTACCATCACGCACATATAGCAGTTGACCGTCTTTATATCTGACTTTCATATTCAGGTATCCTTATTTACACCAGTTAATGCTATTATGCAAATTTTCAAAAAACTTCACCGCCATACAGTTCATAAAGTTCATCTATATCTAAACTACCGCCACCACAAGGACTATAATGCTTACGGCTATACTTCGGTCTATCGCTTTCTCGATAGGTGCAATTTGGGTAGTTACTACAGCCTACAAACCTGAAACCATCTTTATAATAATCTTTGTGCTTCGTTAAAATAATCAGTTTATTACCACAGCGAGGGCAAATATCATTTCCCGCAGCGATAGCGTGTCTTGTCCATTTATTTGGAAGTACGATTTCCATTCTTTTGTTATCGGATAGTCGCACATACTCAACAGTAACAGTTTTATACGGATAATCACTGTATGAGCCAATTAGCAGTATGCTATCTCTGTTCTGCTCTATAAATTCATAGTAGTTCATTCAGAAACCTCTTTCAACTTTTAACTGTTCATACTCATCTTAATCAACCTCAAAAATAAATATCATTAGTCGTGGGTCCGATTGGTTTATCCACCTTCGCTCTAACACAGCACCACGCGTATGCACATTGCGTAGGATTGCATGGTCGTATTACATTAGTGCGTTTTTGCCATTGGTTACGGTCAGAATCTCTTTTGAAGGATTTGATTATTTTACTTTTCAATATATTTATAACATCCACAGAAAGACGGTCTGATGGTCCAGCACATGAACACCAGTAGGCATCAGCAAATTGGTATGCGTGTTCCTGAGCCCACGCTATATAATCTGGATCATCTGCTGCCTTATACTGGTCGTTATTGTATTTTTTCTCAATCAACTTAGATAACCATTCTGGGTATTCTATACTCGGCATTACATTATTCCTCTGGGTGTTCTACTATATAAATCAACTCATTAGTTTTCAGTATCGAATGTTCTATGTTCTGCATGACCACATCCAATGCTTTCCTACTCTTGGACGGCTCACATCCACAATCTTGTATATAATCGTCCCAATCCAACGCCAGTTGCTCTAATATTTTTCTAATAATACAAAGTAGCGATAAAGTGCGTTTCTCATTTTTGTACATGTCTTGAAATAACAAATAAAGTCTTGACTTCATATATGTTCACCTATGTATGTATCAGCTATAATTTTTCCGTATTCAACGGCTTGTTTTACTGTGATGTCATCCTGATTAGATGTACGGCACGACAGATTAAGCAGTAAGCTTTTGCATGCATCACTTACTGTAACTACTTCCGCAGTTGTATTATAATGCCCACATCGCAAAGACAATCCACTACCGGCGCTATCTACCATACGCTTAAATCGCTGCGCAGGGGACAATTTACTTTGTGTGGCATATAAATTTAACTCGTCCATAAACGGGAAGATAGGCATATAAATATTAGACCCGTACTCCTTTATAAGTTTGATAAGTTCAAGGTCATCTCTAATACCTCGCTCGATTATTGCTATATACTCACTCAAAGTGCAACAATACACTTTATCCGTACTACTTGCCTTATGTCCTATTACATCTTTTTCAATATAATGCTTTTTGATTCTCATATCAATTCTCCAAGATCAATTTCATCTTATTAAATATATGACAGCTCATTGTCGATCCATTGTTTACTATTCTTTTTAATATACCGTATCATACGCCGTGTTAAAGCGGAGTGTACACCTTCCACCGTCCAACCATATCTGGGGTTGCGGACAAGATAGCCTCCACCTGTGATACATATTTCAGGACAGGGAGCATTGGTATTAACTCGAATTTCATCAATAGTATACTCATCTCTTTTCTGTTTACAATGTTTGTAGGCTTCGATTACAAGATTATACATCTCGTCAACCGACAGTATCGGTGTTGTTTCCATCTTAATTCTCCTTGTTTACACCAGTTAAGGCTACTTTACATATTTTCAGTATATGATTAGCATCAACAGCGTCATTATATATGACATGTATAGCTATACTCTCTAATGCTTTACGCATCCTATCTTCAGGAGGTAGTAACCACCCCGCATCCTTTGCCTCTTTCCGCAATTTATCTATTTTAGCCTGTAACTCGTTTATACAGACTTGTTTTTCGTAGCATTCCCGCAAGTGTGCTGTTTCAGCATCAAGCGCCTCCTTTACAGCTTCAGCATTATCCATATCGAAACACAAATACTTACCTATATTTTTCATTCACCTCATCCTTGGTTCAAAACAATATTTATGACTCCCTTTGCAACTACCCATCCATCCTAATTTTTCAAACAGCATAGCACATCTTCTGTACACTTTTCGTCGCACATACTTACCTCTGCCATCGCCTATATTTTTGACCACTAACTGTACTAAGGGTGGTTCATCCGGTCTATACCATTTACAGTCTTTACATTTCATTTAACCACCTTTGCCTCATAGTCATTATATCCACCATACTCATACAAAAGACACACTCTCTTTATATCTGTGTCGCTGCTGTACTTCATAGCAATCATGGTTGCCAATGCTCTCTTGAAACTGCGGACATCTGATTTATCTGATAATATATCTTTGATAATTGAGGTGTTATTAAAATCGAAACAAATATCATCAATACATCCAGTTAAATTGTCAGATGTGTTATACAGAGTGATACGCTTATACGTAGGAGTAGTTATTGTAACCTTATCAGGCTCATGCGTAACCCCTATAAGTCTTGAACATTCTACACACCGCTTACAGTCAGTTAAATCTACACAGAACGCACAGGCTTTAGATGCTTTACATTTACGGCAGTGTTGTAAATTTTTACAACCGATACACGCAGTGCAGTATCTGCAACCTTCACAATTATAGGTAGCATAACAATGACTACACGATATACAATTTCTACACGATACACAATATTCACAGTGTATACAATCATGGCAGTCAACGCACGCAATACAGTCGTGCATCGTCTTACTGCGTTTAATAGCTTCGTCTCTGCTGAATAAGACTTTACTCCACATATTACCACAATCATCAACCCAGTAATTAGTTATTTCTGTCATTTACGATAAACCCTTTCACCGTTATTATAACGAGCAATAGCCTTTTTGATTTCATCAAGATTCCAACCATTGCGCTTACAGAGGTATTCAGCGTTATCGGCAAGTACGATCTCGCTATAATCTTTCCATCCATTAGCCCGAACAAAGGTTGCGACCGCTCCTATTCCGGTAGCACTCATTGTAGGAAATTCATCGGTATCCGCTACTACCCATTTATAAGGCTCTATCTGAATTTTATGTTGGCTCTTTTTCAGATTAGAACCTTTTGCAGTATTGGGATTGTCCGCTACAAACTGACCGCCCTTATAGAACTCTCCGTTTGCTCCGATTTCACCACCTGCTTTTGCCTTATGTGCCATCAGCGAGCCTCCCATTCATCGCATACTACAATTCGTGCGCACCTACGACCGGATTTGACACACCATCCACCGTGATAATACCACTTACAGTTTACACATCGTTGTTTGTCCATCTTAATTCTCCTTAAATTGTGGGTTGATATGATTTTCGTTTAACTTCCATATACGCATAACAATCTCGTTATTGTCATCATACAATGGAAGATAGCCGTTTGTCATCTGTGTTCCGATTGAACTGGCTGTAACTGCAACATCTTTTCTTGCACCTTTGATGTGCAGTTTTTCTGTGAGATTAGATATTGCACTCATCATCCAAGTGTGTGATTGGTGTTTTCACCAATCACACACTTATTCTTTGATACCAAGTAAACCATTTTCGCTGTCCTTTCATGCTTTAATTTAGCATTATTTTTGACTTTTTCAAGTGTAGTTTTTCAGTTTTTCAGGTTTATTTTCAAGTATGTTATAAGTTGTTTACACTCAATAGTTTATGACCTTTAATTCCCGTATATGGATATATTGTATATATAATAATGAGGAATGTTCGTTGCTTTTCTGTTGATTGTGTGGTATATTGTAGTTGTGTCAACTTTAATATTAACACCGAAAAGACGGAGATCATTATGACAGAACTTGACATTACACCGACGAAGTTATCCATGCGTGAAAAGACTGGAGAGCGTACCGATGGTTACACGGATAAATACGCACCTACATACACCGACGATTACAACGACGAATCCGTGTGCGTACCTGCGTGTGTGTACGATAAAGATCACACACCGATGAATCCAATTCCCGATAAGCGAATTGAGATGTTCCTTGATGACATCGTTGAAAGTGATGCACGATGCACCGACGACTACTATCAACTGTTCAAAAAACATCTCACACCGATTACCGGACGAAAAGAAATCGACAAAGCCAATATGCGAAAACTGATGATGTCACCAGTTGTCAGAGCACGATTGAAATTTCTGCGTGATGCAGAATGGGAATTAAACCGACCCAACATCCAATCAATCGCAAAAGAGTTTGAGCGAATTATTGATGACGATTTAATGGCACGGGATAAAATCAATGCACTCAATAGCCTTGCCAAGATTGCCGGTGTTATTGAACAGAAATCGGAACAAAACAATCAAAGTGCCGTTTCAATCGTTTTGAATATGGCTGAAAAACCGAAAAATCCGGTAACTGTCAACGCTGAAATTGTGAATTAAACTTAAAACGCCTGTTAAACCGTGTTAGCAGGCTATCCGGCGAGGCTTAATAGTCCGGCTAATAGTTTTATGCAAAAACATTAAGCCTCGCCGGAAGTGCCTTAAAATGCAAATTTGAACTTTATGTTTATTTTCAAACAACTTTGCATTTTAAGTCATCATTTAACATACGCTTACATCTTATAAAGAACACTCCGTAAGATAGTAAGTTATACCCAAATCGTCAACAAAATAAATACCGTCATCAGATAATGCGTTATACAAATCGTGCGCAACATCGGGTACATGTTCGCCCATATTACGACATTGCAAAAGTTCATCTTCATAGTCGACGATTGCGATATTCAATGCTTTCTGCTTGTCTGCACAGCATTTAATTATTGACAATTCTCCATTACTATCTATAGCGTTTAAAACATAAACTTTCATATCAAATATCCTTCATTTCCAATCAGTTTCAATAATATCAGCTTTTCCGTCAGTTTCCTTATCCCACCGACTGAAAATAGTATCAATGTTATTGTCAGTAAATACTGCTGCTTTATTGCGGTCATCGGTAAGACAATCTGCATACGGACTTGCAACATACTTATCGCCAACAGTAATTAAATAGTATCTCATTAGTTTTCATCCTTATCTTCGATTTCTTCCACTTCAACCGCAACATTGTCATTGTAATCTTTGATTGCCGTGTATATATCATCAGTACACATATCGTCACAATCAGGAAAAGCGACAACTACTTTGAATTTATAGATTTTCATAATTTAATCTCCTTTTATTTGATTGTTAAGGGAGGCTGTTACACCTCCCAATTATTGTCAGTAATATACGCAAGGCATACCGATAACTTTATAGTTGTCATCTCCGGTGAATACAAAAGGACTTCTCTCACTGTTTATGCCAAACTTAACATCATTATCAAACGATTCCAGTATAGGCAAAATCATATCAAGTTTGAATTTGAAAGTGAATGTTTCAGGCATCAATTCAGTTGTAGCATATTCCATCGTTGCAGTATGTTCGATACCGACAGTTTCATCGCTCTTTGTGTTATAATTATGTTTCAAAGGTAACATACCGACATTACAATCGTTCAGTGTGAACTGAATAACATCAGCATCGGCTTCCATTGTCTTTACAATCTTTTGAACTTGTTTTATTTCCTTAATGAGATGTTTTGTATCAGTTTTATACTTATACATCGTCTTTTCGGGTACAACTTGTTTCCAGTTCGGAAAGTTCCCTACGATGAGTTTTGTTGTCAGAACATCATTCCCACACACCATGAGCATATACTTATCTGTTATTGCGACAACTGTAAATTCATCATCCAAAGAGTCAATCATTTTTAATGCTTCGTGTGGTATAATGATTGCACAGTCTTTGGTATCTTTCATTATATTGATTTTTGGAGTAAGCGTTTTATGTATTGCAAGATACTTTGTATCAGTTGCAACGGTTGTAATTATTTTATTTTCAACATCGACATACATGGCAACGCCGGTAATCGCTTTGCGATTTTCTTTTTTGTCAGCAACAGCCCAAGATACTTTATTTAACGCATCTTTCAGTGCGGAGTTATAGAATATAACAGACGCAGTATTATTTGTGCTTACATCATCAAACTTGTAGCAATCGTGAACCACATCGAATGTAATTTTAGTACCAATATCTACTTTGCATTTATCTAATCCATCGTATTCGATTACAATATTGTCGGTACGGATGCAAGTCAGTAACTTGTTCATCTTTACACAATCAATAGTAAATTTACAAGGCTTATCGCTGTCACTTACAACATTGATTTTAATGGTTCGTTGCTGTTGAAAATTGTTAGTTGTCATCGTCATCTCTCTACCATCATACTCAAACTGTATAGCGGATGTTGTCGGCAATGTGCCTTTGATGGCAACGAGGGCAAGGCGTTTTGCTGCGGATTTGAAGTCATTAGGGTTAATCGTGAATTTCATTTTTAATCTCCATAATTGGTTGTGAAAACTGTTGATAAATTTGTAGCAATCGTGCCACTTTGAACCATCGTCTGCGTAACATCTTTACCGACGATGAAGGGTTTGAGTATATCCAGTCAACGATGAACTCGTCTAATGTTATACCCGATGCAATACATCTTACTATCTCCGCCTCCACCGGATGATGTAATGCTGTTGTATCGTTGATGATTGGCTTCTGACGATGTGCTTTATAGAACGCATTAAGCAGTAACCAATCAATCATACGATTTTGAATTGCTTTATCTTCCCTTCGCCATTCATAGATGAAAAAGGCAAGATTACAATATCGTTTTAAGTCATCTCTTTTCGTTGTTACACCTCATCAATATCGACAAATTCTGGAACATCGACAATCATAGTCACACGAACTCTCATCACAAATACCTTGCAATATCGTTAATCATTTTCTGATTTGCCCTAACAATCTCACCGACTTCATTACTTACACGATATCCGACAATCTTGTGATGTTTATGTCCACCGTAACATCCTGTAAATTCCGGATGGATTGACTTCGGTGTGATACCGAGGAACTGAAACACCTTATAATCGTCAAGAGTGATAATATAGTAGTTATTACTACCGACATGCACAAGTTTCACTGCATCGCACTTTTCAATCGCTGGTTTCAGCGATGAAAGTTTTTTGTAAGTTGTTTTAGCCATAAATAATATCCTCCATAACAGGTGATTTGTAAATAACAATACGCTCATCAGGAAACACAACTGCACCTTCGCTGATTGCTCTCAACTCAAATTCTTTATCGGTTTCAAGTGCAGATTTATAGTTGCTATAATCGCCCCAGTTACCATTAACATACAGATTGTCAACGATGATTTGAGGGTCATTGTTCGCAGACCTATTGCATCCACCATTATTACGCAATAAACCGATGTAATAGTTCCATACACAATCATCGATGCCGTTAGGACAAAACACCGATCTGCGTTCCTCAAGCATCTCGACAAACCTATCAAATGTAATTTTAATCAGCATTTTCATCCCCCAAAGTTATATCGTCATCCCATACAGTTACACTTTCAAGCAGGTTGCCGGGGAAGTCGATAACGTCAATAACATAGCCGACATCTTCACGCTTGATTATTACGCTGAGTTTGTCATCTACATCAATTATTCGATATTGTCCCTGTTGCATCTTATCCATAATCAATTCTCCAATCTTGTTATAGTTCCGATTTCATAATCACAGTCAAAAGCTCTGTGGAAATCGAGAGTGATGTTGTCAATTACGATTTGTTCTTTGATTTCTTTCATACGATACCTCCGTTTTTGATTGTTAATAATGTGATGGTTTGAACGCACTGCACTATGTAATACGCTCAACTCATCACATTATGTATAACACCGATACATAATGTGATTTCTATACTTCCATCGGGGGAATTTCACCTCTTATATGATTACAGGCACAGATTTCTTCGCAGTGATTGTCGCTACTCTTATCATTTCAGGATTATGGCGGCACGCTATCAACCAATCTATTCGGTGTGCTTAAAGACATCGTATTCAGGTTCTCTATACTAAATCATCCGACTGTATAGGTATTTGATTGTCAAACAACATCGCAGTATGCTTACTTTGATACGCTCCTTACTAAATCGGCACACTTGCAAATCTTCGATTTCAAAGCAACTCCGCTTGCCTTGCTGCAAGCTCAAAAACTTATTTTTACTAATAATTTAGCACAAAAAAACGAAAATGCAAATATTTTTGCTAAATTCTTTAAAAATTTTAGTTTAGCTGCTAAACTAATTTTACCACTGATCGGAGTTTTGATTGCCGTAAAATCGATTGAGAACTTTTCTTTTCATTTTCTTTTTC
>JAZSPI010000007.1:0-5147 GCA_045537395.1 Acutalibacteraceae bacterium | reverse complement strand
GATGAGTATTCCTACAAAAACAAATCGGATAACGTGGGGGAAAGCGTGATAAGGAAAGTAACTCCGTGCTTTTGATTATATGAACATAGAAAGAATATGGGTTATAACTAACCTTTCAATAGAGATAAAATCTGACCGGTTGTCTGCACACCTGCCACGGTGTGCCCCCTGTAGAGCGTTTTGTAAGGAGGTACTGAAAGGTGAAAAAGCAGAAACACTGCTAAAGAAGGCAAGTTAAATATATAAATACATTAATGTAAAACGGCAGTTTCCTGTCTGCGACCCTGCCACGGGTCGCACCCCAAGGGAAAGTATTTTTTTTAAAACTCTTTAAGAAAAGCAAATTCTTACTGTCATCACCACTTAACTAAACAGCACTCTCTTTTCCCGCTAAAAAAAGCGTGGCGTTTTGTTTACTTTGGCGCTCAATCGTGCCAAAGTAAAAGCCCAAGCGGCTCGAGCGTTGACGACTAATTGATTCATTGAAACGAAAATTATAAAGCATAACGGTGCCACAAAAGTCACTCATCTAAGCGTATCTGCCTTGCTGTTTCATTGAAACATAAATTATATATAGCAATATTCCGCTGATAACTGATTTTTATATTAGACAGACACAAGGGACAGTTCACTAAAACCGTCCCTTGTATTATTTTTATTCGATTATAAACACCTTTACACCGTGGCTTTCTGTTACGGTGTTGATTACGCGTGTGTCTTGCGTGAATTTTTCATCCCATACATCGGTAACCTTATAGCCTTCTTTTTCGGGAAGGTTAAGGAACCCGAGATTTGCTATCTTTTTAAGGTCGATTCTCGCGCAAGCGGAATTCCTGCCTTTATTAAGCACACATACTGCCGCTTTTGAATCCTTAAGAGGCTTTACGAGAATATCAATCTTGCCGCTTTTGATTCGCTGGCACTGTACACCGAGAGGATCCTGATTAATGGAAATCATTGTTTTGTTGGTGAGAATCTGATAAACCTTGCTTTCCGTGTCAATCTTGCCGTCAACGATAAACTTGCGCACATCGTTACCTAAAATAAGAGGAGCGTTCATCATACACCAGAGGCTGAAGTGAGCCTTGTTTTCTTCATATGTCAGATCTCCATTACCTACCTCAAGCATATCAGGGTCATTCCACGCACCCGGTGCGGAATATTTGTGAAGTCGGACTGTATGTTCGTAAATGGCAAGAACAGAAAGCCACTTAGCCTGAATGTCACCTGTGGTTCTCCAGAGATTACCTGCCTCAGCGCCCCATTTCCACGGTCTGTTGAAGCCCCATTCGCAGATAGAATATATAATAGGCTTTTCATCCGTGCCTGTCTTTTCGGCGTAAAGTTTTGTGGCGCGCTTGAGTTCTCTGCCCATAAGTTTATACTGTATTGCGGCACTGTCCATTTTAGAGGCAACGGGGTTAATAAACTCAACGGTATTTACACCCTCGTCAAGATACACGGTAGTCTGAAGTTTACCTTCGGGAGTCCAGTTTTTACGGCTGACACAGTAAATGTGATATTCTTCTTTACCGTTAACCACAGCCATAATGAATTTTTCTTTTCTTACATCTTTTCTTATGTCAATATTGAGGATGTATTCCCCTGCCTTATCTGCTTCAACTTCAACGGTGAAACTGCCGTTTTTTCCGTCAAGACCGTCAACATAGTTCTTTGTATCAATAGTTTCGTCGGGTACTACACGGGCAAGACCTTTGAGTTTCATCTGAGCAGAGGTGAAGTAAGCAAAAGGCTCACCCGCGCCCTCTTTGGCAAAGGAAACTGCAATAATACGGGGTGCAAGAGAAGGAATGGCGACATTGTGGCAGAAATCGTATTTAAAGTATTCTATACCCCATTCGGCAAAGGTTTCCGCATCAATTCTCTCGTTTCTTAAAGAAGCGGGATAGTCCTCACAGGTATGAGTGCCGTTAGAAGAGTATATACCGAGTTTCACTCCTCTTTCATTAACATATTCAGCAAGAGCCTTTATACCGCTCGGAAAAGTGATTTTGTCGCACTGTAATTTGCCGTCTGTGTCGCGCTCCGATGCCTGCCAGCAGTCATCAATGTTAACATAGCAATAGCCTGCATCCACAAGTCCGCTGTCCTTCATGGCATCAGCAATTTCTTTTATGAGTTTTTCGCTGATTTTATGTCTGAAAAGATTCCAGCTTGACCATCCCATAGGCGGAGTAAGTGCAACACCGTTATTGTAATTGTTGTCTGCGGTCTGCGAAAGGCGGAAACTGTTAATAAGTTTCTTGGCAGTGCAAAGAGGGCAAAAAGTTTTGTCTGCCACTTTTTTTACGGCCACACCTGCAGCGGCACCCGTAACAGCTGCAGAGGCACCGATAACTGTTTTTTTGATATTCATATAAATTCTCCTTTTCTTGTATTATATGAGCATTAATGCTCTCATTGCAAAAATTATAAGGAACATAGTAAACATTGAAAGTATACTCGTCCAAACTACCAATTGACCTGCAAGTTGTTCGTCTCCGCCTATCTCGCCGACCATTACGGCACTTGAAACTGCAACAGGCGAAGCAAAAAGTGAAATAAATGCAGGATATTCCACTGAAGAAAGATTCAAAATACCGACATATTCGGAAAGAAATACAGCCGCCGATAAAACAGTAACGGGAGTAAGAACAGTCTTAAAAAGAGTTCCCCATACAATCTGCCTGAAAAGAAAAGATACCTTTGATATGTCAAATCTTGCCCCTAAAACTATCAGTGCCAAGGGTGAGGCAATCTTGCTCATATTATTGATTGCCGTATAAAGGAAGGGCAGATTATCTTTTATTGTAAAGTCAAAAGGTAAAATATTCCTTAAAACAACAACGATAACGCCACTCAGTACACCTAAAATAAGAGGATTTTTCGCCGTTTTTATGAGCGTCTTTTTAACGGAAGTCTCTTTTTCATCGTCGGCGTAATGGGAAAGAATTATAACCGCAAGAACATTGAAAAGCGGGATGGCTACAGCAGACAGAACCGATGCAAAGGCAACAGCGTGGGCACCGCCGAGACTTTCGGCAAGAGGTATACCTATAATGGCATAATTTGAACGGAAGGCACACTGGGTAAGCACACCCTTCTGCTTTCTGCTGCGCACAAAAAATCCCGAAGTAAGATAGGCAATAAGGCTGATTATCAGAACGGCAACAACACAAAAAGCGAGGGCATCCCACTTAATATAGGAAAGGCTTTCAATTGCATAAACATTATTGAAAAGCAGTACGGGCAGAAATACCTTGAATACCATCGAGTTGGCTTTTTTAAAGAAATTATCATCTGCAAAATGTATTTCCCTTAAAAAATATCCCACAAGAATCAGTATAAGAATCGGCATTACCGCATTAAAGGAAAAGAGAAATATTTCTTTCAATGTCGCACTACCTTTCTATAAAACCGAAATTTATCAGTTGATTGATTTTTTCTGTCAGGACTTCACTTGCGTGAAGATTGGACAGAGCCCCGGGATGACCGTCGGTAACTATATCGTTTTCACCCATTCTGAACTCAGCGGAAAATGCCTCCACTCTCCTGTCCCATGTGCTTTCACTGTAGGAAGAAACAGCAGTCTCTATAGAAGAATAAAGAGAGTTATTCATATCACCGAGTATGCAAAGAATATATGCATCGGGATTTTTCTCTCTAACCACAGAAAGCATTTCCATATATGCCTGAACAAACTGCTGTCTTCTGTAAGAGTTTCCCGAACAGTACGAGGCATCGTTTGTACCGAGATTTATTACAACAAGGTCATTTTTCACCTTTGAGAAATCCCAGAGAGGTTCAATCTGTCCCGTGAACTGACATGCCTTTTCATATTCGTTAATAACTATCTTATCATTTATAACGCCGTTTTCCGTGTATCCCGTAAGAACACCGTATCCCGAATAGCAAACTGCGCTATAATCTGCATTAAGATTCTTTGCCGTAAGATATGCGTAGGTTTTTGAGAAGTTTTCCGTAGCGGTGGAAAAACTTTCGCTTATGGCGGCATCTATTCCGTAGCCGCAGGTAATGGAATCTCCGATAAATTCTATTCTGAGTGTTTTATCCTGTGTAGGCTCAATATCCTCCACACCAAAGGCGCCGACCTTACTGATTTTCACACTTGAATGCATGGCCTCAGACAGTTTTATAACAGTTATTACGGTTCCCTCGTATGTTGCGTTTATACGGAAGGTCTTTTCCACGGAAATGCATTCGTCAACCACCAAAACTCCGTCGGAATAAACGGCTATTCTCGGATAATGATTAGGCGAAACATAGTCACTTTCCGGCTTAAGAGTTATCTGTGCATAGTCACTTTTGCAGAAAAATTCAACTCCGCTTCCCGAATCGGAAAGAACAACTTCACCGTTCATAAGAGCACTTCTGCCGATGAACTTAAGATGAGTTTCATTTAAGAGATATTCTTTATATTCGCTTTTTTCGTAAGTGTTGAAAATATTCATACTTTCATCATTTCTTTCCGCAATAAGAACAACAAGTGTTCCTATAAGAATTATAAGTATAGTGCTTAGAAAAAAACAAAGGATTTTTAGTTTTTTCAAATATATCACCTGAGAAAGATTAATACAAACATTATATATAATATCAGCAATAAAGTCAAATGTAAATTAAAGGGGCTGTTAAATCTGACAGCATCTTTTGTTATTAATTAAACCTAAATGTAGCAGGCAATCGTCTCTACGCCGATTGCTTTTTTCGTTTCAACGAAAAAATAAGGTAGATACGTTTCGCTGAGTGACTTTTGTGCTTGGCAAAAGTCACCAAAACCACTTTTTGGATGCTGTGAATATTTGACTCGTCGGATGCGAAAGTACGAATTTTTCGGAATTAGATTTGATATATTGATTTATAACTCAACCTTAGTCTGCCATATTGCTATTCTATACGAACAGCACTACCGAAAAATTAGATTTCGCACCGTTGGTACGAATAGTTTTACTTCATTTTCCGTTGGGCTTTCCCGTGCCTCGAATTTATGCCCGTTAGCAAAGCCTTCGGGGGCAGTCGTCTGCTCTTTTGGAACATTTAATAAAATCAGCGTGGGAAAGCGTAGTAACAGACAGTATCTGCTTTTGGTTATATCAACATAAAAAGAATATAGGTTACACCAAACCTTT